>JAGNLV010000001.1:855549-1155549 GCA_017999435.1 Candidatus Zixiibacteriota bacterium
TCCTGATCAACGCCCTCTGTTTCAAGGCGAGCTGGACCTATCCCTTCAACGAGGACTTCACCCGGGAACTCCCCTTCCACCCCGGCGGCGGTGCGACTGTGCTCTGCCCCACGATGTGGAAGCGGACGGCAGATGAGATCGAGCAGGATCCCGGGAGATTCGCCGCGCGCCCGATGATGTACGGCGAGCACGAGTTGTTTCAGGCGGCGACCCTGCCCTACGGCCGCTCCGGTTTCCGGATGACCATCCTCCTGCCGCACCCATGGGTGGCGGTCGATTCGCTGGTGGTCCTGCTGGACCCGGACACCTGGCGGACGTGGTCGAGCCTGCCGACCGTCGCCGACTTCGAGATTCTCCTGCCGCGCTACAAATTCGCCTGCGAGGCGACACTCAACGACATCCTCACGCGCATGGGCATGCGCACTGCTTTCGATCCGGAAGCGGCCGACTTCCGCCGCCTCTTCGCCGACGTCGGGTCGTATATCGGCGAGGTGAAGCACAAGACGTTTGTGGAGGTCGATGAGAAAGGGACGGAGGCGGCGGCCGTGACCTCGATCGGCTGGGGGGTGACGTCGTTACCGCCGCTTTTCCGGGTCGACCGCCCGTTCCTCTTTATCATCCATGAGGCGGAATCGGGCGCGGTCCTGTTCATGGGCAAGGTGGTGAATCCTGCGCGTGCGGGTTGATCGGCGCGGCCGGACAGGCCGTTCCCCTCACCGCTCGATCTGGAGGGCCGCCAGAAAGGCCTCCTGCGGAATCTCGACCCGCCCGAACTGCTTCATCCGCTTCTTCCCCTCCTTCTGGCGCTCGAGCAGTTTCCGCTTGCGGGTGATGTCCCCGCCGTAGCACTTCGCGGTCACGTTTTTCCGCATGGGTTTGACGGTCGCCCGGCTGATGATCCGGCTGCCGATCGCCGCCTGAATCACGACCTCGTACATCTGGCGCGGAATCAACTCCCGCAGCTTCTCATTGAGGCTCTTCCCCCAGCTGTAGGCCCGGTCGCGGTGGATAATGACCGACAGGGCATCGACCGGCTCTCCGTTGACGAGGATGTCGAGCTTGACGAGATCGGAGCGCCGGTAGTACGGCACGCCGTAGTCGAACGAGGCGTAGCCCCGGCTGACCGACTTGAGCTTGTCGTAGAAATCGAAGATGATCTCCGACAGGGGGAAAGCGTACGACAGGTTGGCCCGCGCGGCCGAGAGATACTCGGTGTTCTTGTACTCGCCGCGCCGCTCGGTCGCCAGCTTCATGATCGCCCCGACATATTCGCTCGGGACGATGATCTGGGCGTCGACGTACGGTTCCTGCACGTGGTCGGTCTCCTGCGGCGGGGGCATGTCCGCCGGGTTGTCGACCGCCGCCATCGTCCCGTCGGTCCGGTAGACGTGGTATTCGACGTTCGGCACGGTGTTGATGATCAACTGCCCGTACTCGCGCGAGAGCCGCTCGGTGACAATCTCCATGTGCAGGAGTCCGAGAAATCCCACCCGGAAGCCGAACCCGAGCGCCTGCGAGGATTCCGGCGTGTACGAGAGCGAGGAGTCGTTGAGCGCGAGTTTTTCGAGCGCCTCCCGCAGCCGCGTGAAGTCCTCGGCCACCGCCGGGTAGAGGCCCGAAAACACCATTGGCTTGATGTTGACAAAGCCCGGCAGGGGCGCGGCCGCCGGATTCTCCACCGTGGTGAGGGTGTCCCCGATCTTGGTGTCGGCCACCTCGCGGATCGAGGCGAACAGGTACCCCACCTCGCCGGCCACGAGCGCCTCCGCCGGCGCCGTGCCGAGCCGCAGGTACCCCACCTCGTCGACGTCGTACGTCTTGCCCGTGGCCATGGCGCGGATGCGGTCGTGCGTCCGCAGCGTCCCGTTGAACAGCCGCAGGAGCGGCATCGCCCCCCGGTAGCTGTCGTAAATCGAATCGAACACCATCGCCTGCAGCGGCGCACCCGGATCCCCCTTCGGCCCCGGGATCCGGCGCACGATCGCCTCGAGCACCTCGGTAATCCCCGTCCCGTGCTTGGCCGAAACCCGGAGCACTTCCTCCCGCGGCACGCCGAGCAGGTCGACCAGCTCCGCGACCACCTTCTCCGTCTCCGCGTTCGGCAGGTCGATCTTGTTCACGACCGGGAGTATCTCGAGGTCGTGCTCCATGGCCAGGTAGAGGTTCGACAGCGTCTGGGCCTCGATTCCCTGGGAGGCGTCGACCACCAGCACCGCGCCCTCGCAGGCGGCCAGCGAGCGGCTCACCTCGTAGGTGAAATCGACGTGGCCCGGGGTGTCGATCAGATTCAGCTGGTAAACCGCGCCGTCCGCGGCCCGATACTCCAGCCGGATCGCGTGCGCCTTGATCGTGATCCCCCGTTCCCGCTCGAGATCCATCGAGTCGAGCACCTGCTCGCGCATCTGGCGCTCCGACACGGTCTTGGTGACCTGGAGAAGCCGGTCGGCCAGAGTCGACTTGCCGTGGTCGATGTGGGCGATGATGGAAAAATTGCGTATATTCTTCAGCGGCGTCGTCATCTCTCCGTCTCGGCTGCAGTCACAGCGGCGGAAGATACGGGGCCGCCCGCCCAATGTCAAACGCAAGAAAGAGGCGCCCGCCGGCCGCTCCCCTACAGCCGCCCGGTGAGGACCTCCTCGGTCATCGCTTCGCTGTACCCCGACAGCGCCACCCGCACCTCGCCCGCCTCGTTGATCACGTAGAGCGTGGGAAAGACACCGATCTCAAGCTGCGGGAGAACCTCGGCCGGGATCTCGTACACCTGCAAGAGCGGGCTCCCCCGGTGCGCCTCCGGCGTCCGCGTGAGCAGGAGCACCTGCAGGTTTCCCTCGATCACGCTCGGCCACCGCGCGGCCTCCTCGACCAGCAGCCGGCAGGGCTCGCAGGCGCCCGACACGAACGCGACCAGCGACCGCTTGCCCAGCAGGAGCGTCCGGATATCCGTCTCGGCGCCGTCCCGCCGCACCGTGACCGGCGGGAAGATGTCGCCGACCCGGACGTTGCTGCGGTTGATCATTTCCTGGGGTGCGGCGTTCCCGCCGAATACTCCGGTCAGCCCGGTTTTTGATGAGATCCAGAATCCGGCAAACACGCCGGCGGCGATGACCACCAGCAGGATCAAAGCTTTCAGCAGAAACGACCCGATCGACTCCGACTTCCCTGCCATACCTCTCTCCCGCAATTACAGGTTGTGTCCTGCAACGTGCGACCCCGAGCCGTCTCCCGGTCCGGGCGGTCTCCGGTCGCCCGCGACGCCGGCCCGGCGTCTGCCGAAAAAGAAACGCCCCCCGGCGACCGGCTGTCAAGTGCGAACTTGCGCGGAAAGCCCGACGATCCGATCACCTGGCCAGGTAGGATGCCAGCTTGTCGCGGAACTCGGACTTCTTGATGTCTTTCTCCAGTCCCCCGTTATAGGCGATCGAGATGCCGGTGGTTTCCTCGGACACGACCACCACCACCGCGTCGGATATCTCGGACACGCCGATCGCCGCCTTGTGGCGCATCCCGTACAGCTTGCGGTAGCGCGGGTTGGTGGTCAGCGGCAGCGACGCCGAGGCGGCCACGATATACTCGCCGGAAATAATCACCGCCCCGTCGTGCAGCGGCGTGTAGGGCGTAAACAGGGTGACCAGCAGCTCGCTGGAGAGTTCCGCGTTGACCAGCTTGCCCGACTCGGCGAAATTCCGCAGCCCGGTGCGGCGTTCGATCACCACCAGCCCGCCGTAGCGCAGCTCCGACAGCCGCAGGGCCGCCCGCGACACTTCCTCGAGCGACTTCTTTCGCTCGAGCTGCACGAACCGCCGGAAGAAGCGCCGCTGGCCGAGCTGCGCGAGCACTCCGCGCAGCTCCGGCTGGAACACGACCACCAGCACGATCAGCCCGAACGTGGCCAGATTCGAAAACAGCCAGGTCAAACCCTCAAGTTGAAACCAGTAGGCAATGAACGCCACTCCGGCAACCAGGAACAGCCCCACGATGATCTGCGCCGACCGCGTCCCCTTCATTAGCTTGAGCGCCTCGTAGATGATGAACGAGACAATCAGGACGTCGATCAGGTCTTTCAGGCCGAAACTGACGAATCCCCAGCTGAAGAGGCTCACCGGACCGCTCCCCGAAGCGCCTGGGCCACCCGCAGCGCCTCCATGGTCTGGTCGATGTCGTGCACCCGGACAATGTCGGCGCCGCCGAGCGCCGCCGCAACCACCGCCGCAATCGAGCCCCCCAGCCGCTGGTCAGCCGGTTTGCTGCTCGGGTGGATCATCGCGATGAACCGCTTCCGCGAGGGGCCGACCAGAAGCGGAAAACCCAGATCGCGGAACCGCCCGAGATTTGCCAGGATCTCCAGGTTGTCCTCCAGCCGCTTGCCGAACCCGATCCCCGGGTCGATGATGATCTGGGCCGGCGCGATCCCCTGCCGCTCGGCATGCACGATCCGCTCCCGGAAAAAGGCTGTGATCTCGGCCAGGCAATCATCGTAGCGGGGGTTTTTCTGCATGTCCCGGGGCGTCCCCTTCATGTGCATGATGACGACCGGCACGCCGCGCGCGGCCACCAGACCCGCCATCTCCTCGTCGAAGCGCAGCCCGGAGACGTCGTTGATGATGTCGGCCCCGGCATCGAGCGCCGCTTTAGCCGTGATGGCTTTGTAGGTGTCGATGGAAATCGGGATGTCCGAGGCCTTGCGGATCCCCTCGATCACCGGCAGGACCCGGCGCATTTCCTCGTCTACGTCGACCGGCGCCGCCCCCGGCCGGGTCGACTCACCGCCGACGTCGATAATGTCCGCCCCCTCCCCCTCCATTTCGAGCGCCCGCCCGATCGCCATCGACCGCGAGGTGTGCCGCCCCCCGTCGGAAAAGGAATCGGGCGTCACGTTGAGCGTGCCCATGATCAGGGGCCGCGCCAGCGACAAGCGCCGTCCGTCGGCCAGCCGAATGGCCCGCCCGCTCGTTCCGTCATGTGTCAGCGTTTCTCTGGACATACCGCTTTTTTGTCCCCGTGAGTGATATATAACGCCGCGCCGCCGCGCCATGCAAGACTCAAAATGCAAAGCCGCCGGCGTCGCCGGAACCGCCGCGGCCGCCGCCCGGTTACTCGGCCAGGAGGTAACTGCGGATGAAACTGAAACGCACCTACGAACCGCCGTCGCCGGGCGACGGGTATCGCGTGCTGGTGGACCGCCTCTGGCCGCGCGGCCTGGTCAGACAGGACGCCCGGATCGACCGATGGCTGAAGGAGATCGCTCCCTCGCCGGCACTCCGCACCTGGTTCGGCCATGATCCCGAAAAATGGGCGGATTTCCGCCGCCGCTATTTCACCGAGCTGGCCGCCAATCCGGCCGTGGGGGAGCTCCGGGAGATCCTCCACACCCGCCGGACCGTCACCCTGGTCTATGCCGCGCGGGACAAAGACCACAATCATGCGGTGGCGCTGAAGATGTTTATGGAGCGCGCCTCGGCCCGTTCGTGAGCGCCTCCGGCAGTCTCGTCCCGGCCCGCCGGGGTCCTTTCCCTGCAACCTGACCGGGGCCGGTCCGGTCAAAAGAGGCATGAGCCGCAGCCCCGCGGGGTGCTGTGGCGCCCTCGGAAAACCGACCTTGCAGGGAGACTGCTCATGAAACCGCTCTGCGCTCTGGTCCTTCTGGCGGCCCTTGGCGTTTCCGCCGGCGCCGCCCCCGACCCGGCCGATAGCCGCCCGTCCGATTCTGTTCTCACGGTCGCCGTCCTCGGATCTTCCGTGGCCGCCGGCTGGGTGACCTCGTTCCAGACCAGGTACGACATGGAGAACGGCTGGGCCGCCCGCCTCGGCCGCGCCCTCGATCCCCGCCGCTACCGGCTGGTCAACCTGTCCGTGCCGGGCGACAACACCGCGAAGGCTCTCGCCCGGTTCGACGGCGACGTCCTCCCGGCTGATCCCGATTTCCTCATCATCGCCCTCTCCCTCTCCAACGAGGGCCTCGAGACGCTCGACCCCGATTCCGTCTGCGCAGCCTTCGAAACCGGCCTGCTCAGCCTGGTTGCCCGCTGCCGCGACCGCGGCATTCAGCCAATCCTCGCCTCGTGCTACCCCAACAGCGGCTTCTCCGAAGCCCAGTATGCCTACCTCCAGCGCACCAACCTCCGGCTCTACGCCTGGAACCTCCCCGGCCTCAACCTCCTCGGCGCCCTTGACGACGGCCGGGGGCGGCTCCTCGACGGCTACACCTATGATGAGGGCCACCCGGACGACCTCGGACACGAGGAGTTGTCCCTGAGCATCGTGCCGACCATCTTCGATGCGCTTCGGGAGGGAAAGGAAGCGGTGACGGAGTTTTCCGGGGAAAGGTACGTCACGGTCGGGACCGCCGACAGCCCCCTTCCGCTCAGCTGGGTGCCGTCACACCCGGTCCACTCATTTACGTTCGCCTTCCAAGTCCGGACAGACGGACCGGGCGCTATCGCCGCGATCACCTCCCGTACGCACGCCGCGAGCCTGGCGATTGACGGCGACGGCCGGGTCATCTGGAGCGGCGGCGACGGTGCGGCGATCGTTTCCGCCGGTGCGGCGCCCGGCCGGTAGCGCCACATCGCGCTCGTGCAGCGCTACCTGAAACGCGAGACGGAGCTGTTTGTGGACGGCCTTTCGGCCGGTACGGCCGCAGCCTGCCTCGAACCCCTCCAGTTTGTCCTCGGGGGCGGCGGACCCGGGACGGGGGCTCGTCCGGGCGCCTCGGATTTTCGCGGCCTGACGATCCACCGCACGGCTCTGACCGCCGCTGAGGTGCCGGTGTTGCGCGACGGGTTCATTATCCCCGCGAGTTTGGAGATCTGCGCGCCACTGCAGGACGCGCTGCTTGCCGGAGAGCCGGTCGCCAACCTCGCTCTGAGCGCGGCCCAACTGGTGGCCTATGCCTCGGACTCAGAGGATTGCATCAGGGCGCTGGGCGCCCGCTACGCGGCGGCCGACACCCTCCGCACGGCCCGGCTCATAGTCGCCGAAAAACAGCCGCTGTCCCTCCCCGAGAGCACCCTTCAATCGTATGTCGGCGTCTACGAAATCGCCCCCGGAAGCGCCATCGAGATCATCCTCGGCGCCGATGGTCTGGTCGCCATCAACCCCTATGGCGACCGGCTGAAGCTGTATGCCGAGGCGGCCGGCGCCTTCTTCGTCCGCTACCCGCTGGCGGAGATCACGCTCTCGTTTGTGCTCTCGGAGGACGGCTCCGTGTCGCACGCGGTTCTCCGGATGGGGGATTCGGAGGTGCAGGCCCGGCGGCGGGCGGACAACTGATCGGTGCGCGGGCGGGGACCCGGTCCCCTACTCTCCGCGCCCCATGAGCGTGAGCGCTTCGTTGCGCGTGGCCGGCCGCCGCATCATCCCCCGGACCGCCGAGGTCACGATGCGGCTGCCCGGTTTCTTGATCCCCCGCATGGTCAGGCACAGGTGCTCCGCCTCGGCGACCACGAGCACGCCTTTGGGCTCGATGGCCGCCTGCATGGCATCGGCGATGTCGGTCGTCATCCGCTCCTGCACCTGGAGGCGCTGGGCGAGGATCTCGACCACCCGGACCATGTTGGAGAAGCCCGCCACCTTGTCGTTCTGCGGGATGTAGGCGATGTGCACGAGGCCGAAAAAGGGCAGGAGGTGGTGCTCGCAGAGAGAGTAGAACGAGACGTCCTTGATGATGATCATCTCGTCCTTGTTGGAGGTCGTGTACTTGCGGAGCTCCTGGGTGGGATCCTGGGCGTACCCGGCGAGCACCTCCTCGAAGTACTCCGCCATCCGCTCGGGCGTCCGCACCAGCCCCTCCCGGTTCGGATCCTCGCCGATCCCCTCGAGAATCAGCTGCACGCCCGCCATGATTTTTTCGTGGTCCACGCTATTGAATCCTGACCGCCGGGGGCCGGGGCGGGAGACTCCCGATCCCGGCGCCGTTTCTCACCGTTCCGGCGTCGGCGTCGGCGACTCCACCTCTGCGGCCGCGCTCGGCGCGCGCCCGATGATTTCGTCCACCTCGCGGCTGTCGACTGCTTCCTTCTCCAGCAGCCGGTGTGACAGGGCGTGGAGCTTGTCGATATGGGCGGTGAGAATGCCGCGGGCGATTTCCTCGGCCGTCTCGATAAAACGCCGCACCTCCTGGTCGATCAGCTCGGCCGTCGCCTCGGAGTAATCCTTGGTCTGCGCCATCTCGCGGCCCAGGAAAATGTGGTCCTCCGTCCGGCCGAACGTCACCGGCCCGACCCGCTCCGACATCCCCCAGTTGCACACCATCCGCCGCGCCAGCTTGGTCGCCCGCTCGAGGTCGTTGCCGGCGCCCGTGTCGAGCTGGTTGAACACGATCATCTCGGCCACCCGCCCGCCCATGAGCACCGCCAGCGTCGACTCGAGGTACTCCTTGGAGTGGGTGTGCCGCTCGTCCACCGGCAGCGACTGGGTCACGCCCAGCGCCATACCGCGCGGGACGATCGTCACTTTGTGAATCGGGTCGGCCTTCGGCAGATACTTGGCCACCAGCGTGTGCCCCGATTCGTGGTAGGCGATCACCTTCTTCTCCTCGTCCGAGATCACCAGCGACCGCCGGGCCGAGCCCATGAGCACCTTGTCCTTGGCTTCCTCGAAATCCTCCATCGTCACCGCGTCGCGGTTCTTGCGCGAGGCCAGCAGGGCCGCCTCGTTGACCACGTTGGCCAGGTCGGCTCCGGACATCCCCGGCGTGCCGCGGGCCAGCACCTCGAAATCCACTTCCTCCGAAAGCTTCACCTTGCGCGCATGGACGCGGAGAATCCCCTCCCGCCCCTTCACATCCGGGTTCGGCACAACAATCTGGCGGTCGAAACGCCCCGGCCGAAGGAGCGCCGGATCGAGCACGTCGGGACGGTTGGTGGCGGCGATGAGGATCACGCCCTCGTTCGATTCGAACCCGTCCATCTCTACCAGCAACTGGTTGAGCGTCTGCTCCCGTTCGTCGTGCCCGCCGCCGAGGCCGGCGCCGCGGTGCCGCCCGACCGCATCGATCTCATCGATGAAAATGATGCAGGGGGCATTCTTCTTCCCCTGCTCGAACAGGTCGCGCACCCGGCTCGCGCCGACGCCGACGAACATCTCGACAAAGTCGGACCCGGACATACTGAAGAACGGGACGCCCGCCTCGCCGGCGATCGCCCGCGCCAGGAGCGTCTTCCCCGTGCCGGGCGGCCCGAGCAGGAGCGCCCCCTTGGGGATCTTGCCGCCCAGCCTCTGGAATTTTCCCGGCTCCCTCAAAAAATCGATAATCTCGCTCAGTTCCTCTTTCGCCTCGACCACCCCGGCCACGTCCTTGAACGTCACTTTCGGCCGCTCGTCGGTCAGCAGCTTGGCCTTGCTCTTGCCGAACGAGAACAGCCCCCGGGGACCGGACGCCCCCTGCATCTGGCGGATGAAGAACAGCCAGACGAGCACGATGAGGAGCCAGGGAGCCGCCGCCAGGAGGTAGCCCAAAAGCGGGCTCTCCGTTTTCGCGATAATCTTGACGTTCTGCTTCTGGAGACGGTCCACCAGCCCGTAGTTGTAGTCCGGGAAGGGAATCCGGGTCTTGAATTTCGTCACCGTCTGCCCCCGCTGGATCGATTCGAACGCTTTCGGCTCGCGCAGACTGCCCTGGACCTCGCGATCCTTGAACGTGACCTCGGCGACGTTGCCGCTCTCGACCTCGGCCATGAACTCCGAGTAGGTGACCTCGGCCTGGTCACCCGAGAAGGAGTTCATGTACGAGTAGATGACGACGACGGCCAGGGCCAGCGCGATCCAGAACATGAGGGATCGGCCCGCCCCCCGCAGTCCGGGCGGCTGCTTGGATCCGTCCGGCCGGTTCTCTCTCCCCGAACCCGGTGGGGGCGGGGAACCCTTTGGCTTATGACTAGACACCTATGCTCCGCTGTGTTTTCTTCGTTAGCCGCAACTGACTCTTATACCCGGCAGGCGCCCGGGAATTCACGTGTCTCCCCCGACCGCTCACTCCTCGATCATCCGGCCGATGAAGGGGAGGTTGCGGTACCTCTGGGTGTTGTCCAGGCCGAATCCGATGACGAACTCGTTGCCCAGCGCGAACCCGACATACTTGATCACCAGCTTGCGCCGGTGGTTGGCCGGCTTGTCAATGAGGGTAACAACCTCGACCGACGCCGGTTCCACGGCCGCCAGTTCCCGGCTGATCGCCTCCACCGTCCGGCCGGAGTCGACGACGCCCTCGACAATCAGCACGTCCCGGCCGCGCAGCGAGCGCGTGAACCAGTGGTCCAGCTTCAATTCCTGCTGCGCGGTCCCGTCATGGTAAGATTCGGCCGAAATGAACTCCACCTCCAGCGGGAGTTTGACGGCCCGCATGAGATCGGCCATGAACACCACGCACCCTTTGAGCACGCCGAGAAACACGGGGGTGCGCCCGGCGTAATCGCGGGTGATCGCCTGACCCAGCTCGTTGATGCGTCGGGCGATCCGATCCTGTGCCAGGAGCAACTCAAACGGTTTCGGCTTGGCCTGGTAATCTCTCGCTGCACTCAATTGTCAGCACCTTCCTCGTTGCACTATCTATCTTTACCCGCTCTGCAATTTCCCAACCCACGAGCCAGACAATGCCGTGGCGGTCGGCCACCACCGGGATCTCGTCCCGCCGCAGCCGGGGAACTTTCCGATCGGTCAGGAAGTCCCCGACTTTCTTGCGGCCGCCCAGACCCAGCGGCCGAAACCGATCCCCCGGCCGAATCGAGCGCACCTCCAAAGGCGGCACAACCTTTTCCCAGTCCAGATAGACCTTCCGCCCTCGGCGCACCGGTCGAATGGCCGACGACCCGCCGCGCCGGATGCGGGCCGTGATATTCAGCCGCGGCCGCTCCAGCTTCGCCGGTACGCCCGGAGTCAATTCGGCGCGAAAGGCGCCGACGCGACGGCCCAGCACCAGGACTGCGCCGATGCGCTCGGCGCGCGCGCCGCCGGGGAGCGACAGCATCGCCCGCCCGGCAAGGGCAGCCCGGTCGAGGCGTTCCACCACCTCTTTGTCCGGGCTCGTTCCGTCGCTTGAAATTTTTGAAAGACAATACCTTAACAGCCGGCGACGGATCCATTTATCATAACCATCAAACCGCCGCAAATCAAGCTCAAACTTGCCCCCCGGCGTCTCTGTGAGAACCTTCTTCTGCACCCCGGCCAGCACTCCCTCGAGGTACTCTTCCTCCGCCGCCAGCGTATCGGCCAGATCCGCAAGGGCCCGCTCTACCTTCGGGTTGAAGCTCTTCCGGACAAGAGGCATGACCTTGTGCCGCAAAAAGTTGCGCCGGAACCGGAGGTCCCGGTTGCTCTCGTCGCGGCAGAAAGTCAGGCGATGCTCCTTCAGGTAGCCCAGGATCTCATCCCGCCACACATCGAGAAGCGGCCGGATCACCCGCCCGCGTTTCCGCGGGATCCCCGCCAGCCCCCGCCGCCCCGTCCCGCGCAGGACGCGGAACAGAACCGTCTCCGCCTGATCATTCGCCTGGTGGCCGAGTGCGATGCGCCGGCAGCCCCGCTCGTCCGCGAGCCGCTCATAGATCCGGTACCGATAGTCCCGGGCCGTCTCCTCCAGACCCTTCCGCTCCCGTCCGGCCAGCATCGGGATATCCTCGCGCACGATCGTCAGTTCCACCGCGAGCTGCCGGCACAGGGCGGCGCAGAAGCGCTCCTCCCTTTTCGCAGCCGCCGGTCGGATCCCGTGATTGATGTACACGGCGGTCAGGGCCAGGCCGAGCTCCTTCCGGAGCGCCCACAGGGCGTGCAGCAGCGCCACCGAATCCGGTCCGCCCGAAAGCCCGACCAGGACCGCGTCGCCGGGCGCCAGGAGATGGCCGTCCCGAATCGCCTGTCGCACCTTGTTCAGCATCACCTCAGAAGATACAGGCCGGCGGGCAAAGGTCGAGCGAAATCTTAGTGCGCCATTCAGACCTTGACAGGTCCGTCGGCGGGCGGCCATATTGGCCCCCAGCGATGGAGTTCCTCGGCGCTGATCCCGGCCGGAAAGCAATCCTCTACTTTTTGGCCGCCATTTTGCTCGGCGCGTTCGTGCTGAGCCTGCCGCTCAGTCACGGCGCCCGGCCGGTCGGGGTCATCGACGCCCTCTTCACTGCCACCTCCGCCGTGTGCGTTACCGGCCTCACCGTGGTCGACACCGGCACGGCGTTCTCCCCCTTCGGCCAGGTCGTAATCCTCGTTCTGATTCAGCTCGGCGGGCTCGGTATCATGACGTTCGCGACTCTCCTGATCGCCGCCGCCGGGGCACAGGTCGCTTTCCGCGACCGGCTCGGCGTGGCCGGGTCGCTCGCCGCCGGGACCTTCATGCGCACCAAGTCGCTCCTCCAGGCCGTCATCGGCGTCACCCTCACCATCGAACTGATCGGCGCCCTGGTCCTCTTCCTCCTCTTCAGCGGGTCGCTGCCGCTCGGGCAGGCCGCCTGGCACGCCGTCTTTCACTCGGTCAGCGCCTTCTGCAACGCCGGGTTCTCGACTTTCTCCGCCAACCTTGAGGCCTGCGCCGACCGGCCGGCCATCCTGCTGACCGTGGCGGCCCTGATTATCCTCGGCGGGCTCGGGTTCGCCGTCATTACCGAGCTCCTCCACCGCGCCTCCGGCCAGTCCCGTCGCCTCTCGCTGCACACGCGCATCTGCCTGAGCGCGACCGCGGTCCTGCTCGTCGGCGGCACGCTGGCGGTCTTCTTTGCCGAGTACGGCAACACGCTGGCGGGTTTCAGCCCGGCCGGCAAAGCCGTCAACGCCTTCTTCCAAGCGGTCGTCTGCCGCACCGCCGGCTTCAACTCCGTCTCCCAGGCCCGGCTCACCGAGGTTGCCGTGCTGGTCTCCATGGTGCTCATGTTCATCGGCGCCTGCCCGGGCTCGACCGCCGGCGGCATCAAGACCACCACCATTACCGTCATTGTCACCACCGCCTGGGACCGCTTCCGGGGACGCCGCACTCCGTCGATCTTCCACCGCCGCATCGGCGAGGAGTCCATCATCCGCGCAGTCGGCGTGTTCATCCTCGCGGTGTTCGTCGTCGCCGCCATGCTCGCCCTGCTCGCCGTCCTCTGGGACCGGCCCCCCCTGCGCGCCGGCTCCGTCCACGGCTGGCTGGCCGAAAACCTCTTCGAGGTCGTCTCCGCCTTCGGCACGGTCGGCCTCTCCCTCGGCATCACTCCCGAATTGAATATGCCGGGAAAAATCGTTATCATCCTGACCATGTTCATCGGCCGCGTCGGACTGCTGACGCTGGCCTTCGGCCTGGCGCGGCCGACCGCGACCGGGGAGATCGTTTATGTCGAGGAACCGATCGCCATCGGCTGAGCGCGGCCGCCGTCCCGCAGAGGGAACAACAGTTTAAACTGGTTGGGCTTATGAAAGAATTCGTCGTCATCGGCCTGGGCAATTTCGGCGCCACCGTCGCCCGCGAGCTCACCCGCCTCCACTGCCGCGTGACCGCGGTCGATGCCAACGAGGCCCGGGTGCGCGATCTGCAGGACATCGTCCACGTCGCCATTGTGGCCGACGCCGCCGAACGCCGCTTCCTGGAACACCTCGAGGTCGAGAACTTCGACGCCTTCATCGTCTCGACCGGCGTCGATTCCCACGCCTCCATCCTCATCACCCTCCACCTCAAAGAGCTGCGCGCCCGCCAGGTGATCGTCAAGGCCAACTCCGCCGACCACGCCAAGATTCTGATCAAGGTCGGCGCCGACGACGCCATCATCCCCGAGGAGCAGATGGCCTCGCGCCTGTCCCACTCCCTGGCCCAGTCCAACCTGCTGGACTACCTGCCCCTCTCGGCCGAGCACTTCGTCGCCGAACTCGTCCCCCCGGACAGTTTCGTGGGCAAGTCGCTCAGGGACATCCAGCTCCGCGCCCGCTTCAACATCCAGGTCATCGCCACCAAACACGCCCGCACCGGCGACTACATCTTCGCCCCCGGCGGCGACTACGTCATCCGCGATCACGACCTGCTCATCATCCTCGGCAAAGAGGAAGATATCGACCGCCTCCGCCAGTGACCGGTCTCACCGGGCCGCCGGCGCCTCCTGCCCGGCCAGCCACCCCGCCATCCGCTCCTCCAGGACGGTCAGGGGAAGGCAGCCGTGGGCGAGCAGTTCATCGTGGAAGGCGCGGATGTCGAAACGCTCCCCCAGGCGCTCTTCGGCCCGGCGCCGGAGGGCCTTGATTTTCATCTCGCCCGTCTTGTACGACACTGCCTGGCCGGGCCAGACGATGTAGCGGTCGATCTCGACCGCGATATCGTGGTCGGCCTTGCTGGAATTCGCCCGGAAGAACTTGATCGCCTGCTGCCGGGTCCAGCCCCTGGCGTGGAGGCCCGGATCGACCACCAGGCGGATCGCCCGCCACATCTCGTAGGTCAGCCGGCCGAATTCCGCATAGGGGTCGCGGTAGAATCCCATCTCCTCGCCGAGGCTCTCGGCGTAGAGCGCCCAGCCTTCGCCGTATGCCTCCAGCCACGAATACCTGCGGAACTCCGGCAGATCCTCCATTTCCTGCATGAGCGCAATGTGCAGGTGGTGGCCGGGCACCGCCTCGTGCAGCGTGAGAGCCTCCATCTCCCAGGTCGGCCGCGAGGCCAGGTTATAGGTGTTGGCGTAGAAGTACCCGGCCCGGCCCGCCCGCAGCGATCCCGGCTGGTAGTACGCCGTGGTCTGCGATTTCTCCGCGTACGGCGGGATCGGAATGACTCCGTAGGGCAGTTGCGGGAGCCGTCCGAAAAGGCGGGCCAGCTCGGGGTCGATGCGCTTGGCGATGTCGCGGTACGTGCTCAGCAGTTGCTCTGCGCTCGTGCAGAAGAAACGCGGATCGGTGCGCAGAAACTCGCAGAACGCGGCGAAGTCGCCCGCGAAACCGGTCTCCGCTATGATGCGCTCCATCTCGCCCCGGATGCGCCCGACCTCCGCCATCCCCGTTTCGAATACCGCGTCGGGCGTCAGCTCGCTGGTCGTGTAGTACCGGATGAGCGTGCGGTACCAGTCGTCGCCCCCGGGCAGATCGCGCCAGGAGACCGTTTCCCGGCAGCCCGGCAGGTAGGACCCCTCGAGGAAACGGTGCAGGCCGCGAAAGGCCGGCGCCACCCGCTCCGCAAACAGCGCTGTCGCCTGGGCGCAAAACCGCTCGCGGGCGGCCCCCGACAGAGCCGTCGGCAGCCGGCGCAGCACCGACAACAGCGGCGCCTCGGCCGCCGCGGCGGGGATCTGGTTGAGCACCTGGCGGGGAACCTCCCGGAGCGGTTCTCGCGGCGGCGTGATCCCCCGCGCCAGCCCCTGCGCGAGCAGCCCTATCGTCTGCTCGACCAGCAGCGGCAGCCCTTCCAGCCGGGCGAGCACGGCGTCGCGCTGGGCCGCGGTTTCCACCGGCATCAGCCCGACTATGCGCGCCGCGTCCTGCTGCACTCCGTCCATCTGGTTGAGCCCGAGCAGCTCCTCGGGGAAGCGCTGGCGCGCCCGGTCCTGCTCCTGCCGCCAGAGAAAGAGATCGTAGCTCAGCCGGTCGCGCGCGGAGAGCTTCTCCCGGTCGATGGCGGCGAGCGTCTCGATCAGGAGCGCCGTCGCCTCGCGTCGCCGGGCGAAAGCGCCCTCGGAGCAGTCTGTCCAACGGTCATGGTACTTCGGATAACCCGTGCTCGTCGCCCACTCGGGGCGATCGGCCATCGCCCAATCCCAGGCCGCCTCGAGCAGACGCCGCAACCGGGCGGCATCATCCCGCCCCCGGCCGCGCTGGATATCCATACAACCGGTGCGCAATTCTTCCCGCATGGGGCGCGTCCTTTCCGCAAGAGGTGGTGTCGTTGAAGCAATATAGGGGCGAGCCGGCCGCCGCACAACCGCGCGCGCCTACGTGCGCCGATCGACAATCGCCGCCCCGACCCCGGCCAGCCCGACCAACCCGATCAGACCGATCAGTATCGCCGGGACACCCAAGAGCGGGAGCAGCACGGTCGGGACCAGCAGGGCGCCCAGCGATGAGCCGGCCAGCTCGCACGCATACCCGAGCCCCCGGTTGGCCTCGGCCGCGCTCGGATAGCAGCGCCGCGTCGCCGCCACGAACAGACTCCCCGTGGCGGCCGCCGCCACAAAGAGGAACAGCATGTGGTAGAGCAGAAAGGCCGAGGGATCTATCCGGCCGGTCAGAGTCAGGTAGATCGCCAGCGCCAGGGCCAGAGTCGACAGCGAGGGCCAGATCAGACCGCGCTGCTGCGGCTGGCGCGCCGCATACCACGTCCCGACCGCCAGCCCGAGCATGAAGGCGCCGATCAGCAGGGCGATTTCGGAGTACAGAGACCCCGCCCGCGACTGGTACACGTAGAACGCCAGCTGCTCGGCCGCGAGCGAGACGGCACCGGCGACGAAATAGAGGACCAGGCCGTAGCGCCGGCCGGCCCGTCGGCCGGCGGCGCCCCAGACGATCAGGCCGACCAGCGCCGCGGGCACGCCGACCGCCCACCACGCCGGCGAGCCGGTCAGCCCGACGATCGCGGCATCGACCGGGTGCCGCTCGGCCCGGAAACCGATATGCTCCAGTGTCAGCGCGGGGCGATCGATCGTGGTCGGCGCTCCCTGCCCCGCGAGCGCCGCCTCCAGCCGCTCCGTCCGCAGCGGGCTGAGCCGGTCAAACAGGTACGACGAGTTCACCCACAAGGGTCGGCAGGGCAGACTGTCGAGGCGGGCAAAAACCGTATCCAGCGGGACATCGAATACCGCCGCATCGGATGCCAGAAGCAGCGTCTGCTCCCCCGGCCACAGGATGACGTGGGCGAACACCTGCGCGAACGATGCCCGGAGGGTCGCCAGCAATTCCGCCTCGCGCCGCCCGACAAACCGGTCGGTATCGTAGGCCGTCGCCAGAAGCACGACCCCGGAGTCGTTCAGCACGCGCCGAAGTTGACCGAGGAACTGCGGGGTCAGCAGGCCGGCCGCGCGATAGGTCGATGGGTCGCCGGGGTCGAGCACGATCGCATCGAACTCCCCCCGCCCGGTCCCCCCCGCGATAAATCGCCGCGGCAGCTCGTGCACCGGGGGATCACCTTCTCCGGCGAGTCCGTGCTCGGCCAGCGCCGCAGTGAGCCGCGCGCGCGGGTCCACCGAAGTCACCGTCAGATCGGGAAGTTGGCGGGCCAGCGCGCTCACTCCGAATTCGGTCCGTCCGATGAAAAGCACCTCGCGCGCCCCGGGCCGGTAGGCCAGGACCGGCAGCAGGTGACTCTCGGCCGCGGCCGCGTCCGGTCGGGTTGCCTCCACCGCATTGTCGGTGAGCAAAACCCAGGCGCCATCCCGCAGGAGGAGCGCCTGGTGGCTGTAGGGAGTGTCGAACGACGCCGCGACCGCGTAGCCGGCATACTTGGCGGCCTCGAGCGCGCGGTTGAGCGGATGGTCGAGCGCCGCCACCGCCGCCAGCAAACTAACCGCCGCCAGGACCGCCCCCGCCCCCCGGACCGTCCGCATCGACGCGCCGCCGCCGAGCGCGGCGGCCATGACGATCACCACCAGCGCCAGCGCGACCGCCGGCGTCGAGAGCACCGTCCCGGCCGCGAGCACGACCGCGAGCCCCGCCGCAAAGGCGCCTATCCCCTCGAACAGGTACACCCGGACGATTCCATCGGCCGGCGCCCCGTGCTCCCCGGCCACGGCCGGAAAGAGCCAGCCCGAGAGCACCCCAAGGGGAGCCATAACGAGGAAGGAGATGGTCAGGGCCGGCACGAGCGGGATTGCCTCCCCGACCGCCACGCCGTAAGCGAGCGGCGCGAGGCGGGCAGCGGCCACGCAGAGCGGGAGCACAAGCGAGGCGAGGACGAGCAGGAGCGCAGCCCGCAGGCGGCCGGGCCATCGACCCCCCGCCCAGGCTCCCGCCGCGACCGCCGCCAGCCACCCGAAGAGCGCGCTCCCGATGAACAGCTCGCTCCCCCCGAGCGAGGACACCAGTTCCCGCAGCAGGAGGGTTTGTCCGCCGGTGGCTACGAAACCCAACAGAAACGCCGAACGGTTCATTTGAACCGTCCGGGTATTTCCCTCCCGCAGGCCACGCACCGGTCGCCGGCCAGGCCCGCGGCCGAGGTGCGGTACCCGCGGCGCTCGATCACCAAGGCGCCGCAACCGGGGCACCAGGTCGACTCCGCCCGGTGGCCGGGAACGTTGCCCACATATACGAAGCGCAATCCCTCGGCGCCGGCGATCGCGTGCGCCCGCTCGAGCGTCGCCACCGGTGTCGGCGGAAGGTGCTCCAGGAGGTACTGCGGCGTGAAACGCGAAAAGTGAAGGGGAACATCCGCGCCCAGATACCGGAAAACCCACTGGCCGAGTTCCCGGAACTCGGCGTCGCTGTCGTTGAGCGTCGGCACCACCAGGTAGACGAGTTCCAGCCACAGCCCGGCCTTGCGAATCTGCTGCAGACGCTCGAGCACCGGCGTGAGCTCCCCGCGCACCACGTCGCGGTAGTAGGACGCGCGGATCGCCTTGAGGTCAACTTTGATCGCGTCGAGATGCGGCATCAGCTCGGCCAGCGGAGCCTCTTCGATGTACCCGCCCGTGATCATCACCGACCGGATCCCCTGCGCCCGGCCGAGCCGCGCGATGTCGTACATGTACTCGTAGAACACCGTCGGCTCGCTGTAGGTGAAAGCGATCGTCGGCGCGCCCTGCTGCCGGCAGAGCGCCACCGCCGCCTCCGGCGGCAGATCGAAATTCTTGGTTTGCTCCGGGCGGGACTGCGAAATCTCCCAGTTCTGGCAGAACTTGCAGTTGACGTTGCACCCGGCGGTGGCCAGAGAAAACGCCGCCGTGCCCGGGTAGAAATGATTGAGCGGTTTCTTCTCGATCGGGTCGACATTCACGGCGCAGGGCTTGCCGTACACGAGCGTGTGATAGGTGTCCCCCCGGTTCTCCCGCACCCCGCAGTAGCCGCGCTCGAGGTCGGTGACGCGGCAGCGGCGCGGGCAGAGCCTGCACTCAATGCCCCCGCCCGCCAGCTTCGTATAGTGGCGCGCCTCCTCCGACGACAGCGCGTCGCTCAGGTCGATGGCGCAGGCATTCTCGATCCCCCCGAGGAGGTCGGGGAGGAAGTCGGCGTGCGGGAGCGCCGTCGCCGCCGCCCCGCAGCCGAGGCAGCGCAGAAAGCTCCGCCGGTTCATGAGAACAACTCCCCGCTGGTCTCCCGACCGGCCCCATCGACGGCGCGCACGATCACGTCGATCCGGGCGAGGTCCGCGGCGCCGAGCCCGCAGGCGGCGGTATCGAGATAGGTCACCGCCCGCTTGTCCTCCGCCAGCGTCCCCAGCCCCGCCCGCGCGCGCAGGTATTCGATGATCTCCAGGCCGACCCGGTCGACCGCCACCGGATCATCCGACAGCAGGACCGCCCCGTACGGCGCCACGTGCTCCTCGCGGAAACCCGGGCCGCCGTGGTACTGCACGAGCACCGCATCGGCGATCGTCAGCCGGTTCTTCCGCCGCACCGGCTCCAGCAGCGAGACATGCGCGCAGTATGGATCCCCGCAGTGGTCATGATACTTGTTGGGATTGTGAATCGCGCCGTACATGTTCTTCAGCCCGCCCGAGAGACCGACAATGGAGTGGTCCTTGAGCACCGGCAGGTTGATGTTCGAGTCGACGGCCTCGGTGAGCACGCGGCTCACCCGCGAGCCGACCTCCCCGTACGTGTGGATCTCGGCGGTGTAGCCGAAGCCGGCGGTGTCGGTCCCGAAACAGCGCCGCCCATTTCCCCCCACGTTGAGAGTGAAACCCGCCCGGTCAAGCTCGCGGTTGGAGCGGTCCCACACGATCAGGTCGCCGGCGGCCCAGCCGGCCGCTTCGAGAAGGTCCCCGGCGGCGGCGGTGAGCGCGGGCGGCGTCGAATTGCGCGGCCCGACCAGCGCGTTCACCTTCATCCCGATTGTGCCCCCCGGAAGCAGGCTGCGCAGCGCCGCCGCCGGGGGAAGGCCCGCCAGGTGCGCCAGGCCGACCTCCAGCAGGCGCCGGTAGGTCTCCGGACCCGGCCGCCGTCCGCCGGAAAAAGATACTGACTTGACCACAACGACGCGCTGCATATCTTAATAATATACGGCCCGCCGGAGAACGACAAATTCTTTCCGCCCGGCGGGCCCGCACCGCCGGAGATCGGGGAGTGCTCATGACACGCTTCACCGTTTGTTTCCTGCTCGTGCTGCCGGCGGCGGCTGCTCTGGCCGCATCCGCGCCGCCCGTCACCCGCCCGCCCGCGGTCGCCGGTTCCTTCTACCCCGGCGACAGCGCGGAGCTGGCGGCCATGATCGCCGGCCAGTTGGCCGCCGCCCCCGCGGCCGCCATCGACGGCCGCATCGTGGCCATCGTCGTCCCCCATGCGGGGCTCGTGTATTCGGGGCCGATCGCCGCGCACGCCTACAAAGCGCTCGCGGGACGGCCCATCGAAACGGCCATCCTCTGCGGCCCCGCCCACCGCTACGGGTTCCGCGGCGCCTCGGTTTACGGGCCGGGAGTGACCTGGCAGACGCCGCTGGGCCCGGTGCCGTGCGATGACGCCCGCATCGAACGCCTCCTCGGCGCCTCCTCCTGGCTCAAAGTCGTCCCCGAGGCCCACCTCAAGGAGCATGGGCTCGAGGTGCAGCTCCCCTTCCTCCAAACCGTCCTCCCCGGCGCGCACATAGTCCCGATCGCTATGGGCTACCCCGACGGCCACACGGTCGATGGGCTGACCGCGGCGCTCGTTGCCGCCGCCCGGCCCCCCGGGGCCGTGCTCATCGCCTCAACCGACTGGCAGCACTACCGCCCGGCCGCCGGCGGGTACCCGATGGATTCGCTCGGCCTGGCCTGCCTCGCAGCTTTCGATGCCGACGCGCTGCTGCGCAACCTCGAGGCGAAGAAGGTCGAGGCCTGCGGCGGAGCGGGGGTCGTGGCCGTAATGCGCGCCGCCCGAAAACTCGGCGCCGATAAAGTGAAAATCCTCGGCTACGGCGACTCCGGCGATCTCACCGGCGACAAGAGCTCGGTCGTGGGATACGCGGCCGTCGCCTTCTATTGCAGCGCCGACGGCGAGAACTCGGCCGCGCCGGGTGAAGCCGCTGCCCCGGAAAAAGGTATGGAACCATATGATCTGACCCAGGAGGAGCGGCAGACGCTCCTGACGATCGCGCGCCGCTCTATCATCGGGTATCTCGAGGACGGCGCGGCACCGGATTTCGAGGCGGCCGGCAAGCTGGCCGAACCCGGCGCCGCCTTCGTGACGCTCGAGAAACAGGGCCGGCTGCGCGGATGCATCGGGCATGTCGTCGCCGCCGATCCCCTCTTCCGGACGGTGGCGGCCTGCGCCGTGCAGGCGGCCGTCGGGGACCCGCGGTTCGAACCCGTCACCCGGTCCGAAATCGATCAACTCACGATTGAGATCTCGGTCCTCACCCCGCTGCAGGCGGTGACAATATTCGAGGAAATCGAGGTCGGGCGGGACGGCCTGATCATTTCACTCGGCCCGAACCGCGGGCTTCTGCTGCCGCAGGTGGCGACAGAGTACGGGTGGACACGGGAGGAGTTTCTGCGCCAGACCTGCCGCAAAGCGGGCTTGTCGCCCGATGCCTACAAGTCGCCGCAGGCGAAAGTGGAGCGGTTTCAGGCGCTCGTGTTCGGCGAAGAGTGAGAACCCGGCCGGCGGCCCGGGGCGGCGCCGGGGCGCTCCCCGCGCCGCCTAGTGCCCGGCAGTTCCTTTGCCCGCCGGCTGCCGCTGCGCCATCGCCAGCGGACGGGCCGGATCGGTCACGGCGTCGATACGGGCTGCGTAACCCGACTTGGCGCTCACCTCGTCGTCGGTCACCATGTGTACATCGACGAGGCCGCCCGTCCGATAACCGGTGCGGATGAAATTCACCTCGTCGAGACTGAGGCTCCACCCTTCCAGCCACGACACCAGGTCCTGCCGCTGCTCGGGGGAGCCGCGGAAATGCACGAGAAGGTCGATATCGCTGTCGGGACCCGCGTTCGCGTTCTTGGCCGACCCGATCAGGTACAGCGCGGCCACGCCGAACCGGACCGGGTCGATCCGGGCGGCGATCTGCTCGGCCATCTGCAGGCGCCACCGCCAGAAATCCCCGCGCACCTGGGCGGGGGATTCCGCCGGCGAGGCCGCGATCTCCAGCCCGCCCCCCGGCGGCGTCAGGATCCCCACCGCCTCGTCCAGGTCGGCGTTCATGAGCACGGAGAGAACCTTCCCCCCCGTCGCCTGGGGAATGTCGATGACGCGGATCACCTCCGCCAGCTCGTCGCACTCCGGAAGGAGCTCCGGCAGCACGCTCGGCGCCTCGGTGAGAAACCGCTCGCTGAACACCACGTGATCGTCCCCCGGGAAAAGCGGCAGGTACCGGATGTTGGCCTCGACCAGGTCCTGGAAGAAGTGCGTGCCGAACGACAGGTCGGGCACGTAGTTGCCGTGGCGGATCGCCACCTCGATGAGCATGGAGGTGTTGTTGATGTCGGAGTAGGTGACGTTGACGCCGAGTTTGATGTCGCCGCGGCTCCCCCATCGGCCCGGTCCGATGAGGATGAATTTGCGCTTGGGCAGCAGCTTGTTCAGGCGGCTGACCGCCCGCCCCACCGCCACCAGCGTGGCCCGGTCCTCGATCTCGGCGTACTTCCGCGGGTCCACGTAGACGACGTGCGTCACATCCGGAACCCGGCCGTTGGAGACGTAGCGGTTGGCCGAGAAGACAATCTGCTGCATCGGGATATCCTTGGGAATGGGGGCCGGGGCGCTTTCCGCTGAGTAGCTCTGGGCCCGGCACTGGAGCAGGTAGAAATCATCCCCGTCGCACGCGAACTCGATATCCACCGGCTCTCCCAGGGTGACCTCGAGCGTCTGCATGATCGCCCGCAGACGCTTGAGGAAGCGCGTCCGCGACACCAGGCCGTCGAACGTCACCACCGGCGCGCCGCTGGAAATATCGGCCGTCAGGCCCGGCGCCACCAGCCGCCCATCCATGCTGAGCGACAGCATGTGCTGGATCCCCGGAACTTCGAAATTCACCTCCCGGAGAAAGTCCAGCAGCGGAATCGTCTCAAAATCCTCCGTCTCCAGATTGATCACGTCGATATACTTCGGCGAGTACCGCGCGATCTCGTCCGGCGTCACGTTCGTCCGCAGCGTCGGCTGCCCCGGCGCGATCAGGATCGGGTAGTCGTTGCTCAGCCGGTCGACGGCGCGGGTGCCCAGGCCGGGAACCAGCCGGATGAGACCGTCCGTCCGCCGAATCCGCGGCGACCAGCGGAATTCGTTGTTGCTGAAAGCCACCCCCGCAAACGAGGGAAGGAAATACTTCCCGATCCGCCGCCCCACCACCTCCTGGATAATGATCCCCATCTCCTCGGCGAAATCAATCAGCCCGCGCTCGGCGCGGTATTCTATGGGGTCCGGGCCGAACGTGCTCGCATAGACCTCGGCGATCGCATCCGTCAGCGCGTCCAGGCGCTGCTGCTTGGAGCCGCGATTGGCCAGAAAGAGGCTCTTGTACTTGCCGGAGAACGCCGCCCCGACCCGGTCTTCCAGAAGGCTCGAGCTGCGCACGATGAGCGGGCGGTCCCCCAGGTCGTCGAGCGCCATCGAGAGTCCCTTGATGATGTCGGCGGGGAAGCGGGCGTTTTTGAACGACTGGACGACGTGCGGGTACTCGCGGCGGATCTGCCCGATGTCCTTGTACTTCTGCTCCACCACGTCGTCCATGTTGTTGTAGTGCATGTAGTAGAGGATGACGTCGGAGGTGATGTACCAGGTCTTGGGGATCTGCACGTTGGCCAGCAGCTCGTTGTCCGCGGCTTTCTTGAGCAAAATCTGCTTGGCCAGGAAAAAGCCGGCGCTCTTGCCCCCCAGCCGCCCGTAACTCTCGGATGTGTAGATCAGGTTCTGGATGAGCTTGCAGAAGTCGGCGACATCGACATAGTTCTTCGCCACGTTGATATACTGCTGCTGGTCAGACAGGAACCGCCGGATCAGCGACACCTGGATCCCCCGCATCGACGACGACAGCGTCACCGGCTCGTCCTGGGTGAGGTGCTGGTAGCGCCGAATGGCGTCGGCCACCTCCGACAGCGTCAGGTTCCGGTTGACCGCCTGGACGAGGAAGCCGAGCTTGTCCTCCTGGATCCACTTCTGGATGAGGTTGAGGATCTCGCCGGCGTCGAGGTGGTCGGCCGCGATTTTGAAAGCCGCCGAACTGAAAGCCGCCGACATCACCAGCGATTTGCGCTGGTGCGGTCGGTTCCAGTGCTCCGGGTTTTCCTCGTCCTCCAGCGACTCGTTCGAGGTGAACGAGCGGAGGAGTTTCTCGGCCTCGGCGATGCCGCTCCAGCACAGGTGGTTGAGCATCTTCCGCGCGATCGTCTGGTAGAGCTCCCGATCCGTGTCCCGCAGGAGTTTCAGCACCACCTGCCACTCGGGGCGCCCGACCGAGACCTCGGGGCGGACTGTCTGCCACTCCTCCGTGATCTGCCGCATCTTCTGGTGGCAGATGAAATATCCGAGACGCTCGGCGATCGTCTTGAGCAGCCGCGACTCATCGGCGAGAAACAGCTTCTCGGCCGCGCTCGGCGTCTCCTCGCGGTAGGATACCGTGATCGACCCGATGACGATATCCTGAACGGCGATATCGGCCGACTGCAGCCAGGGCGTCTCGATGAAGTTCGGGGTGGCGAAGATGTTGTCCTCAATGACGATCTTGACCTGGCACAGCTTGGGGTACTGCCAGCCGGTCGGAATGGCTTCGATGAGGAGCGGGCAGACGCGCCCGATCGGCTCGTCCGGATTGGTGAGAATCGCGCCCACCCGGTAGATGCAGTTGAGCTCCTTGGCCCGCTCCTGGAGAGAGCCGATCAGGCGATCCAACACCCAGTAGTCTCCTATCGGTTTCTGTTCATCGGTCATAGAGCTGTGATTCCTTCGCGTCGGCGGGGCGGCCTGCGGCGCGGCGGCGCCGGCCTGCGCCCCGCATCGGCCTGCCCCTCGCGACAATATCGCGCGGGAACGCGCCCAATGCAACAGGAAACGGCCGCGCGCGGGCTGCGCACGGCCGTTGACTTGCGTTCACCGCACTAAATCTCAGACCCAGCCGCGATCCCGGCAGGCCTGCGCCACCCGGCCCACGGCGATCACGTAGGCCGCGTCGCGCATGTACAGCTTCTTGCGGCTCGCCAGCTCGCTGACCGCCAGGAAGGCCGCCGTCATCTTCTGGTCGAGCTTCTGCAGCACTTCCTCCTTCGGCCAGTAGTAGTTCATGTTCGACTGCACCTGCTCGAAGTAGCTGCAGGTCACGCCGCCCGCGTTCGCCAGGAAGTCGGGGATGACGAAGATGTTGCGGGCCGAGATGACCTTGTCGGCCTCCGGTGTCGTCGGACCGTTCGCCCCTTCCGCAATCACCTTCACCCGCCGCGAGATCTTCTCCACGTTCTCGCCCGAGATCTGGTTTTCCAGGGCGGCCGGGATGAGCACGTCGACCTCCTGCTCCAGCCAGGCCTCGCCCGGCAGCACCTCGTAGCCGAGCCCGGCGGCTTTACCCTTGTCGATGCCGCCGAAGCGGTCGGTGATGCCCAGGAGCTGCTGGAGATCGATGCCGCTCGTGCGCCGGAACGTGTACGAGGTCTGGTCCGCCTGGTCCCAGCTGGAAACCGCAATCACCGTCCCGCCGAGCTGCTGGTAGAGCTTGATGGCGTATTGCGCCACGTTGCCGAATCCCTGCACGCTGGCCGCCGTCTTGTCCGGCTGAATGTGGAGCTGCTTGAGCGCCTCGCGCAGCGTGAACACGACGCCGAAGCCGGTGGCCTCGGTGCGGCCGAGCGAGCCGCCCATCCCCACCGGCTTGCCGGTGATGAACCCCGGATACTTGCCGCCGTGGATGTGCTCGAATTCATCGAGCATCCAGAGCATATGCTGCGGGCTGGTCATGACGTCGGGCGCCGGGACATCGGCGATCGGCCCCACGTTTTTCGCCAACTGGCGGACCCAGCCGCGGCAGATGGCTTCCTGCTCGCGCTGGCTCAGGTTGTGCGGGTCGCACACCACGCCTCCCTTGCCGCCGCCGAGCGGAATGTCGACCACCGCGCACTTCCACGTCATCCACATCGCCAGGGCGCGCACCGTGTCGATCGTCTCCATCGGATGGAACCGGATCCCGCCCTTGCACGGACCGCGGGAGTCGTTGTGCTGGACGCGGAACCCCCGGAAAACCTGGACCGCCCCGTCGTCCATCCGGACCGGGATGCTGAACTGGTATTCCCGCAGCGGGTTGCGGAGAAGTTCACGGGTCGCCTTGTCCAGTTCCAGGATGTCGGCAACGCCGTCGAACTGCGTTTGCGCCATCAAAAATGGATTGAATGACCCTTTACTCATGACCACGACCTCTCATCACTCATGCTGTGGCGATTGACCCGGCCCGGCCGACAACCGCCGTGTTTCTAAAAGTACTTGTTTGCCCCTTGGAACCAGCGCCGGCCGCCGGACAGACACCGGCGATATGTTACTTTTTTCACAAGTCCGAATATAGCGGGGCCACGCCCGCTGTCAAGGCAAACCGCGAAGAAATGACAATTATCGGCCCACCCCGCGTTCCCGCTGTCTCCGCTTCATCCGGCGACCGGTCTCCGCCGGCCTCACTAATACCAGCACAACTTGTTGTATTACAGAATCTTACACCTTTCGCCCGGTCGGCCCCTACCTGTGCTCGGCCACCCACAGAAACGGCCGGACGATTGTCCGGCCGTCTGAATGTATTGACTCGCCGCGATCGCTCTACTCGCTGGTCATGATAAACAGCGGCTGCATCTCGAACGAGTGATAGAACGGCCGCAGCCGCTCCCGGTTGTAGTACCGCTCGACGTCGACCAGCTTCTTAGTGCTCGACACAACATCCACCGGAACATCGTCATAGCGGCCGTTCTTCAGCACGACCAGCCGTCCGTGAATGTTCTTCAGGATCAGATCCAGCGCCAGGTTCCCATAGGCCATCGGCACGATCGAATCGACAGCGTCGGGATCCCCTCCCCGCACGAGGTACCCGAGTTTCTGGGTGATGCACCGGATTTGCTTGCCGTTGTTGTACTTGGGGGACCGGACGAGCAGCTCCGCCGACACCAGGTCGCCAATGCCGCCCAGTTTCTTGTGCCCATAGGCGTCGGCGGCCGAATCCTGGAACACCATCTCCCCGCCTTCGAACATCGCTCCCTCGGAGACCAGCACAACCGCGTAGCGGCTGGGGTTGTGGTTGCGGTCATAGGTGAGCAATTCGGCGAGCAGGTCGATGTTGAACTGATGTTCGGGAATCACGCACCGGTTGGCCGCCCCGGCCATTGTCGGAAGCATGGCGGTGAATCCGGCGTAGCGGCCGAACACCTCGAGCACGAGGAACCGCTCGTGCGACCCGGCCGAAGTGCGCAGGAGATTGGTCATCATGATCGTGCGCGTCACGCAGGTGGAGAAGCCGATGCAGTAGTCGGTCCCCGGAACGTCGTTGTCCATCGTCTTCGGGATCGCCACGATCTTGACGCCCTCTTTGTAGAGGCGGACGGCGTAGGACAGGGTGTCGTCGCCCCCGATCGGAATCAGGTAGTCGATGCCGAGCCAGTCGAGGTTCTTGATCACCTCGGGCGTCAGATCGCTCTTGGCCCCTTTGTACTTGTCGCGGAGGTGGGGCGGGATGTTCTCCTGGGTGACGTGCCCCGGATGCGTGCGCGAACTGTGGAGGAATGTTCCTCCGGTGCGGCCCGCCTTGTTCACGATCTCTTCCGTCAGCTCTACAAAGGCCCCGCTGTTGTCGTGCTTCTTGTCGCGCACGATGTCGATCGTTCCGGCCCACCCGTGGCGGAGGCCGATCACCCGGTAACCTTCGCGGATGGCGCGGATGGTGACGGCGCGAATGGCGGGATTCAGACCAGGGACGTCGCCGCCGCCGGTCAGTATGCCGATCACGCCCTTCTTGGTCTTCACGTTTGCCACCTGTGTACCTCCGTGTTCAGTCGGCGGGTCGACCTTGGCCCGCACTCACTACTACATCGACAGGAACCCTCCGATTCATTATTAACATACGCTCGACCCGGCCGCGCGCACAAGGGTCCGCCGCCCTCCCCCCCCCACCGCGGGCGGACCGGCGCCGCAATAGAGACCGGGAACCGGCCTCCCCGCCGACCGGCCGCTCCTCCCGCACGAATCAGAACCGGAACTCCGCCCTTTTCGTGGCTCCCCTAAGCTATCCGGCCGCCGCCACCCCGCCGCAAGCGAGCCATGCTGCTGTTGCACAATGTGCTACAAGTCCTCAGGAATACCGGCGGCAAGTACGCCCCCCGCTTCATCCTGCCCGTTTCAGCCCATGGACCTTTCGCACCAACCCCGCCCGGTCGGTGCTCCGGTAAAAGGCCGATCCCATGATCAGCAGGTCGGCGCCGGCGTCTACCGCCCGCTGCGCGTTGTTGCCGTCGATCCCCCCGTCAATCGCAATCTGCGTGCGCAGGCGGTGGCGATCGATATACCGTCGGGCGGCCTCGACTGTCCGCAGGGTCTCCTCGATGAACCGCTGGCCGCCGAATCCCGGAAACACCGACATCACCAGAAGTTGGTCGCACAGTTCCAGAAACGGCAGCACGGACTCGGCCGTCCTGTCGGGATTGAGCGACAACCCGCGCGCCACCTTCATTTCCTCGAGGCGTTTCAGATGGGCGACCGGGTCGGGGTGGACCTCGATGTGGAACGTGATGGCATCGGCGCCCGCGGCGGCGAACGGCTCAAAGAAGGCCTCGGGATTGGTCAGCATCAGGTGGACGTCGAGCGGCAGGCCGGTCAGACGGTTGACGGTTCGGACGATATCCGGTCCGTAGGAGATGTTCGGCACGAAGTGGCCGTCCATGATGTCCAGGTGCAGGCGGTCGGCCCCGGCGGCGGCTGTGTCGGCGATCTCCGCGCCCAGGCGGCTGAAGTCGGCGGCGAGAACCGACGGTGCGATTTCGATCATGGCGCAATGTAGGACGGGCGCGGGCGGGGAGTCAAGTCTTCACATGCGCGCCCCGCGCCTCGGCCGGGGCGGTTTTGCTTGACCCCCGGCCCCCCCCGTCCTATGTTGCGGCGGGGTCGCCTCCGCCGGCGGCCTCTCACTCGGACAAGGATGGATCGCATGGATCAACATCGCGCCGACAGCGCCGATCTCCACCGGATGCGCCGCGCCGACCGGGCCCGCGACGAGGCCTGGATTTCCGACCTGGTCGCCCGCGCGCCCTTCTGCCACATCGCCACGGTCGCGGGTGACCAGCCGTTCATCACGCCGATGAGCTTCGCCTATGACCCCGACCGGCAGGCCCTCTATTTCCACACCGCCGGGGCCGGCCGCCTCCGCACCAACACCGAGCGGGGCTCGCGCGTGTGCGTGTCGTTCGCCGAGATGGGGCGGCTGCTGCCGGCCAAAACGGCCCGCGGCTTCTCCGTCGAATACCGCAGCGTCATCGCCTTCGGACGAATCTCGCTGGTGGACGACCCCGCCGCCGCCGCTCGACACATGCAGATGCTCATCGACCGCTACTTTCCCCGCCTCCGCCCGGGCGTCGACTACCGGCCGATCCAGCCGGAGGAAATCGAGGAAATATCCGTCTACCGGATCGACATCGACGCCTGGTCGGGCAAGGAGAAGAGCGCCCCGGACGAATTCCCCGGCGCGTTTTCCTGGGAGAGCCGCTGAACCGGCCGGCGCTGAAGATGCGCCGGCATCGAAATCGAGGAAGGTTGCTATGAAGCATTCGTTCGCGGGCGCCGCGGCGGCCGCCGCCCTGCTCGCCCTCTCTGTCGCCGGCTGCGGCGGGAAGGAGTCAGCCGGGACGGCCGGGGGACCGGCGCAGTTCCTTCGGACCCGCCTGGGGGCGGCGGAACCGACCGGCGAGGTACGCACCTTCACCGGCGAAACGCTCTGGGAATACATCGACGGCGACGCCGAGATGTACCGCCAGTACCGCTTTGTCGAGATCGCCACCGCCGACTATCGCTTCCCCGAGGTTGAGTTCATTGTCGATGTCTACCGGTTCGCCGACGATGCCGGCGCCTACGGCCTCTACGCCGCGGTGCGACCGGACGAGCCGGACCTGCTGGCGATCGGGACCCAGGGATTTTGCACTGAGTCGACCGTCACCGCCGTCAAGGGCCGGTACCTCGCCCGGCTGATCGCATTCGACGAGTCTTCGCAGACCGGCGCCATGCTCGCCGTGGCCGCGGATTCGCTCATGCGAAGGCTGCCGGGGAGCACCGACCGCCCGGCGGCGTTCGCGCGCTTTCCCGATTCCGCCCGCGTGCCCTGCGGGGACCGCTATTACCCCGCCTCGTACCTCGGGCAGGCGTTTCTCACCGATGTGTACGAGCAGGCGTACGCGCTCGGACCCGACACGGTCCGCCTCTTTTTTGCCGCCGATTCCAGCGGCGGGAAGTTCCTCCGGTGGCAGGAGGCGGCGGGCGCCGAGAAGGTCCAGACCGACCTTCCGTTCGACGGCGGTGCGGCCTTGATGATTCGGTCGTATGCGGACACGGCGGCCGCCGGCCTGCGGCAGTTCACGCTGGCGGGAATGCGCGCCTACGCCCCGCGCCACCGCGACTTCTTCGCCCGGTGGCTGGCCGCGCTCGGGGGCTAGCCCGGACCCGCCTCAGGCGTAGATCGTTTTCAGGCGCTCGATGCGGCCCGGGATATCGACCGCGTGGGCGCAGCGCGCCGCGCACCTTTCGCACGCCCCGCAGGCGTGCAGTCCGCGCCCCGGCGCGATCTCCCCGAGCGTCGCCCGCGCCTCCTCAAAATTCGCATACTGCGCCGCGTACATGTGCGTGCGCATGAGCGCGGGGATGTCCGCCCGGTGCGGACAGCTCGGCTCGCACCGCCGGCACTGGCGGCAGAAAGCGAGACCGAGCGTGAGGCGGTTATCCGACAAAAACTTCGCCTCCTCCGCCGTATAATCGAGCCCGCGCGCCACCGAAAAATCCTCTTCCATGTGCTGGAAATTGTCGTAGCCGGGAATGGCCGATGCAATGTGCTCGTTCCGGAGCACCCACTTGAGCGAGGCCGTCGCAATCGTCCCACCGGCATAGTCCTTCAGGGTCGCCGGATTGGGCAGGCGCGCCCCCCCGGCCTGCGTCTTCATCGCCACCACCCCGACCCCCGCGCGCGCTGCCGCCGCGATCGCGCCGAGCAGGTCGGCATCGTCCGCCAGCGAGACATTGATCACGGTGAGCACGACGTCGTAGAATCCCCCCTCCGCCGCCGCCTTGAGCACGGCGGCCATGTTCTGGTGCGTGGAGACCCCGACCGCAGGCACCTTCCCCTGCTTCTTCAACTCCGCCAGCGCCTCGAGTGCCCCCGCCTCTTTCATCTCCTCCGGCGACGACACTCCGTGGAGATAGAGAATGTCGACCGTCTCCATGCCGAGCCGTTTCAGGCTGGCTTCGCACTGCTCGACCAGTTTGCGCTTCACCGCCCCGGCGCCGTCTCCCTCGCGGCGGCCCGGCAGGATCTCTTTGGTGCTGATGACGACTTTGTCCCGTACCCCGAGTTGTCTGATGACCGCGCCCACCATCTCCTCGTTCCGGCCGTTTTGGTACCGCGCGGCGGTGTCGAAGTAACGGACCCCGAGTTCGTACGAGGCGCGCACCACCTCCGGGGAATTGTTGTTCATCACCCCCATGTTGACTATCGGCAACGTGAAACCGGTGCGGCCGAGAGTGCGATGGATGATCGATCCGGGCGCGGGAGTGGACGGTTGGGTCGCGGGCGGTTCGGCCTGGCCGAAAGACCGGCCGGGAACGAGCGTCGCCAGCCCGGCCGTGACCGCGCAGCCCAGCGAGGTCTCGATAAAACGTCGGCGGGTCAAAAACGTGTCGGGGTTGCCCATGGCTGTTCTTCCTGTCTCGGAGGATTTTCCTCTCGGAGTTTCGCTCTTGCTGCCGCTTGTCATTCGTCGGTCCGCGGACCGCCGCCAGGCCGGGGACGCCTGCGCCGCCGGACGCTTCCGCGCGGGCCCGGGCCTCCCGGCCGCCGCGCAGCCGTGTCCGGCAAAGGCGGGAAGGAACAGGTCCAAGGTACGGTGCGCTCCCGCGTTTTGTCAACGTTCGGCTCCCCTCCGGAGGGGCGGAATCGTCTCCGGCGGCGCCCAAAAATCGAACTCCCGCACTATAATTGATTGCCGAATTCGCCGGACCGCGTATATTGGTGGTGTCATACCGTGTCCGCCGCAACCGTCGCGCGTCAACGCTGATTGGAGGACCCGCATGTCTCGCCGACTGCTCTTTGCCCTCGCCGCACTCCTGCTGCTTGGGATCGCCGCTTCCGCCGCCGGGCGGGAAGATGAGTCGCTCCCCATCGGTCTCACCGAAGAAGAAAAGGGCCGCCTCGATGACATCGGCAAGGCCCACCGGTCGACTTACCCGCCGACCGGTTCGCTCCGCAACCCGGCCGAATGGGAACGCTCCGTCGGCGTCATCATCCGCTGGCCCCTCGGGATCTCCTACGCGCTTGTCGCCGAGATGTCGGAGGAGCTGATGGTCACCACGATCGTCAGCAGCACCACCGTCGAGGCCCAGGCCCGCGCCGCCTACCAGGCGAACGGGGTCAACATGGCCAACGTCAACTTCCTCATCGCCGCCACCAATTCCATCTGGACGCGCGACTACGGCCCCTGGTTCATATTCTCCGGCGATCGAATCGGCATCGTCGACCACATCTACAACCGCCCGCGGCCGCTCGACGACGTCATCCCGCAGGCGATCGGCTCCGCCTGGGGGATTCCCGTCTACGGCATGGACCTGATCCATACGGGCGGCAACCACATGTCCGACGGATTGGGGAGGTCAATGTCGACCCGGCTCGTGTACGATGAAAACCCGAGCCTCACCTCGGCCCAGGTCGATTCGATCATGCTGGCGTACCTCGGGAACCAGTACACCGTTCTGGGTTACGTGGAGTCAAGCGGCATCCACCACATCGACTGCTGGGCGAAATTCCTCGATCCGGCGACCATCATCGTCAAGGATGTCCCTCCCAGCGATCCCAGCTATTCCCTCCTGAATGCCCGCGCCGCCTACCTCTCGCAGCAGATGTCGGCCTGGGGACGGCCCTATGAGATCATCCGCGTCTACTGCCCGGCCGGGACCGCCTACACCAACTCGATCATTCTGAACGGCAAAGTGCTGGTGCCCATTTTCGGCAGCCCCTCCGACGCCGTCGCCATCCAGACGTACCAGGACGCCATGCCGGGCTACGAGATCCTCGGCTTCACCGGTTCCTGGCTGGATGACGACGCCATCCACTGCCGCGCCATGGGGGTCCCCGACCGCCAGATGCTGTTCATCGACCACGATCCTCTCCACGGCCGCGTCCGGTCGGGCGGAAACGGACAGACAGTCAGCGCCTTCATCGACGACTACTCCCGCGCCGGGTTGATCGCGGAGTCGCTCCTGGTCCGGTATCGGGTCGACGGCGGCGTGTGGAGCGACGCCCCGCTGGCGCCCGCCGGCAGTTTCTACGACGGCCTGATCCCGGCGCAGCCGGGCGGCAGCGCGGTCGAATACTTCATTCTCGCCGCCGACAACTCCGGCCGGGTCGAGCAGCACCCCTTCATCGGCGCCCCGGGCGCTCATGCCTACAGCGTGAACTTCCCCCCCGCTATCATCTCGCCCGATTCGTTTCTCTGCAGGGTCGGCGATCGATTCGCGTATTCGCCGGGGCTCTCCGACAGCGACGATACGGCCCATGCGGTGTGGTTTGAGGGATACCCGGCCTGGCTGCAGCCGGCCGGCGATTCGCTCGCGGGGACTCCCGCCGAGCGCGATACGGCGACGTTCTCGGTCTTCGCCGCGGATCCGTTCGACACAACCGGCGCCGACGTTTTCGTCCGGACCTACATCTGTGGCGACGTCGACGACAACGGCGCGGGACCGAATGTCGCCGACCTGACTTATCTGGTCACGTTTCTGTTCCGCGGCGGGCCCGAACCGCCCGTGCTGCCGGCGGCGAACCTGAACGGCAGCACCGGCCCCGGCAACAACATCGAGGTGTCCGACCTGACCCTGCTGATCGCCTACCTGTTCCGAGGCGGCCCGGCCCCGACCTGCGGGTGAACAACCCGCGGATCCCTGCCCGGATCGAACACCCGGCAGCGTGCCCCCCGCCGCGGCCTCAGTGCGCCGCCTCCGGATGCTCCCCGGAGCCGGCCTGCGGCACCAGACCCTGCGGCTCCAGCACTTCCACGCGGTCGAGCCAGCTGCCGATCCAGGCCCGAAGTTCGTCGGAGATAACCGTGCACATTTCCAGCGTCAGCGAACCGTCGGCGTTGCGCGTCATCTGCTGGCTATAGTGCCACACGCGCTCGGCGACCACGTCGGCGATCTCCGGCTTGAACTTCAGCACCACCCGCTCCGGCCGGTACTCGGGTCCGCCGTAGATGCCGAATCGCCCCTCGCGCAGTTTGTCCAGGCTGAACCCGGCCTGGCGCGTGAACCTCTCCCCCGTGTATTCGACCGAGCGAATCCGCTGCACCGGCAGGAAGATGTAGTTGTCGTGGGCCGGCACGTACACCACCGCGTACATCGCCCCCTTGTGGTAGAGCATCAGATACGGTTCGGCCTCGAATTCGGAGGGTTTCTCCCGCGTCGCCGCCTTGTAGACAAATCGGCAGGTGCGCGATTCGGCGCAGGCCTTGACGAGCGTGTCGATCTTCTCGGAGTGCTCGCTGTAGTCGACATAACCCATGAACGTCGCCCCGAACATGTCGTGCGCCAGATCCCCGCTCTGGAGGGACTGAAAGACTCCCGGCCCGGCCAATTGCCGCGCCTTGTCCAGGAGCGAGCGGACATCCTCTTCCAGCTGTGTCCCCCGCGCTGCGAGAGCCAGTTGCTCCAGGAAAAACGACGCCAGCAGTTCCTGACTGCCGATCGTCTGCGGAACAAAACGCAGAAAGTGCTTGTCGACACACCAGATCTGCTCGCGGCCCCGCCCCTTTTCGTTGTACAGCGGAACCCCCGCCCCCGAAATATCAACGAGGTCGCGCTGCAGCGTCCGCTTCGGGACCTGGCGCTCAAACAGCTCGTAGAGTTCTCTGACGGTGACGTGCCCTTGCTGGTAAAGCCTTTGAAGAATGCGGATGACCCGGTCGATCTGCTTGTACTCAGGCATCTAAACCCTCCATTAGCGAGCTCTCGTGCTCATGTTTTCCCGAAATTAAACAGAGTATGAGTCACCGAATGACGCATGGCAACACTAATTATGGGTAGACGTCGTGCGGGCCGCAGTTCGCACCCCGTGATCGGGGGTCATCGCGGGGGTGCGGTGCGGCAAGCGGGGGTCTGAGCGGTCGAGGCGCTGATCGGGGAGGCAGCGACCGACCGCGAATTGCGAAAGTGGCTGCATTCCGCCATTTTCGGCGGCTCCGGACGGCGCCAATGAAACCGGCATCGAGCGCCGGACTATCCCTGCCCGCGCCGCCCCGGATTATTCGAGTTCGTGTCTTACCGGAATGGGGATACGAGGAGCGTGCTCTCTTCGGGGTCCCTCGGCCCTGGTCCTATCAGGGCCGGCCAACGAGCTATGGCATGACCACGATCTTGCCGTTGTACGCGCCCCCCTTGGCGAACCACGAATACACGCCGATCGCCACGAGATTGCCCGAGGCGTTGCGGCCGTCCCAGGTCCACCGGCCGGAGACGCCGTCTTCGATCAGCACGGTCTCGCCCGATATGCTCTGGATCAAGAGATCGATCGGCTCATCGGGGAGCGTGATCGTGACAACCTCTCCCTGCTGGAAGTGCACCGGGTTGGGGTACGCGACCACCTCGAATCCAACCTGGAAGGCCGCCGGCGCGCTGTAGGCTTCGTTGTCGGCGCGCACCCGCCAGTAGTAGGTCTCCCCGACCTCAAGATCATCCGCCACCTGCCACTCGGTCACCCCCGAAGGATCTTCGGCCACCGGATCCGAGGCGGAGACGATGCCGGTGAAGGTCTCGTCGGACGCCACTTGAAAGAAATACGCAGGCGTGCCGGCGAGCGCGGCGTTACGGGCCTTCAGGACCGGGCGAGTGGTGTAGACGGTCGCGCCGCTTCCCGGACTGACCGGTTCGGGGACTTCGTCCTCGCCGCCCGTGTAGAGGCTGTAGTAGAAGAACGAGGTCGCCTCGGTCGGCGCCGTCGCGCCGATGCCGTCGCTCGCGCGGACCCGCCACCAGTACGTCGATCCGTCGACCGGGGTCAGATCGAGCACGACGGCGGTCTGCTGCGGCGTCTCCGGGACGCCGAGGTGCTCTTCGACGAGCTCACTCAAACCGGCATCGGCGTAGAGGAAAAAATCATATGTCACGTCGTCGCCGTCCGGGTCGATCGCGTTGTCGACCCGCAGGACGATGGGCGCCGACACGAGTGTGTCGCCGGCGCTCGGCGAGGCGTGGACGGGGAGCGTGGGGAGATTGTTCTCCCCACTGCTCATATCGATGCTGAACGAGGCGGTGCTCATCCACGGCGAATACTCCTCGCCGTCGTAACTCCGGGCCCGCCACGTGTAGGCCGCTCCGTCCTGGAGCGCCACCGGGACCGTCCACCGCGTGGTCGCCGCTCCCTCCGCCACCCCGCCGACCCCGGCCACCAGGCTGGGTACGGCGTCGTACACCTCGAAATCATAGGTGAGCACGTCGCCGTCCCGGTCATCGCTGTTGAGCACGCCCAGCACGGGCGTGGTCGTCCGCAGCACCGACCCCTGGGTGGGTGTGTGGAGGACGGGCGCCGCCGGCGGCGTGTTGTCCGTGCCGGTGTCGTCGTCGATGATCGTCCCGACCGCGGTCGCGCCCGTGATCGCCCCCTGCGAGGAATTGGAGATCACGAACGTCATGGCCTCATTGCTCTCCGCGATCGCGTCGTTCACGGTGGCGACCGAGATGGTGTCCGCCGTCTGGCCGGCGAGGATGGTGCCGACCCCGGACGCCGCGGTGAAATCGCCGGGCGCCTGCGCCGACCCGTTCTGCGTGGCAAAATTGTAGGTCACGTTCTGCGCCGCCGCTCCGCTGGCCCGCACGATGAACATGAGGCTCGTCCCCTCCGGCTGCGAGCTGCCCTCGACCCACAGGCTGATCTCCTCCGATCCCCAGGCCCCGTCGCCCGCCGTGTTGGGCAGCGCCAGCGTATCCTGGAACTGGCCCCACTCGCGCTCATTGACATTGGGATCGGTCAGCGTCGTGCGCCGCCAGGTGATGTCGCCGCCCTTGGCCACCCGCAGGCGGTAGTCGTTGTAGGTCGACTCGGCCGCCAGGGAAGCTCCGGACCAGCGGCGGTAGAGGTACGGCACCGTGTCGCGCACCAGACCGTTCGTGCCGGTGGTCTTGGCCACCACCGCCGCCGACAGGTTGGTGGAATCGGCATAGGCCTGGCGCGGCCACAGATGAACGGTGGCGCCCGAAACCGGCAGACCGTTGGTCCCTTTGACCGCCAATTCCACGCTCCGCATGACGTACGCGGAACCGGTGTTGCCGCCGCGAACGACGTTGTTGACGGCCGCGTTGATGAACACGGGGTCGATCACCCGGTTGTTGTCTGACGGTCCGTTATAGTACCCGACAGTCACGGCTCCCGAGAAGTTGTATCCGTCGGTCATGTGCGGCAGCGCCCACTCGATCGTGTCCTGGTAGGAGGTCCACTCCTGGCAGCCGCCGTTGAGCTCGCCGAACATGAGCGGGTGCACGTTGCTCACCAGACGGTTGTGGTAGCTCCGGCACCCGTTACCGAACGGTTTGGAGGGATCCTGCACCTGCTCGATCATGAGCGCCCCGACATGTGTCGGTGTCGCGCCGGAACTCCCGCTCCAGATCGTCTTGATCGTGTTATTGTAGATTTCGTTGTACGACCCGAGGGCCGAACCCTCTTCGCCGATCTCCGTATACCAGATTCCGTGCGCTTCTTCGGATATCTGTTGGGTCGCCGGGTCGTCATCGGCGTACACTTCGATGTAGTTGTGGTGGACGCGCAGGTAGAAACATCCCCACCGAATGCGGATACCGCGCGCCGCCGGATTCTCCGTGGTTTGCCCGCTGGAGATGCGGATGTCGTTGTAGGCAATCTCGATCGGGGCCGCGGCCGTGCCGACCGAGTAATCGAAGTACATGCCACGCCCGCCGTAGTGGTTGCTGCCGGAGCGAACGGTGTTGTACCGGAAACGGCTGCCAGCTTCAAGATTGCCGCCGCCGATACCGTGCGCGTTCGCCCAGCTCGTGCTGGGTCTTTCATTGTGCGCATCAATCGTGACGTTGTTGTACTCGAACCACGCGACGTCCATCACCAGAAGGCCGGTATGGCAGGCGCTGTCGACCACGACGTTGTGCACGTAGAAGTTGTACTGCTCCGGCTGGACGAACGGCTTGCAGTCGAGCTTCATGACCGCCGCATCGTTCCACATGCGGTTGTCGAACGACTGGACGTAGCTGGTGAAGTTGCCGCCGTCAATCTCGATCTCCGTCTTGACCCCCTCCGCCCAGGAGTCGAACGGCGCATCGCCGTAGGCGCCGTCAAACCCGATCGAGCTGTGCCCGCGCACGTGGACGTTGCAGTTCTTCACGAGGATGTGATTATTCGGACCGAGAATGAACCCGATCACGTTGGGTCCTCCCGTGTTGCCGTAGAGCTGCCCCGACGTGGCCGCCTGCATGATCGTGAGGCCCTCCACCACCACGTGGTCGGAGGCATGCAGGTACACCCCGTAGTGGCCGCCGGTCCCGCTGCCGTCAAACGTAAGAGTCCGGCCGTTGCCCTTGATTTTGGAGTAGCTGACGCCGTTGATGTGGATTCCATTGGCCGCCGTAGACAGGTCGCCCGCCACCGTGTACAGCGTGGAATCCCGATCGACCGTGAAGGGGAGTGAGCTGATAGTGACTTGGTAGGGGTAGGCAGCATCGCTCCAGTTGTTCCATTGCGCGTGCGAGGTGACGGGAACAAGAAGGGCGGTAAGACCGAACAGGACAATCAGCTTTCTCATCTATGCCTCCTGAGCTATTGACATCGCGGTGGCGAGCCGCCGGGTTCGGGACCGACCCGCCGAGCAGTATCCGGAACAATCCCCGCTGCAGTATCGTGTCAGGCCGTTTCGCCTCGCGGCGCGAAGACTTCCCCCGCCTTCCCGGCCTAGCCGCAGCCGCACATCAGGGTTCGATAATCCGTCCTCTCTCCATGACTTAATCGGTAATTTCGGTTGTCAAATACAGTTCAATCTACAACCGGTGGTGATCCTCGCCCGGAGTTTCCATGTCCCCACGCTTGCACTTGCAACTGCCGATGGCAGAATAACTTGCGGGCCAAGAGCCATTCGCTGAGCCGAAGCCCTTGGACGGAGACCATCTTACGCCAAAATACCGCGAACTACAACAAAAAACTTCCGTCCGGAAAGCAAGCGCAATATCCGTGCCGGGCCCGGTAGCCGATAACTCGCGCAGCGCGCTCTCCAATAACGCCTTACGAGGGCTGCCCGCAGACGTTCGCAACGCAGTGCCGTCAGCGTGGTCAACGCACGTACAAGAAGCTCATCGACTGAGCATAACCTTGTACATTCGGCCCGGATGAACCACCAGCCGCCTGGACAGCCCTCGAATCGACTGCCCCCTTCGCTGTAACTGCTTCGACCGTCCGGCCGAGGACGGGTTTGCCACCACGTGATCCCTCGCGCAGTCAATGCCGGCTACGGCGCCGGGCGCCACAGCCAGCCCGCCGGAAGAGCCTGCTTGGCCAGCGACGGACCGGCGATCGAAACCCCCAGCCCGGATCCCCCCTTGCCCTGAAACATCTGCACCGTGAAGCGGTGAAGCCCGGCTTTCAAACCGATCAACCCGCTCAACTCGGTGTCGCCGTGCAAACCGTCGTTGTCGACCACGAGCGTGTCCGCCACGTACAGCCGGCTGCCGTCGTCGGAGTTGATCGAAAACGCATACATACCGTCGGCCGGCACCCGGATATATCCCTCAAAGAGCAGACCGAAATCTTCCTGGCGGGCGAGCGGCGGGAGAGCAACGGTCTCGGCCGTAAATTCGGCCGCGGCCGTCAGCGTATCGAATCGCGGCAGGCGTTCCCATTCGCCTTCGTAGTAGCGCGCTGTCAGCCCGGCGGCCAGCCCCTCAACCGACACCGGCGCGCGCAGTTCCAGGCGGTGCACGGTGCGCTCCGCGACGTACGAATTGTCGTACCCGTCCCGCACCGCCCGCGCCCGCAGAGTGGTCGTGCGGTCAACGGCCACCGGCGCGGTGTAGCGCGCGGAACGTACCGAGGGCTCCGTGCCGTCCAGCGTGTAGTAGATCGCGGCCCCGGGAGTCGGCGAACTCAGAGTCAACCGGCATCGGCCGGCGAACGCGCCGCTGTCGGCCGCGACCTTCACTACCGTGGCGCGGGTTTCATCGTACAGCGGCCGGGCCGGCGTCACGTCGCCATGCGGCTTGGCCCCCACGGTCGCGGCCAGCACCCGGATGCGCGCGTTGTTCGGCAGCGCCACCGCGGTCGCCCCCGGCGGAACCTCCAGCGAAACCAAAAAGGCATAGGTGAAGCGGTAGATGTCGTTGCCGCACTCCGGGGTGTGGCGGTGCGAGCCGTACCACGCCACGGGCGCCGCAGTGAGATAGGCCGGGGCGATCGCCGAGGGAGACTCAACCAACTGCCCATCGACCACCCGGTTGTGCCACTGCCCGAGCGGCGCGGCGTAATCCGGCAGCTCCACCGGAAGGGCGCGGCCGCCGATCCGAAACGTGTCCACGGCCGGGCCGTCCACGGCCGCCGCGAGCAGCCAGAGACGGTTCTCCCCGAGTCCCGGCAAGGGCACTTGCTGGCCGCGGCAGGTGAGCATGTTGGACGCTCCCGCCGCGCGCGGGCCGAGCACAAAGGGAATGTCAAGATAGTCGAGAGTGTCGGGCAGGAGCTCCCCGGCCAGCGAATACCCGCGACCATCGAAGTCGCCGCCGCACCGCTCGTCATCGGTGCTGACCCCGTCGCCGTCGTACGGCAGTTCGAGCGGAGAATACCAGGGAAGGAGCAGGTCGGTGACGACTCCTTCATCAAGCGTGACTGCGAACGCTTTCGGCTGAAATGCCGTGAGCGACACGACCAGCCGGCCGTCGGCCACCTCGGCGGGCCCGACATTCTCCTCCGCGCCGTTCACTTCGCGCGCGGCCGCGATCGGTCGGTCGAAGGCGAGTGCCGCCTGCGTCCGCGGGGCGCCCGCGGTTTCCCGAACGCGGATGATGATCTCGTCGCACTCCTCGGCCATCTTCACCGCGGCGATCATCACGCCCGGCGCTTCGGTCGCTGCGCCGCCCCGCGCCGGAGTCTCCTCCGCCCGGACCAGCGAGTAGGTCTTCCCCAACTCCCCTTCGTGCGGCTGCGCCCGGAAAGCCTGCAGCGGCTGGTTGAAGCGCGCCCCCTGCCGGACGACGCCTCCGGAGCGCCAGTCGCCGGCGTGTCCCTGAAGGGCGAATCCCAGGAGGTGGCGCCCGAGATCCTGGGAGCGCTGATCGCCCACCCAGTCCCAGCCTTTGCCCACGCCCGGGGTGCGCACGAGGGTGAGGCGCACGGTCGCCGAGTCGGGGTGGTCCCAGCCGTAGCGGCAGTCGTTCAGGACCGCCACCCCCCAGTCGCCCGCAGGGGCGGCCAGGTCGGCCCACTGGTGCCCCGGCACTTCGTAGCGCTTTTCGGAATTGCGGCCGCGTTCGATCACGCCCAGCCCCAGGTCGTAGGTCACGGTTTCGTTGGCGGTCGCCGGCGACACGGCGAGCTTGAGCATCCGCTCCCGCTCATACCAGTCGATCGCCGCCTGGAACTCGACCCGCTCCCCGGCCTCCCCCGCCGCCAGACTGACGATCGTGCGGAGCGTGGAAGACGCCGTGCGCCGCTCGATACTGACCGCCACCCGCGCGCATCCTTCCTCGACCACCGCGATGACCGGATCGCCCGCCCATTCGTCGCGGGCCGGAGCCATGACATCCTCGTAGTCCACCTCCCACGCCGGCCAATTGTGCGGCGTGTCCTCCAGCAGTTCGTAGCGCACCGGCGCCCCGAGCAGCTCCCGACCGAGCTTCTTGTCGTAGATCGACGCCACCTCTCCCTTCTCATTCAACCCCACCCGGTAGCGTTCGTTCTCCAGTTCCCGGGGCGAGACCCGCAAGCCGGTCGCCAGCGGGCAGGGGGCGTCGGCCGGCCGCGCATCGAAGACGGCGTAACCCACCGAGGGCACCCGGGCGAGAAAACGAAGGCGCAGCGAATCGCCGGCCATCGGGACCGCATCCGCCGGCGCCTCCCGGCCGTCCGGACCGAAGACGCGAACGAACCGCGTCTTCCGGTCGCCGAAGTGCACGGCGGCTTCGACGACATCTTCGCGGTCAAAACCCAGCGGGTTGAAGACGACCAGGGGGATCCCCTGGGTGCGGGTGTCCAGAGCGCCGGCGGTCGCCTCCACGGCGCCGGTGAGCAGCGCGGCGAATCGGTTCTGGCAGAGGAGTTCGTCGTTCCACGAGAACTCGTACGCCTCGGGAATGCTGGTCCCGGTCAGGTCGTCATGGAACTGGTGCCAGAGGAAGCGGATCCAGGTGTCGCGCAGCAGGCCGCGCGGGTAGAAGCTCCCACCCCGCCGCGCGGCGATCACCGCGGCCCGCTCCGCCGCCTCGGCGAGCAGCTCGTTGCGGCGGTTCCACCGCTTCATAGCGGCCTGCGAGGTGTAGCAGCCGGCCCCGTGGCGCGTCATCACCAGCTCGCCGTCGAAGTGCGGCAGCCGCGCGGTGTCGACGCCGGCGAGCAGATCAACCAGGTCATCGGCGCCCGCGCTGACAACACGCAGAGGACCGTCGCTCTGCATCGAGGCGACCAGGCGGTCGACCGAAGCGGAGTCCGGCGACCCGCCGGTGTCGCCCGTACCGAAATACCGGTAGGCCGCGAAGAGCCCCGATTTCTCCCCCTGCCGCCGGGCGGCGCCGAGCCAGGTCGTGTCCCGGCTTAAGTCGCCGGTAATCCGCGAGACGTACTCGCCCGGATTGACCCCGCACAGCAGCGTCGCACCGTCCACCCCCCGCCAGACCCCGATGTCAAAGGGGATGCCGACCCAGCAACCCCACCCCAGCTTCTGGGTCGAGAAGCTCCGGAGGCCGCAGTGGCGGGCAATCGAGGGAAGGGCGTAGCCGAAACCGAAACAGTCCGGCAGGAAGATGTCCCGGCTGGTCCGGCCGAACTCTTTCCGGAAGTACCCGTTGCCGTAGAGCGTCTGGCGGACGAGCGACTCGAACGAGGGAATGTTGACATCCACAGCATCGACCCAGCTCCCCGTCACCCGCCACTGTCCCGATTGGACATAGGGCCGTATGCGCTCGAAGTCCTCCCGGTAGTACTCCTCCATGAGCATGTAGCGGAAAGCCCCTTCGAAGCTGAAGACGTACTGCGGGTACTGGGCCATCAGGGCGAGATTCCGCCGAAAGGTGTCGGGGATATACTCGTCGATGCTGTTCCGGATCGTCCACCGCCACTGGGTATCGAGGTGGGCGGTGCCGATCACCTGGAGCGTGGGGCGCTGCTCCGGGGGCGCGGCCTGTTCCGGCTGCGAGCCCGCCGGTGTCCCCACGGCCGCCAGGAGGAGAGCGAGAAGGGCCGTCTTGATGCTCATGGTCGTTGCTCCGTATTTGCAGTCGCTGTGTTATCCGGTTTCGGGTCGCGGCGGGCGGATGGTCCCGGCCGGCGGCGCGCGAGTCGCCGCTGTTTGAGACGGTCGGCGAGCACGGCGGCGAGAATCACCAGCCCGAGAATGACCTTCTGCGTATAGCTTTCCACGTTGATCAGGTTCATGCCGTTCTGGATGACGGCGATAATGAAGGCGCCGATCAGCGTGCCGAGGATCCGCCCCTCCCCCCCCATGAGGCTCGTCCCGCCCACCACCACCGCGGCAATCACGTACAACTCGTAGGTCAGTCCATAGGTCGGGGCGCCGCTCTTAAGCTGCGAGGCCATCACCACCCCGCCGAGCCCCGCCAGGAGCCCGCAGATCACGTAGACCGAAAAGAGCACCGCCTTGACGCGGATACCCGCAAGGTGGGCCGCCTCCGGGTTCCCGCCGACCGCGTACACATAGCGGCCGTAGGTCGTCCGCGTCATCACCACGTGGGCGGCGGCGTAGAGCAGGACCATGAGGATCACGGCGTTGGGGATGTGGAAGACCGGGTCGACCCCGCGCCCGAGCCAGACAAAGGAATCGGGAAGCTGGTAGATCGGTTTGCCTTGCGAGATGATGTAGCCGAGACCCGCCGCCACCTGCATCATCGCGAGCGTCGCAATGAACGGCGGAATGCGAAAACCGGTGACCATGAAACCGCTGAAAGCCCCGACGCCCCCCGCCAGGAGTATGCCCCCGAGGCTCGCCAGGATCATCGCGGCCGGCCCGGCCTGGTCCCCCCCGGCCCGGCCGATTAGCCAGGCGGAGACAACCGCCGAGAGCGCGATCAGGCTGCCCACCGAGAGGTCGATGCCGGCGGTGATGATCACCAGCGTCATCCCGACCGCGATGATGGCGATGACCGAGATCTGGTTCGCCACGTTGCGGAGATTGTCGGCCAGCAGGAAAGTCGGCCAGCGGTGGGGCGAGGGTTCGCACACTTTGGCCGCGCGGAAACCCGCCACCTGCGCCGCCACCATCGTCACGGCGGCATAGTAGGCGTGGCTGGTCACAATCAGCGGGGCCGCCTGGCCGGCCGAATCGAGCGCCTCGAGTCGCGCCCGCACCTCCGCGGGCGAACCGAACACCGGCGGCCGGACTGTCCGGCCGGCGTTCGCCAGTCGCCCGACTAGCGTCCGCACCATGGCCGAATCGTCGCCGGTCGCCTGGCCGATCACCACCACCGCACCCCCCGGCGCCGTCCCGGCGGCGAGCTGGGCGCACAGGTTGTCGCCGGCCGCCGCGCCGGTCGGGTGCTGCTCGGAAATCGTCAACAGCGAAAACAGCGCGCACAGGGCGGCCAGCACGAGCGCCATGCCGTAGTCGGAGAACGCCTGCCGCAGCCGCGCCGCGCCCGCCTCGCGGCGGTGTTTTTTGCCCCGTGAATTTTCCACGCGCCTTTCCTCTGCGGCCTCACACGGCCAGCGCCATCAGGTCCTCCTGCGTGGCGCGGGCCGCCTCGGCCACCTCGCCGGCCACCCGCCCCCGCCGCAGCACGAGAATGCGGTCGCAGATCCCGAGGAGTTCCGGAAGCTCCGAGGAGATCACGATGACGCATTTGCCGAGCGCCGTGAGCCGGCCGATCAGGACGTACATTTCGTATTTGGCGCCGACGTCGATCCCCCGTGTCGGCTCGTCGAAAATGACCACTTCCGAATTGGTCTCCAGCCAGCGGGCCACGAGCAGCTTTTGCTGGTTGCCGCCCGAGAGCTCCTCCGCCCGCTGCTCCGGGTGGGAAAGCCGGATGTTGAGACCGGCCGTCCGCTCGGCGAACCGCTCCTGTTCGCGGCGCCGGTCGATCCAGGCCAGGCGCGACCAGGAACCGAGATTGGGCAGCGCGAAATTGTCCCGGGCCGAGGCCCCCAGCACGAGCCCCTGGCGGCGCCGGTCCTCGGTGAGTAGACATACTCCCGCGCCGATCGCCGCGCGCGGCGAGGCGATTTCCAGCGGCCGGCCGCCCAGCCGGATCTCGCCGCGCCGTTTCCGGTCGGCCCCGAAAATGAGCCGGGCGACCTCGGTCCGGCCCGCACCCATCAGTCCCGCCAGCCCGAGCACCTCCCCCCGCCGAACGGCGAACGAGACATCCTCGATAAACCCGCCGCTCAGTCCGCGCACCTCGAAATGTACGGGCCCGATCGGGGCCGGCGCCTTCGGGTACTCCTGGTCGAGCGGCCGCCCCACCATGAGCTCGATCAGCTCCGCCCGCGAGAACTCCCCTGCCCGACGGACCGCGATCGTCGCCCCGTCGCGCATGACCGTGATGCGGTCGGCGATCGCCGCCACCTCGTCGAGGCGGTGGCTGATGAAGACAATCCCCATCCCCCGCCCGGCCAGGTCGCGAAGGATGGCGAAGAGGTGCGCGACCTCGTGAGGGGCGAGGGCGGCGGTCGGCTCGTCCATCACGAGGATGCGAGCCTCGCGGGCCAGCGCCCGCGCCACTTCGACAATCTGCTGCTGGGCCACCGTGAGGCCGGAGACGAGCGCCGAGGGATCCAGGGCTGCGCCCAGGCGGTCGAGAAGGGCGGCGGCCGCGCGCCGCTCGCGGCCGTGGTCGATCAGACCGCGGCGGGCCGCTTCGTGGCCGAGAAAAATGTTCGCCGCCACCGAGAGCGATGGCACGAGAGTGAATTCCTGATAAATGGTGGCGATGCCCGCCCGCTGCGCCTCGAGCGGCCGCCGAAACTCCGCCGGCTGCCCGAGCAGCCGGATCTCCCCGCCGTCCCGCCGGTGCACCCCGGTGAGGATCTTGATGAGCGTGCTCTTGCCGGCGCCGTTCTCCCCGACCAGCGCGTGGATCTCCCCCGCGCGCAGGGCGAAACTCGCCGCCCGCAAAGCCCGAACGCCGGGGAACGATTTCTCGATCCCCGACATCTCCAGCAGGCTGTGCCCGCCGGGGGCGGGCGTCTCAGAGGAGGAATCCATATCTCGGCCGCGGCCGTCCGGTCACTGCGCCGCGGGCTTGGCAAACAGGTCGCACGGTATCAATATCTGCGGCTCGACGGCGCCGCCGGAGAGGTAGGTTTGCACCGCCTCGACCGTGCGCTGCCCGATCTTGCGCGGCTGCTGGATCACGTCGGCGTGGATCTTTCCCGCCTCGATCGCCTGGCGCGCCTCAGGGACGGCGTCGAACCCGACGATTTTCACGCGGCCGAGCTTGCCGGCTTTCTCGATCGCCGCCAGCGCGCCGAGCGCCGAATCGTCGTTGATGCCGAAAAACCCCGCCAGGTCCGGATGGGCCTGCAGAATGTCCTCGGCCGTGCGGAAGGCCTGGTCTTTGACGCCGTGCCCCGACAGCTTCGCCACTATCGTGATGTCCGGGTACTTGGCGATCTCCTCCTCGAACCCCTTGACCCGCTGGATCACCGATTCGACTTCGGGGTGGTCGATGATCGCGACCGCGCCCGCGCCGTGGATGGCCTCGGCGAGCGCGCGGGCGGCCAGCCGCCCGCCCTCGACATTGTCCGAGGCCACGTGCGTCACGATCGCCACGCCCTCGGCCAGACAGGCGATATCGGCCGTGAACACCGGAATGCCGGCCTCGTTGGCCGCCTTGATCGCGGTGCCGATCGAACGAGAGTCGCAGGGACACACGATGATCGCATCGACTCTCTGAGTGAGGAAATCCTGAAGTTGGTCTTTCTGGCGGGCGACATCGAACTCCCCGGCCGTAATCCGCACCTGGAAACCGGCCGCCCCGGCCGCTTCTTTCAGACCCTCCTCCAACTCCTGATAGAACGGATGGGTCCGCGTCAGCAGCGACACGCCGATGGTCACGGCGCCCTCCGATGCGGGGTTCTGTTTGACCTTGGCGGTGTCGTCGGCGCCGCTGCATCCGAGCACCGCGGCCGCTGCGGCGGCGGCGATCCACCCGACTGTTCTGGCAGCGGTGCTGCGCCCGGCTGTTCTGACGGCAGCGATCCGGCCAGTTGATCTGGCGGCGGCGATCCACCCGGCTGTTCGCAGGGCGGCAATCCGCCCGGTTGTTCTGGCGATGTGTCCTGGCATGCTGGTCCTTAAGCCCGCACCGGCGGTCCGGTCCGGGGATAGTCGACAACGGGTTCTTTTTCGAGGTGAAGTATACGCGGTCGGGCGACGGTCGGCAAGCTTGGGCTGTGCTCCGAGACCGGCGAGGTACTGGGAAGGCGCCGCGCTCGCCCCCTGCATTTTCCGACCGGCAAGAGAAATAGCGGTGCAGGGATTCGAACCCCGGACACGCGGATTATGATTCCGCTGCTCTAACCAGCTGAGCTACACCGCCATCTGTGTCGAACGTATCCGCAGCGCACCGCCCAGGGCGGGGCTGCAGACATGGAATTTAACACAATTTCATCTCCTGTCAAGCGCACTTCCGATTTACAGGGTGCGGCTACGATAATTCCGTGTCCGGCGGTGAAAAACCCGGCGCTAATGTCACGCCGGGCGGGGGGAACGGCGAGGTCTGCGGGCTTGAGGGCGGATACTGCCCGGCAATGCCCCCTCCGGCGGGGCCACCGCTCTGAGCGTCGGTGATCTCCTTGAAACAGGTCGAGAACTCAGGCCGCACTTGATTTGCAGTCCGCGCCTGTGGCGGGGCGGGATCATTATTGCACGGGCAAATGTGAAGGCGGCATTCAGCCCGCAGCCGCGATCGGGCGGGAGGACGATTGCCGGAGCGCGGTCCAGCACGGGAGAAGATGGCGGGCAAAAAAACGGGAGTCACTCTCTCGAAGTGACTCCCATCAATCCCCACCTCTTACATACCCTTCACCGCCATGTCGACTATGTAAGAGCATCCGATTCGTAGAACTAACATACAAGATCTATGCCGGAATCTCGGCACTCTTGCGCCGTTCCCATAACCGACTGAGTGACAATTCCTTACCATAGTACACACACGACCCGGAGGAACCCGCCGGAGCGGCAAGCGCAATAGCTGCGCCGACGTGCGGTCACGCATTGGACAAACAAATGTTAAGTAATTGGCATCCAGTGGCGAATGCAATCAGCTTAACCGATGGGTTCTGCGCAAGCGTGGTATCCGAGCGGAATCGCCGGCAGAATTTGCGCCGCCTCGGCGAAAACAGCCGGTTCGTTCGTTGGCTCGGCCGCCTCAGCGTTTCTTAGCCAGATGCACCGACATCCCGTGGACATCGTGGGCCGCCTCCATGAGCGCCTCGGAGATCACCGGGTGGCCGAAGATGAGGTTGCCGAGTTCGCGGGCGGTGAGTCCGTTGCGGATGGCCAGCGCAGCGGTGTGGATGACCTCGGTGGCATGGGCGCCGACTATGTGCACGCCGAGCAGGCGGTCGGTTTTTTTGTCGGCGATGACTTTGACCTCGCCGGCGATTTCGTTTTCCGCGTGCGACTTGCCCAGCACGCGCAGCGGGAACCTCCCGATTGCCAGATCGTGCTCCTGGGCGGCCCTGGCCTCGGACAGACCGACCGAGGCGACTTCGGGGTGAGTGAAAATAACCGAAGGGACGCCGCGGTAGTCTTTGGTTGTCGTCTCTCCGAGGGCGTTGGTGACCGCCACCGCGCCATCGTGCACCGCCGTATAGGCCAGCAGGATCTCGCCGCGGACATCGCCGATCGCGAAGATGTTCGGGATGTTGGTGCGCATATCGTCGCCGGTGGGGATCGAGCCGTTCTTGTTGACTTTCACCCCGACCTCTTCCAGCCCGATATCTTCGGTATTATAGGCCCGTCCGACGGCCACCAGCACCTGATGGGCCTCGACCGCCTGGCCGCCCGAGAGATTGGCGCGGACGGTCTCCCCGGCCGGGGTCAGCGATTCCACGGTGGTTTTGGTGTGCAGGTCGATTTTCAGTTTTTTCAGTTCGCGCTCGAAGAGTTTGGCCGAGCCGGCGTCTTCGAGAGGAAGCGCCTGGTCGAGCATTTCCACGACCGTCACCCGCACATCGAGCAGCGCGGCCATGCAGGCCCACTCGCACCCGATCACGCCGGCGCCGATGACGAGGAGGGATTGGGGGAGGTGGTCCAGCTCGAGCATGTGGGTGGAGTTGAGGATCCGCCGGCCATCGACCGTCAGCCCCGGCAGATTGCGCGAGCGCGAGCCGGTGGCGATGATGACGGTGTCGGTTTTGAGTTTCGATTCGTTGCCCTGGTCATCGACGACGGTGACCTGGTTGGCGCCGGTGATCCGTCCGTAGCCGGCGAGGTGGGTGACCCCGTGGGACTTGAAAAGCTGGGCGATCCCGCCGGTCATCAGTTTGACAATTCTGTCTTTGCGGGCGCGCATGGCGGTCCAATCGTAGACCGGCGGCGAGGCGAGGCGGATCCCCCAGAGCTCCGCGTCTCTCATGCGCCGGTACTCATTGGCCGAGGCGATGAGGGCTTTGGAGGGGATGCAGCCGACATTGAGGCAGACGCCGCCCAGTTCGCCGAGTTCGACCACGGCGACTCTGGCCCCCTTCTGAGCAGCCCGGATGGCAGCGGTGTATCCCCCGGGGCCGCTTCCGATGATGACGATATTAAACTTCTCTATGACTGAATCTCCTGGTTTTGACCTAGGCCGCCTGTATTGGGGCATAATGTAAGGGATTCCCGGCGAATGGCAAGGATCATCGGGAAATACCGCGCCTGGCCCCGGCGGGCCGCTTTGTTGGTTCGTTTGTTGGTCGCGGCTGGCGCGGGCGGCGGCCCGGCCGGATTTCGCCAGAGGACGGTCCCGGCCACGGGCGGCAGAGTTTGCGGTGCGCTCCGGCCGGCGGGCCGGAGCCGGCGACGAGATCCGATGGGCATCTTTTGTACGGCAAGAGATTAGCCCGTCCCGGGGCGCGTGTGGCGGCGAGGCCCATGCCTCTCCCCTCGCGAGTTGGACCGGTCAGCCGGGCCGCACCCGAGCGCGCGCTCTCCCACATTAATGAATCCGGGGCGGCTGTCTCGTCCGGTTCCGGCGCGAATCAGTCCGTCGGGGCGCCCCGGACCGGGGGCAAGGCCGGGGCCGGGGAGGTTGCGGGCGGGCGGAATCGGGAGCGGCCGTCGCAATAAAATGACACGGTGAGCCGTTTTAACCGCGCTTTGTTGCCCGAAACCGATGATCTCGGCGTGGAATTTGCAGAACCCGGAGGGGGCTTGTGGGGTTTCATTTTGGTCAGGCGGGCTACCGGTTGGCGCAGAATCAGTTTGAATTCTCCGATAACAAAAAAAAGTTCCGGGAGGGTGAAATAATGTCTTGACATTTCCGGGGCAGGTGTTATTTTCTGCCAATTTTATTAGACCATCGGTGTAACTTTTACTGAACATTTTGCCGATGGGGATGTTTAACGGCAGAAGATGAAGGTCACGATCGGCGAAAAGATCAAGGCGCTGCGGCTGGCCTCGGACCTGACGCAGGCGGAACTCGCCAGCCGGGCACGGCTGACGCGGGGATTCATCTCGCAGATCGAGAACGATCAGAGTTCGATCAATCTCGATTCGCTGGCGGATATCCTCGAGGCCCTGGGTGTGGGTCTGGGGGAATTTTTCTCCGATGTGGAGAAACGCCGCGTGGTGTTTCGCCCCTCGGAGCGGGTGAATGTGGAGGGGAAAGGGGCGCGCCGTTTTGAGTTGTTGATGCCCGGGTCGACGAACAACCTGATGGATCCGATACTTCTCGAGCTCGGCCCGGGGGAATTTCTCGAACTGCGGGATCCGATGCCCGGCGAGCAATTCGGTTTTGTACTGGCGGGCACGGTCACGCTGCGGATAGATGGCAAGAGTTTCAAGGTTCCGCGAGAACACTGTTTTTATTTCAAGTCCGACCAACGACATCAGATTGGCAACGCCGGCGAGCGGGCCGCCAAGCTGCTGTGGGTAACAACACCGCCGCATATGTGACGGGACAACCGCGTACCCCGAGAAGGAGGCTACGAAATGAAAATTCTTGGTCGCCATCTGGTAGTTGAACTCTCCGAGTGCAACCAGGAAAAGCTCAATGACCTGAGTTTCCTCGAAGAGTGCCTGGACGAGGCGGTACGCCGTTCGGGAGCGACCAAGGTGCGATCGGTGTTTCACCGGTACAATCCGCAAGGTGTTTCCGGAGTAGTGGTCATCGCCGAGTCCCACATTTCGATTCACACGTGGCCGGAGTACGGGTATGCGGCGGTGGATTTTTTCACGTGCGGCGAGTCGGTGGATCCGCACCGGGCGCTGGCGCACGTGAAGGGGGAGCTCGAGGCGGGGAGCGCGCAGGTGAGCGAGTTCAAGCGGGGGATTCCCTCGCACGCCGACGAGATTATCGATCACAAGCCCTCATCCCGGCGCCGGCCGACGCAGGCCGCGGCGGCCCTGCGGTAGAAAGGGAGCACACGCGATGACGCCTCATGTTGATGTGTCCGTGATGGAGCAGCGCGCCCGGGCGACGGGCGGCGACCAGGGTCTTCTGCGCGAACTGCTGGCGGGGGCGCGGGCCGACACGCCCGCGCTTCTGGTGTCCCGGTCGGCCATCGTGCGGAATATCCAGGCACTCCGGCGGGCGCTGCCGCGGGTCGACATCCACTACGCCGTCAAGCCCAACAACCACGAAGTCTTTATCGACGAGGTGTTCGGACAGGGCGGCAATTTCGACGTTTGTTCGGCGGGCGAGATCGACCTCGTCCTGCGCCGGACCTCGCTTGACCCGGCCACCCTGATCCACTCCCACCCGATCAAATCGGTTCCGGAATTCGATTACGCGGTCGGACGCGGGCTGGAGCTGTTCGTGGTCGACAATCCGGCCGAGGTCCCCAAGTTCACGCGCTACGCCGAGAAGAAGCTCAAGGTCATGATCCGCTACCGCACCGCGGTCAACACCAGTGCGGTGGTCAATCTCCAGTACAAGTACGGGTGTATGCCGGACGAGGTGCTGCCGCTGGCCCGCCTGGTGCGGGAGACGGGGCACGACTTCTACGGCCTGTGCTTCCACGTCGGCTCGCAGTGCGTCTACAGCGACAACTACGTCAACGCGATCGCGACGGCGCACGCGCTCATCCGCGCGCTCGACGAGGAAGGCTTCGACACCCGGCTGCTTGATATCGGCGGCGGGTTTCCGGTCGAGTATGTCGAGCCGGTGCCGGCGATCGCCGCGTTCGCGGCGCCGATCGCCAAAGCGCTCGACGACCACATCCGGCCGGGCATCCGGATCGTGAGCGAGCCGGGACGGTTCATCGCGGCTACGCCGGTCACCCTGGTGACCTCGGTGGTCGGGCGATCGTACCGGGACGGGAAGATCTGGTACTACCTGGACGACGGGTTGTACTCGACGTTTTCGGGGATCGTGTTCGACCACTGCCAATACCCGGTGGTGACGAACAAGAAAGGCGAGCAGTTCCTGTCGGTGCTGGCGGGGCCGACGTGCGATTCGTTCGACGTCATGTACGACGGGCTGATGATTCCGCTGCACGAGGTCGGCGACCGCATCGTCTTCACCGCCACCGGGGCCTACTGCTCCGTATCGGGCTCCAACTTCAACGCCCTGCGGCGGCCGGAATACCTGGTCATCGACTGAGGCCGGAGAGGGCAGCGGCATGGGACAGAAGAAGACCGGCGGGGAGGTCTACATCGCCGAAGAGGGGATGAAGGATCTCTGGAATGTCTGGTACAGCGAGCTGCACGAGGGGCAGTCGGGGCTGACGATCAAGGTCGACCGGATGGTCGAGTCGGTGCAGTCGGAGTATCAGCGGATCGATGTGCTCGAGACGTTTGATTTCGGCAAGATGCTGGTGCTGTACGGCTCGCTCATGGTGTGCGACCGCGACTACAACGCCTACAACGAGATGCTCGCCCACGTACCGCTCTTTGTCCACCCGCGGCCGCGGCAGGTGCTCATCATCGGCGGCGGCGACTGCGGCTGCCTGACCGAGGCGCTCAAGCACCCGGGGGTGGAGCGGTGCACGATGTGCGAGATCGACCGGATGGTGGTTGAAGTGTCGAAACGGCACTTCCCCGCCCTCACTGCCGGGCTGGCCGACCGGCGGGCGCAGGTGGTGTACCAGGACGGCAAGCGGTACATCGAGGAGGCGACCGAGCGGTTCGACGTGGTTCTCCTGGATCTGTCCGACCCGATCGGGCCGGCGGCCGACCTGTTCCAGAAGTCGTTTCACCAGACTGTCCACGAGCGGCTGGCCGACGACGGCATCATGGTGGCGCAGTCGGAATCGCCGTTTTACAACCGGGACACGGTGCACCAGATGTACCGCAACCTGCGGGAGATTTTCCCGATTGTCCGCATGTACACCTGCTTCATGCCGATCTACCCCTCAGCCCTCTGGTCGTTCGCGTTCTGCAGCAAGAAGTATGATCCGATCCGGGATTTCCGGGCGGATGATCACGCCCGGCTGCGGCCGACGACGAAGTACTACAACGCCGAGGTCCACCACGCGGCGTTCGCTCTCCCCCAGTTCGTCAAAGAGATCGCGGCCGATTGACCCCGGGCCGGCCGGCAGACTCAGCGAAACGCGCGCTTCGGGCGCGCGTTTTTGGTTACGCGCGGGTTGCCGCTGGACAAGCGGGCGGCGGGGGGTTATTTTCGGCCCACGGAGGACGCGCCATGACCAAACCGATCCTGCTGATCCAGAACGTTGCGGCGGAGGGGCCGGGCACCATAACCGAATGGCTGGAGAGCCGGGGGCGGCCGTTTATGCTGGTCAAGGCCTACGAGGGAGAAGCGCTGCCCGACCCGGACGCGATCGAGGGGGGGATCTGTCTGGGCTGCCCGCACTCGGCGGCACGGTATCACGAGCATGTTTATCTCAAGGCCCTCTTTGCCTGGCTGGCGCGAGTCGTTCGGGAGGACCGGCCGTATCTCGGGATTTGTTTCGGCGGGCAGCTCTTAGCCCGCGTGCTGGGGGCGCCGGTGGAGGAGGGAAACGCGCGGGAGATCGGGACCTACATGGCCAAACTCACCGAGGCGGGAGCGGCCGATCCGCTGTTCGCGGGGTTTCCGCGGGAGTTTGCCATGTTCCACTGGCATAACGACACGTTCCGAACGCCATTCGGCGGGGTGCATTTGGCGGAGGATGAGGTGTGGGCACATCAGGCGTTCCGGAGGAACCGCCAGGTGGGGCTGCAGTTTCATCTGGAGCCGCGGGCATGTGATGTTGTGCGCTGGTGCGAGGCGTATCCGGACGAGTTGGCGGTACTGGGGAAAACGAAGGAGGAGGTTGTCGCCGAGTTCGAGGGGGCGTACGAGACGATTCGGGGGACGAATTTCCGGTTGCTGGATAACTGGTTGGGGTGAGGTGCCGGTAGGGCTCGTCGCCCACAGCTCTGCTGTGGGTGCTTGCCCTGGCGACGGGAAATGGTCGGGCTATAATTCCTGCCTGGGACGGCATGACTTGCTCCTGCAGGCGGACATGTTGGACAAGACAGTGAGTGCATAACGCTAAGTCCCCGCAGCGGAGCTGTGGGGTACCGCGTTTCTCTTCCGCGGTGGACCGGCACCGGCTTGTTGTCACAGCGCTCCGTGACCCGGAACACGATATCCACAAGAAAAGCCCGGTCGGGGGACCGGGCTTTTCGGTGTCATCTCGCGGGTGTCGATTACATCATTTCGTAGACAGCCGAGAGCTGGAAGTTCATCTCGCCGCTGTCGGCGCCCGACAGGAAGTTGAACCCGTTCAGGAACAACTCCGGATCGGTCCAGGCATCGACGTGGAAGCGGCCCCAGTGGAATCCGAACCCGAGGTAGGCGCTGTTGTCGGCGTAGTTGGCCTTGTACTTGACATCCTCGGCGAGCTTGGTCTCATCGCTCTGGCGATTCCAGATGCTCACGGCGCCCATGCGGATGTCGAGCCACTTGAAGACGTCGGCGTCGAGGCCGAGCTTAAAATACGGCAGCCAGACGTCGGTCTTGTTCCGCTCGGTGTATTCGGGGAGATCGGGGTCGGTGACATACGTGTCGGTGGTGTCGAATTCCTCCTTCACCTTGTTGTAGCCGAGGCCGAAGTCGGCCACAGCCAGCACGTTGGTGGCGGGGGTGTAGTTGAGGCCGACACCGAGTTGCAGGCCGGTGCGGCTGGTGCTGATGGAGTAGTCCTCGCTGTCGACATCATCGTCGTTGGTGTAGTTTACAATCCCGCGCTTGCTGTAGGCCAGCCCGGCGTGCGGGATAATCGTGTAGCTCGGGTTCACCTGGTAGAAGAAGCGGCCCTGGAGACTGAGGTCGTAGAAGCCGTCCTTCTCGTTCTCCGCATCGCCGTCTTCGTTGTCATCGGTGAAAGAGCCGAGGGCGATGTTGCCGGCCACGTCCCAGCCGCCATCGGGGGCGGTCAGGCCGAGGGTCAGGTCATAGTAGGAGAACCCCTCTTTGGCCTCGTTGTCGGTCATGTCGGCCGAGACGCTGCTGTGGAGGAGCCCGAGGCGGGCGCCGAAGTTGATATTGCCCAAGGAATTGCCGTAGAACAGGTTGATGCGCCGGTTGTTCCACCCGTCATCGAAGAGGGTATCGAACTCGACAAGGTTGCCGTCATCGAACAGGTTCTCAGGCTCAGACGCAGGGAGGTTGTCAAAGTAGGCGCCGAGCACCCACGGGTTGTCGCGGCCGATCTTGAAATGCACGCCGAAGCGGGTGAAGTCAGCCGGAGAGCTGCTCTCGATCGGGTCGGAGTCGGGGTCATAGCCGAATTCGCCGATCGCCAGGTTCGGGTAATCCATGATGCGGCTCGGGTAGAGCCAAATGTTGGCTTCGTCCAACAGGACGTTGTTGGTCTGACCGAGGGTCAGGGTTCGCGTTTCGGTCGCGAAGGCGCTTGTGCTCAGCACACACAGCGCGAGAATCGAAAGCATTACCAGTTTCTTCATAACCGTTTATCCTTAGTTGTGATTCGTGTCATCAGGAAACCTACCGCTGCCTCGGCAACGGGATTGGGGTTTCGGCTCGCCAGCCCGTCGCTCGAGCGCGGCAGCCGCTTCGTGACCTCATCCCTACCTTCACACCATAGGCGTACCTCCTGCGGCGGCCATTGCCGCCGTCACGATCGCACTCCTGTTACGACCACCTATAACATCTATCATCATCACAATTGGCCTCGGTGCCTTCAAAAAAATCGAGCCAATTTTAATTGGAGGGGCAAGGAAATTCAACAAAAAAAAGACTTGTCAAACCTTCGTCTCAGCAGGATGCCGCTGTCGCAATCTCTTGTTGTACAGCGAATTGCGAAATGAGATTCTCATTGAAAGGTTTACTCCCATAGCAATAAGCGGCTGCAGCGCTACTTTATCGACTGCCAGATGGCTTCCAGCTCCTCCAGGGAGTAGTCTCTGAACCTCCGGCCCGAGCCGTTCACTGCATCTTCGAGTCGTTCGAACCGGCGACGGAACTTGTCGAGGGCCTGCTTGAGCGCCCGTTCGGGGTCGACCTCCGCTTTTCGGGCCAGGGAGGCGGCGGCAAACAGAAGGTCGCCAATCTCTTCAGCCACTCCCTCGGGTTCGGCGACCGCCAGTCGGGCGCGGATTTCGCCAATCTCCTCCTCTATTTTGCCCAACACCTCTTCGGGGCTGTTCCAGTCGAACCCGACACCGCCGGCTTTCTCGCCCACCCGGTAGGCCATAGTCAGGGCGGGCATGGCTTTGGGGACGCCGGAGAGGACCCGGTCCTTCTCCCCCGACTCGACTTTGATCTGTTCCCACTGGTCGCGTACCTGGCGGGGATTGAGGTTTTTTCGTTCGCCGAACACATGGGGGTGGCGGGCGACCAGTTTCTCGACCACGTCGGCGATCGAGTTGTCGATAGTGAACCGGCCGGCTTCGGCGGCGAGCTGGGCGTGGAAGACAATCTGAACGAGGAGATCGCCGAGCTCCTCGCGGAGGGCGGCCGGGTTGTCGTTTTCGACGGCCTCGACCACCTCGTAGGTTTCCTCGATCAGGTAGGGCAGGAGGCTGCGATGGGTCTGCTTGCGGTCCCAGGCGCATCCCTCGGGAGAGCGGAGGATAGCGAGGAGAGCGACGAGGCGTTCGAACGGGGGTCGGCGGGGATCCAGGACGCGGTCTTTAATTGTGTCCATATCTGACGATAGTATAAGTAATTAGCGCACTTAGCGGCACGCGGGCGGACGCCTTTCGCGCCTTGACAAACGCCCCGGGCGCCAGTATACTAGGCGGTTTACGTTCCGCCCGCCGGAAGGTTCGATCCGGTCGGCGAATATATGGAATGAAAGCGGCATGAACAAGCAAAACGAGACCGAAATCAAGAAGTCCGCGGCCTACGCACCGGCGGAGGTTGAGGACCGCATATACCGGAAGTGGCTGGAGGCGGGGGTGTTTGTCGGCGATCCGCATTCACCCAAGAAGCCGTACTCCATCGTGATTCCCCCGCCCAATGTGACCGACGTCCTCCACCTCGGGCACGCGCTGAACAACACGATCCAGGACATCCTGATCCGGCGTCACCGCATGATGGGGTACGAGGCGGAGTGGATTCCCGGGTCGGATCATGCGGGGATCGCCACCCAGGTGATCGTGGAGAAGCGGGTGGCCAAGGAGGGGACAACGCGCCGGGAGATGGGCCGGGAGAAGTTTGTCGAGCGGACCTGGGAGTGGGCCAACCAGAACAAGGACAAGATTCTCAGCCAGCTCAAGCGCATGGGCTGTTCCTGCGACTGGTCGCGGACGCGGTTCACGCTCGATCCGGGGCTGTCGCGGGCGGTGGCCGAGGTGTTCCGACGCCTGCACGAGAAAGGCTGGATCTACCGGGGGTTCCGCATCGTCAACTGGTGCCCCTCCTGCCAGACGTCGCTGTCGGACGACGAGGTCGAACACGCCGAGTTTGACAGCCATCTGTGGTACATCAAGTACAAGCTGAAAGGGTCGGACGAGTACCTCACGGTGGCCACGACGCGCCCGGAGACGATGCTCGGGGACACCGCCCTGGCGGTCAACCCGAAGGACACGCGCTATAAGAAGTACGTCGGCAAGACGATCATCCTGCCGATTCTCGAGCGGGACATCCCGGTGGTGGCCGACAGTTATGTCGACCCCGAGTTCGGCACCGGAGTGGTGAAAGTGACGCCGGCGCACGACCCGAACGATTTCGAGATCGGCAAGCGGCACGATCTCCCCGAGATCAACATCCTGAACGCCGACGGGTCGCTCAATGAGAACGCCGGCAAGTTCAAGAACCTGGACCGGTTCGAGGGACGCACCCAGCTGGTCGAGGAGCTCCAGCGCAAGGGGCATATCGACCGCATCGAGAAGTACCGGCTCGCGGCCGGGACCTGCTACCGGTGCCACTCGATTGTCGAACCGTACCTGTCGGAGCAGTGGTTCGTGAGGATGGACCAGCTCGCGCAGCCGGCGGTGGAGGCGGTGAAGACGGGCAAGCTGCGGTTTCATCCGGAGTACTGGTCGAAGACTTACCTCCACTGGATGGAGAACATCCGCGACTGGTGCATCTCGCGCCAGCTCTGGTGGGGGCACCGCATCCCGATCTGGTATGCCGAGGACGGGACGGTGTTTGTGTCGGCCGAGCGGCCGCGGAAGGAGGATCTCCCCGCCGGCTGCGATCCGGAGGCGCTGGTGCAGGACGAGGACGTGCTGGACACCTGGTTCTCATCGTGGCTGTGGCCGTTCTCGACCATGGGGTGGCCGGAGCGGACGGCGGAGCTGGAGAAGTTTTACCCGACCAAGGTTCTCTCGACCGCCAGCGAGATCATTTTTCTCTGGGTGGCCCGCATGGTGATGGCCGGGTACGAGTTCGCCGGCGAGCTGCCGTTTTCGGATGTGTACATCCACGGCACGGTGCGCGACGCCAACGGGATCAAGATGTCCAAGTCGCTGGGCAACGGGATCGACCCGGTCGAGATTATCGAGAAGTACGGGGCGGACGCCCTGCGGGTCTCGCTGACGCTGGCGACGCCCGACGGGCAGGACCCGTGGATCAGCAAGAATACGTTCGAGGTCGGCCGGAATTTCGTCAACAAGCTGCACCAGGTGTCGCGCTTTGTCATGATGCGCCTGGAGGGCCGTCCCCCGGTGCGGGACACGATCGACGAGAGCGACCTGGTCCTTTTCGACCGGTGGATTCTCTCGCGGCTGGAGCGGACGATTCGGGCGGTCGACCGGAATTTCGCCGAGTACCGGCTGTCGGCGGCCACCAAGACGCTGTACAATTTCGTCTGGAACGACTACTGCTCCTGGTACATTGAGCTGATCAAGCCGGACCAGCCGGGGCAGGCGATCCGGCCGGGCTCGCTTGACGTCGCGACCTACGTTCTGGACAAGATCGTGAAGCTGCTCCACCCGTTCGCGCCCTTCGTCACCGAGCGCATCTACCTCGACCTGATCGGGGCCGATCTCGAGGCCGTGGACCGGAAGACGACGATCGTTTTCGGTCCGTGGCCCACCACCCAGGGACGGTTCATCGACGACCAGCTCGAGAGCAGTCTCGAGCAGATCCAGGCGGTGGTCAACGCCGTGCGCTCGGTCCGTTCGGAGCTCAACGTGCCGCCGGGGCGCAAGTCGGACCTCTACGTGCGGGTGGACAACCCGCAGTTCGGCGACCTGCTGCAGAAACACATCGAGTATTTCCGGTCGCTGGCGCGGGTGGAGAACCTCCATTGCGGGACGGCGGTCAAGCGGCCCAGTCCCTCGGCCACGGCGGTCATCACGGGGGCGGAGATATTTGTCCCGCTTGAGGGGCTGATCGATCTCGAGGTGGAGCGCAACCGGGTGGAGCGGGAGCTCCAGAACCTCGCCCTCCAGCTCGAGAAGGTGTCCAAGAAGCTGGCCAACCAGGATTTTCTCGCCCACGCGCCGGCCGAGGTGATCGAGCGGGAGAAGGCGAAGAAGGCGGATTTCCAGGACCGCATCGAGAAGCTGAACAAGAACCTCGAGCAGATCATGGGCTGGTAGGAGGGCCGGCGGGGCGGCGCCCCGCGGGGACAAGGCAGCCGCCGGGCCGCAGGCCCGGCGGCCTTCTTTTTGCCGGGCGCGGCCGTCGAAGACGCCCCCCGCGAACCGCGCTGGGCGCGCGGCCCGGGACAGCCGATACATAAGACGGGAGCTTGCCTCCGGCCCGGACCGCCGGCGCGGCGGGGCCGGTTCGCGATTGCCCATTCCGCGAATCCGCGTATATTGAGGGCGAGGGTCGGCGGAGTCCGCCGACGGGAGTACACATGGGCAGAGCAGTAATCATACTCGCGCTTCTTCTGGCGGGCGGGGTGTCGGCGGCGACGGTCGAAATCGACCCGATCCCCTCCGGCCGCCTGCGCCTGCGCGTGTACGCATCGGCGGTGCTGACGCCCGCCGACAGTTTCCAGACGCTCCACAGCGGGCTGGTGGCGGTGCCGGGCGAGGGGATCTACGCCTACGGCACGCCGCTCACCAGCGGCGGAGTCGACACGGAGCAGTTGTCGGTGTGGCTGCTCGATGCCTCGGTGGACGCGGGGTCGGAGGGCATTCTCGACCTTGACGTCTGGCATACGCCGGCTGCGCCCGGCGGCGACACGCTGATCAATCCGCTGGTCCCCGACAGCATCTTCCGCGTCCCCGACAACAGCCTGTTTGCCTGGGCGGATTCGTGCCGCTGTGTCCATACGTCGGACCCGTTCATGTACCTCGACCGGGAGGGGACGAAGTCGTTTCTCGTGCGGGTATCGCGGGTCTGCTACGAACTGGGGGGCGATGAGCGCTGGGTCAATTTCGTGTACGCGGTCCGGTGGACGCAGGCCGGGGCGATCGACACTGCGCATGTGATCAACGGCTACTACAACCGCGGGAGTCCGCTGGCGCCGGTGCACGCCTCGCTGGGGCTGTGGGCGCCGTCGCTGACGGTCGAGGCGGCGGTCTACCGGATATTCACGGTGGAAGACACGGGGGCCGGGCGCACCGTAGTTCTGTGGGAGACGCCTGATCCGATAACTTCCCCCGCCGCGCCGGCCGAGTGGGTGGGGCAGCGGAAAGTGATCGGCAATCCGGCGGCGGAGCACCACGCGCTCGCGGTGGTCCAGTGGACGCTGCCGCACCCGAACCAGCACTGGCACACGACACTCCATTCGCCGAGGGCAGGGCGCTGGGAGGGGTTCGCGACGGGAGGGCTGGTGGACGACCAGCCGGTGTTTTTCGGCGTCAGCAGCGACCTCGAGCACTTCACCACCCACCCGGAGCCGCTCATCCCCCGTAGCAGCGAGCGGCCGGGGACGCCGATAATCGATTCGACTGTGTACACCGTCCGTCCGCTGGTCCTGCGGGTCGGGGACACGTCGGTGTACCGCCTGGCGGTGTCGGGAGCGCGGGACACAACCGACCGCCACACCTGGTGCAGCACGGCGCTCACCATGCGGGTGATCGATCTTCAGACGCCGACGGCTCCGGCGCCGTATGCGCCGGCCGACCCGGGGTGCCCGCCACTCACGCTCTATCCGACGTTTGTGTGGGGCGCGTCGACCGATCCGAACCCGGGTGAGGCGGTGTCCTATTGCGTGTATCTGGCGCCCGACGAGGGTTTTGAGGCGGCGCGGGCAAGCCCCCGTGTCCAAGACACCAGCTTTGTCTTCAGCGAACCGCTCGCCCGGTCGACAAGGTACTGGTGGAAGGTTTCGGCCGAGGATTCTTCCGGGCACGTGCGGATGTCGCCGGCGGCGACGTTTCGGACGTGGCTGCCGGGGGATGCGGACGGCGGCGGAACGATCGCGGTGGCGGACGTGACGCTGGCGGCGGCGTACCTCTTCCGCGGGGGGGTGTTGCCCTGCGGGGAGGCCGCGCTCGATGTGACCGGAGACTGCGCGGTCTCGGTGGCCGACCTCGGCCGGATGATCGCCTATCTCTTTCGGGGGGGGCAGCCGCTTTCCGCGGGATGCGGAGGGGACGCCGGGAGGACCCGCGGCGGGGAGCCGGGCGGGCGGATTAGTTCCCCGGCTGCCGATTGACATTGACCTTCCCCCGGCGGTCCCTATATTGGGTGCGGCCCCGACAACGCTCTCAGATCCGCTGACTCGAAGGTTATCATGGTGCGAGTGTCTATCGTCATCGTCATTCTGCTCGCGGCTGTGCCGGCCGCGGGTGCGGCGACACGCCATGTGCCCGAGGACTACCCGACAATTCAGGCGGCCATCGACTCGGCGGCCGGGGGCGACACGGTGCTCGTGGCCAAAGGAAACTACTCGGGGCCGGGGAATCTCGACCTCGCGACCCGGGGCAAGAACCTGGTGATCCGCTCGGACACCGGCCCGGACAGCACGCGGATCATATTTCGGCTGACCGTGGGGGAGCAGTGGTTCACCCGGTGTTTTCTCTTTGACTCGGCGTCCGGGGGAACGGTGCTCGAGGGGTTCACGTTTGTCGACTCGGGCAGTTATACCGCGACGGAGGGGCGGGGGCTGCTGATCCAGGGATCCTCGCCGCTGATTCGCCGCTGCGTCGTCAGCGGATTTCACGCCGGCTCGCCGGTGGTGTGCGAGGGCGGTTCGCCGACTTTCGACCACTGCACGTTTACCGGGAACACGGGCGGGTGTTCGACCTGCAAGAGCGGGGACGACCGGGCGGCGCCGTGGCTGGGACGAGCATCGGCCGTGCGGTGCACAAACGGCGCGACGGCGCGGTTCGATAACTGCGACTTTGTCGGTAACACGGCCGACCTCTCGCAGGGCGCGCTCGTGTGCGATGCCTCCTCTCCCCTGCTGACCGACTGCCGCTTTGTCGACAACGGCGGCTACGCGTCCCACGCCGCGGCGGTGACGGCGGGCAACGGCTCCGGTCCGGTTTTCGCCAAGTGCCTCTTCGAGCGCAACCGGAACGACGGGTTGAACCGGGAGGTGTTCGGCGGGGCGGTGTACTTGTACGGGTCGACGGGGTCGTTTGACGGTTGTCTTTTCGACAGCAACGCGACGCTCGGCGGGAACCGGCGGTTTGGAACCGGCGTGTGCGCCGATTCCGGGTCGGCGGCGACGCTCGCCGGGTGCACGTTCACCCGCAACGAGGGGGGCGGGAACAGCGGTTTCTCTGCGGTGTGGTGCGGTCCGGACGCAACGGTGGCGATCAGCCGGGGGCTGGCGGTGTTCAACCGCGACTGCCCGCCGGTCGGGCGGGCGGACTCGACCGGGACGGTCACGCTGTCGTGCAGCGACCTGTACGGCAACAGCGGTGGCGACTGGACGGGCGATATTGCGCCGCAGTTCGGATTGGACGGCAATTTCAGCCTCAATCCCCATCTGTGCGACACGGCCAATCCGGCGGTCGGGTTGTTCGACATCTCGCCCTGCGCACCGCCGCACAGCCCCTGCGGGGAGGTGATCGGGGCTTTCGGAGTCGGGTGTCTCGACGCCCGGCCGATGATTCTCTCGCCGGCGGCGGTCCTGGCCATGGAAGACCAGCCGTTCGGGTATGAGCCGGAATTCGCAGACCCGGACGGCCCGGACACGGTGATTTCTTTTGGGGCGGCGCCGGGATGGTGCAGCGTGTTCCAGAACACCCTGGTCGGGACGCCGCCGGAGGGTGCCTCGGACACGCTGTTCGTGCTCGTCGTCTCCGACGGGTACAAGGCGGACACGCGGACGGTGGTGATCGACGTCATCCCGGTCAACGACCCGCCGGCGCTCGATACGATCGGCGACCAGGCGGTGGACGAAGGGGAGCAGCTTGAGTTCCGGGTCTACGCAGCGGACGACGACAGCGACAAGCTGATCCTCGCGGCCGAGGGTATTCCGGAAGGCGCGGTTTTTGTCGACAGCGGCAACGGCGCGGGCGGTTTCTCCTGGCGGCCGGGCTACCGCCAGGCGGGGGCGTACGAGGTGTGGATCGCGGCGACCGATGATTCGCTGGCCGCCGACAGCGTGAGGGTGGGCCTCACGGTGCGGGATATTAATGTGGCGCCGGTGCTTGACCCGGTGGACTCGCAGTGGGTGATCGAGGGACGCACACTGGCGATTCCGGTATCGGCCGGCGATGCCGACGGGGATGTGCCGGTTCTCGCCGCCGAGGGCCTTCCCGCGCACGCGGTCTTTGTCGACAGCGGCAACGGGCGCGGGCGGCTCAGTTTCACCCCGGACTCGACTCAGAACGGGGTGTACGACGTCCTCATCGTGGCGGCCGACACGGCGCTGGCGGATTCGCTGACGGTGACCCTGATCGCGGTCGATTCGGTTCCGGTTATCGCCGCGCTGGTGTTCGCGGCAGAGACGGACATGCAGCACGTGGTGGGAAATGCGCCGACGGTTGCGTGGCACTACACCGACTCGCTCCAGGCACGGATGCAGACACGGTTCGAGATCGCGGTCGGTCTCGATTCGGACTGGACGACGGCGGAGTTATGGGCGGACACCGTGTTCGATTCGCCTTCGACGACGGTCGCGTACGCCGGCGCGCCGCTGGCGGACGGGCTCTCGGGCCGGGTGCGGCTGCGCGCCGCCAACGGAGCGGCCTGGTCCGAATGGTTCGAGGCGTCGTTTCGCCTGAATTCGCGGCCCGGCGAATTGGCGGCGCTGGCGCCCTCTGAAGGCAGCTCGACGGGCGCGCGGCCGATGCTCCGCGTGACGAATGCGGCCGACGCCGAAGGGGACTCGCTGGCATACTCCTTTGTGGTTTTTCTCGATACGGTGCCGCGCACGGAGGACTCGCAGTACGTGGCCGGACTGCCGGAGGGGATCGACTCGACCGGCTGGCAGCCGCCGCTTTCGCTGACGGAGAACCGGCGCTACCGCTGGCGGGCGCAGGCGTTCGACGGATATGAGTATTCGGACTGGACGGATTCGACCGGCAGTTTGTTCTGGGTGAACGACGCGCCGGAGCCGCCGCCGATGCCGCACACGACCCCGATCACGAGCGGCTGCTCGCTGCTGGACCTGCTCCCGACATTCACCTGGTCGCGCTCGCTCGACCCGGACCCGCTCGACACGATCGTCTACTTCCTGCACCTGGCGACCGACTCGGGGTTTGTCGCCCTGCAGGTGTTCGGACCGCTCGCCGACACCGCCTGGACGCCGGCGGATTCGCTCGCGCCGGGGACCGCATACTGGTGGAAAGTGGCAACCGAGGACAACACGGGGCAGCGGACGGAGTCGGCGGTGACGTCGTTCTGGACCTGGCTGCCGGGGGACGCCAACGACAACCACGATGTTGCGGTGTCCGACCTCACGTTGATGATCAGCCACCTTTTCCGGGGCGGCAGCCTTCCCTGTGAATTCCGAACCGGGGACGTGACGGGTGATTGCGCGGTGACGGTCGCCGATCTGACCCACATGATCTCCTACCTCTTTCGCGGGGGGCCGGCGCCGCTGCTGTGGTGCGCCGAGTAGCCGGTCTCATGGCCGTGCGTGTCGGCGGCCGGGGAAGGACCCCAAAAAAGATGAAGATCGCCTGGGGGTCAGGCGATCTTCTGAAATGGGAGGCATAGAAACAAAAAAGGCAGGGGGGTCTTGTTTACGTGCGGGAACGCAGCCCGCTTCTCTTAATTCCTGTGCCGATCGAGATAGTCTCCAAGGAAATCCCGGATGGTGCGCGCCCCGGCGGCATCGGGGTAGGAAGCCATCTCGAGGGGGATGATTTTCTCCGCCGCCGCGCTGTTGTCCCGGGAGAGGCGATCCCGGAGGATCTCGCTGACCCGGCGGCTAGCGATTTCGGCTCCCTGGCGCGGCGTCTCGGGCAACAAGAGCACGAGCTTACAGCCATCCATCACCGAGACGACGTCGATTTCCCGGACATTGCGGCGCGCCTCCTGCGAGAGCGAATGCACGACCGAGGAGGCGCCGGGGCCTAAGTGGTTCTCCAGGAATGAGAGGTCGAAAACGACGAGCGAGACGAAGACCGAATATCGCTCGGCTCGTTTGAGCTCGAGGTCGACCTTGTCAATGAAGTTGCAGTCATCCATGATCGTTGCACCACGTCGTTATTCGTCGCTATCGCGCTTCTGTGCACTATTTTACAAGCAAGTTTTGTTCCCCATGCAACCCCGATGCCGGATTGCGGAAAACATTTCCGAAACTTGTGCCGAGATTTGTCGCGGTCAACAACTTACACGTTATTTCACAACAACTTAATGTTATTCACATGGAGTGAAAAATGTGGAAAATAAGAAAGGATGTGTGCAGAATATGCACACCGATGCATATAAGACGCAGGCGGGCATCGGGTACGTTTTTGGACAGATCGCCGGAACGACTACTTCGAAGAATTCAAGTTGTAGTCTTTAATCTTATAGAGGAGCGAGCGGTAGCTTATCTCGAGAAGGTCGGCGGCTTTGCGGCGATTCCAGTTGGTTCGGGTGAGGACTTCGCTGATCAACCGCTTTTCTTCCTCGGCGACGGTGCGGCCGATCCGTTCTTTGAGCGAGTAGGTCTCGGTCCCGGCGGCGTTAGTCGGGCCGACGTCGGTGGTGGCAGGGGTGTAGGTGGAGCGGGAGGGCATGGTCGGTGCGGCGGCCGCGGAGTTGATCAGGTCGATAATGATCGACTCATCGCCGCGCACCGCCACCTGTTTGAGCATGTTCTCGAGCTGGCGGACGTTTCCGGGCCATGAGAAGGTCATGAGGCGGTCGATAGTGGAGGGGGAGAGCTCTCTGAAGTCTTTGGAATAGAGCTGGTTGTATTTGTCGATAAAGTGCCGCACGAGCAGGGGGATATCTTCGGGACGTTCCCGCAGGGGGGGCAGGAACAGGGTGATCTCGTTCAGGCGGTAGAACAGGTCGTCGCGGAATTCTTTGTCGTGGATCGCCTGTTCGAGGTTGCGGTTGGTGGCGCAGATGATCCGCACATCGACGTGGATCGAGGTGATGCCGCCGACCCGGACGAACTCCTGCTGTTCGAGGACCTGGAGCAGTTTGGACTGGAGCTCCATGGGCATGTCGCCGATTTCATCGAGGAACATCGTTCCCTTGTGGGCGATTTCGAACCGCCCCTGCTTGGTTTTGTGCGCGCCGGTGAAGGCCCCCTTCTCGTAGCCGAAGAGCTCGGCCTCGAGCAGGTCGCGAGGGATGGCGGCGCAGTTGACCTTGATAAACGGGCGGTCTTTGCGCGCGGAGAGCTGGTGCAGGGAGCGGGCGGCGATCTCTTTGCCGGTGCCCGACTCGCCGCGGATGAGGACAGTCAGCTCGGAGTCGGCGACCTGCTCGATGATCTCCTTCACCTTGGTCATGGCCACGGAGTCGCCGAGGAAATTGGCGTAGGCCGACTGCGCCTGCAGTTCGGATTTGAGCTCTTTGACCTCGCGGCGAAGGTTGCGGCGTTCGAGGACGCCGTTGATGTGGATTTCGATTTCCTGGACATCGAACGGCTTGTTGATGAACTCGGCGGCGCCCAGCTTAATGGATTCGACGACGTAGTTGGTGTCGCCGTGGCCGGAGACCATGATGACTTCGGGGCGGCTCTCGAGCTTGTTGAGCTTTTCGAGGACCTCGATCCCGCTCATTCCGGGCATCTTGATATCCAGGAGAATGAGTTCGGGTTGCTCGGTCGAGACCATCTGGAGCCCCTCGGAGCCGTCGCGGGCAGCGACAAACTCAAAGCGGGCCCCAAGCCCCTCCGACAGCAGCCACGCCACCTTCGGGTCGTCGTCGATCACCAGGATTTTTGTCTTCTGTTTAGCCATAGCAACCATTCAGGTACAGCCAATGTATCGGCAAAAGGCGGTCAAAATCAAGGTTTTGGGTCTGGGATATTGCGGATTTTGAGCAAAAAGGTGCAGAGCGGTCAATTGTGGTAAGGGAAATAGAGGGAGAAGGTGGCCCCTCTCCCCTCCTCCGACTGAACCGCGAGCGTGCCGTTGTGGGCGGAGATGATGCGTTCGACGACCGACAGTCCGAGGCCGGTTCCGGTGTCTTTGGTGGTGTAGTAGCGCTCGAAAATGCGGGAGAGGTTTTCTTTCTTGATGCCGCAGCCGGAGTCGGCGACCCGGACGGTGAGGTAAGGCTCTTTGCGGTGGGGGGGCGTTTCGAGGAGGCCCTCGACGCGGATCTGTCCGGGGCCGGGGATGGCGTCGATCGCGTTGATCAGCAGGTTAAGGAAAGCTTCGAGGATCTGGTTCTTGTTGACGATGACGTCCCAGTCGGCCTCGGCGAAGCGGGCGGAGTAGGCGATGTTTTTCTTGCGGAGGTCGGGGCCGACGAGTTCGGCGGCGCGGGCGACGATGCGGCGGAGGTCGATTTTTTCGGTCTGGTACTTGTTGGGGTTGGAGAAGTCGACCAGTTCGCGGACCAGTTCGTTCATGCGGTGGACCTCCTCTTCGGCCGCATTCAGCAATTCCGACTGGGCGGCGATCTCCGGGTGTTTCATGGCCAGCACCTGGAGGCTCCCCTTGATCGAGGTGAGCGGCTTGCGGAGGTCGTGGGAGATTTCGCTGATCATGTTGCCCATGGTGAGCAGGCGGGTCATGTTGAGGAGCGACTGCTCGCGCTCGAAGAGGAGGGCGGCCTGCGAGACGACCAGGCGGGCGATCGAGATGTCATCGGCGCTGTAGGGTTTCTTGCCGGCGGCGGCGAAGTAGAAGATGTGCGCGAGTTCCCCCCGGCGTTTCACGGGGAGGGCGAGGAAGGCGGTTTCCGGGGCGGGCAGCGCCTGGTGGGCGCGGATATCGGCAGCGACGGCGGCGGAGAGGCGGGGGATGTCGGCGAGGATGTCTTCATCGAGTTCGAGCGGGCCGAGGGTGACCTCGGAGCGCCGCTCCGGGCGGAGGTCGGGACCGCCGGAGGCGGCGGCGGCGACGAGCGTTTTGCGGCCGGGTTCCCAGTTGAACCAGAGGGCGCAATCGATCGGGAAGACGCGGGTGAGTTTGGTGACGAGCAATTGGCAGAAATCGTGCATCGACTGAATCTCGGTCAGTTCGCCGGAGAGCTCGTTGAGGATTTCGAATTCGATGAGGCGGCGGCGGTTGCGTTCGAACTGGTTGGCATCATCGACCGCCACGGCGGCCTGGGAGGCAAAGGTCGTGAGGAGGCGCAAGTCGTTGTCGTTGAATGTCTCTCCCCCGGCTTTGTTGGCCAGGTTGATGACGCCGATGACTTTGTTCTTGATCCGCAGCGGGCAGCACAGCAGGGAGGCGGCGCCGTAGCGCTCCTTGTTGATGCGGCGGAAGCGCGGGTCGGCCTCCACGTCGCGCACGATGAGGGGCTCTCCTTCCCGGGCCACCCAGCCGGCGATCGAGGAGCCGATGGAGAGCCGGGTGGCGGCGACGATGTCCTCGTCGAGGCCGATGGCGGCTTCGATGGTGAGGTATTCGCCGGCTTCGTCGAGGAGCATGATCGACCCGACCTGGGCCTCGGTGACGGTGGAGGCGAGGACGACAATCTGGCGGAGGAGTTCGTGGAGATTGGCGGTGGAGCCGATCGACTTGCCGGCCTCGTAGAGGGCGTTGAGGTCATCCATCCGGCGCTTGAGGATCATGTTGGAGAGGCGCAGTTCTTCGAGGAGCTGGAGTCGGGCGATGTCGGCGCGGCGTTTTTCGAGGGCCCGGTTGACGGCCAGCTCGAGGTAGCTGAATTCGACCGGTTTGAGGAGGTAGTCGTAGGCGCCGGCACCGACGGCCTGGATAGCGGTATCGAGCGACCCGTAACCGGTCATGAGGATGACCGGGATGCCGTCATCGACCTCTTTCACGCGGCGGAGCAGCTCGATGCCGTCCATGCCGGGCATCTTGATGTCGCTGATGACGAGATCGACTTTGCGGGTGCGGATGGCCTCGGCCGCTTCGGGGGACCTCTGGAAGGTCTCAACCTCGTAACCATCGCCGGTGAGGAGGGCATAGAGCGAATCGCACATGCGCTTCTCATCGTCGATAATGATGATCCGCTCGCCGGTGTTACCCATGGTTCTCGCGGTCCTCGAGGGCAGGGAGGATGATTTCAAAGCACCCCCCGATGCTGCTGTTTTTATACGTTATCGTCCCGCCGTGGCGTTTGATGATGCCGTAGCAGACGGCCAGGCCGAGGCCGGTGCCTTTCCCCTCCTGCTTGGTGGTGAAGAAGGGTTCGAAGATGTGGGGGATGATCTCGGGGGGGATGCCCGGGCCGGTGTCGGTAAAAGCGAGCAGGACGCCGTCGGCAACGCGGCGGAGAGCGATGTCGAGGCGGCCGCCGTTGGGCATGGCGTCGGCGGCGTTGAGGACGATGTTGAGGGCGACCTGCTTCATGTTCTCGGGCGAACCCATGACGAGCGGGAGGTCATCGGCGAACTCCCGCACCACCATGATGCCGAATTTCTCAAACTGCCGGTCCATGAGGACGAGGACGTCGTCGATCACCTTCCCCAGTTTCATGGGTCGGAGGGCGGTTTTTTCGGGGCGGTGGAAGTCGAGGAGTTCGCGGACGATACGGGCGATGCGGTCGATTTCCTGGCTGATGATTTCGAGGTAGTTGCCGGTTTCGACGTTGCCGCGGGCAGTGCGCTGGACCAGCAGGAGGTAGTTCTTGATGATGCCGAGCGGGTTGTTGACCTCGTGGGCGACCCGGGCGGACATTTCGCCGAGAGCGGCGAGGCGCTCGGTGTGCACGAGCTGCTGCTGGGCAGCCAGCAACTGCTGGGTGGCGGCGCGTTCGGATTCGTAGAGCCGGGCGTTCTCGATAGCCACCGAGATCTGGTTGCCGAGGATGGACAGAAATTCGATGTCGTCGAGGCCGAACTCTTTCGCGCCTATTTTCTCGCCGATGAGGACCAGTCCGATGAGGCGGCTCTGGTAGATCAGCGGGACGACCAGGCCGGGATCGAAACTACGGAGAGCCTCGGCCTCCGGCTCCCGGGAGAAGCCGGCGAGCAGCTCGGAAGTCGGCACGGGGCGGTTCAGGCGGGCGAGGTAGTCGGCTATTTTGGAGTCGGACGGGAAGGTTGCCTCTTTGGGGGGGAAGGCGCCTCCCCCCTTGCTCTTGGCGAGCGAAAAGCGGTCCGAGCGGGCGTCCTGCTTGAGGTAGATGGCTCCCTTGGAGGCGGAGACCTGGGCCACGCAGGTGAGGACGAAGGAATCGAGGAGGGTCTGGTAATTGAGGACCGAGCTGAAGTTGCGGCTGATTTCGAAGATGGTGTAGAGGTCGAAGATTTTGCGTTTGAGCTGGCGGTTGGCCTCGGTGAGGCGGGTGAGTTTTTCGGCGGGCAGTTCGACGGCCGCGGCCGCGGCGCGGGCGGCCGCCGGTCCGGGACCCGCGGGGAGCGCCTCCCCTTGAGGGAGGCGTTCGGGATCGGCCGTCTCCGGCGCCGGCCGGCGGCGCTCTTTTGAATCCATCTCCATCATGCCGAGCCGATCTTCTCGAAAAACTCTCCGACAAGGTAGTGCGAGCCGATCACAGCTATGATATCGTCAGGTTGAGCGGTCCGGGCGACCCTTCGCCAGCCGGTCGCCACCGACCCGGCGCGGTGGACCGGCACGCGCCGCCAGTTGATGGTCCCCAAGAGGTGGGCAGTATCGACGGAGCGTTTGGTATCGAGGGGTACGATGACGTATTGTGCGGCGATTTTGGCGAGGTGATCGACCATTTTCTGGTGCTCTTTTCGTTTGACGAAGCCGGTGAGGATGAGGGCCTTGCGGCCGGGGAAGCGGGTCTGGAAGGTCTCGACAAAGGCGGCGATGCCGCCGGCGTTGTGGCCGACGTCGAATACCAGGGTTGGTCGGCCGCGGCGGGCGACGATCTGGAATCGGCCGGGCCACTCCAACCGGGCCATGCCTTGGTACACGGCCTGCTTGTCGATCGCCAGGCCCTGGTCGCGCAGGATGGCGAGGGCTTTGAGCGCCAGCGCGGTGTTGCGCAACTGGTGGGGGCCGATGAGGCCCGGGACGAGGCCGGAGATCCGCCAGCCGTTTTCATGAAAGTCGAGCCGGTTGGATTCACCGAAGGCGGCAAAGTCACGGGGGCGGAGGCGGTGCAGGGGGGCGCCGAGCTCCGCGCAGCACCGGGCAATCACCTCTTCGGCGACCGGCGGGAGGAGCCCGATCAGGTGGGGGACGCCGGACTTGACGATGCCGGCTTTTTCGAACGCGATTTTCCGCAGGGTGCGGCCCAGGATTTCCATGTGGTCGCGGCTGATGTCGGTGGTGACGGTCAAGAGCGGACAAAGGACGTTGGTCGCATCGAGCCGTCCCCCGAGACCGGTTTCGACCACGGCGAGGTCGACCCCGGCGCGGGCGAAATGCTCGAAGGCCATGGCGGTGAGCACCTCGAAAAACGACAACTTGCGCCGGACCAGTTCCCGGCGGTAGCGGGCGACAAAGGCGGTGACGGAGCGTTCCGGGATCGGATGGCCGTCGACGCGCACCCGCTCCCGCAGCGAGACGAGGTGGGGAGAGGTGTACAGGCCGGTCCGGTACCCCTGGGCCCGGAGGACAGCGGCGAGCATGCTGACGGTGGAGCCCTTGCCGTTGGTGCCGGCCACGTGGATGGTCGGGTAGCTCAGCTGGGGGGAGCCGATGGCGGCGAGGAACTCGGTGATGTTCTCCAGCCCGAGTTTCATGCCGAAGAACTCGCGCGAGAGGAGGAACCGTTCCGCAGTGCGATAGGCGCCGGCGGGCATCACTTTCTCCACATGAACTTCAGGAGCGCGATGACGGTGTCGCGGAGGTCTTTGCGGTGCACGATCTTGTCGAGGAACCCCTTTTCGAGAAAGAACTCGGACGACTGAAAGCCCTCCGGCAGCTCCTGTTTGATGGTCTGCTGGATGACGCGCGGGCCGGCGAATCCGAGGAGGGCTTTCGGTTCGGCGATGACGACATCGCCGAGCGACGCATACGAGGCCATGACGCCGGCGGTGGTCGGGTTGGTGAGGATAGAGATGTAGGGGATGCGTTTCTTGTCGAGTCGTTCGAGCAGGCCGGAGGTCTTGGCCATCTGCATCAGCGAGAGAATCCCCTCCTGCATGCGGGCGCCGCCGGAGGAGGAGACGATGACGAGGGGGATGTTGCGGTTGAGGGCGCGTTCGATGGCCCGGGCGATCATCTCCCCCACCACCGAGCCCATCGACCCGCCGATGAAGGCGAAGTTCATGATGGCGAAGGAGACCTCGATGCCGCCGATTTCGCCGATGCCGGCGATCACACCCTCGAGGCGGCCGGCCTTGGCCTGGGCCTCTCTGATCCGATCCGGGTACTTCTTGGAATCCTTGAACTTAAGCGGGTCCCTGCTCGTCAGGTGGCTGTCGAATTCCTCCAGCCGCCCGCCATCGAGCAGCAGGTCGATATATTTCTGGGAGGTGATGCGGAAGTGGAAGTCGCAGGAGGGGCAGACCCAGAGGAGTTTTTCGAGTTTTCGGCTGTAGATGATTTCCCCGCAGGAGTCGCACTTGATCCAGAGACCCTCGGGGATATTTTTCTTTTCCTGCGGCACCGGGCCGCTGTGATCTTTCCGAAACCACGCCATAGCGTCTATCCGCCTTGCCGGCCGTCGAGGTAGAAGACCATGACCAGGGCATCCTCAATGGGCCGCCGGTAGTAATTGGGCCGGCGATACAATATTCGGAACCCCTTTCTTTCGTAAAAGGTCCGGGCAACGTTGTTGCTGGACCGGACCTCCAGGAGCAGATACTGGCAACCGGCCGCGGTTGCCCGACCCAAGATAGCGCCCAGCAACATATTTGCAACCGATTTTCTGCGATGTTCGGGGCGGACGGCGATGTTGGTGAGGTGGGCCTCGACATCGACAGTGAAGTAGCAGGCGTAGCCGACCACGGCGCCGTCGATCTCGACCACAAGCGCCCCCCAGCCGTCGCCCCCGATCTGCTCCTCGAACGCGGAGCGCGGCCAGGGATCGGGGAAGATTTCCTTTTCCATGGCGACGACGGTATCGAGGTCGCGTGCGGCCATGTCCCGGAGGACGAGGTCATTTTTTTTTGCGTTGCTCAAACTTGATCTCGGCCTGCGATTTTTGCAGGTACCAGGGTTCGAGTTCGGCGGCCGCGGGAAGCGGTCGGCCGGAGTCCAGTTTTTCGCGGGCGATGACGAGCAGGTCGCCCGCGTCGTAGTCGAGCCGGTCGGACAGGTCGGGGTTGGCCAGGGCGGGCATTTTCTCGCGGATGGTCAGGCCGATCGCGGCCACGGCCGCGCGGCCGACGATCTCCGGCAGCGCACTGTAGCGCGCGATGACCGGCGGGCCGATGCTGAGGGGGCCGTTGATCGGGCAGCAGATCCCCTCGTCCCGGTTGAGGGGGACGATCACGTAGACGGGACGGGGGGCATCGGCGAGCCGGCGGGCGGCGATTTCGAAAGCGGTGACCGGGACGAGCGGGAGGTCGAGGGCGACGACGAGGCCCTTGGCGGCGGCCAGGCCGATGCGGAGGCCGGTGAAGGAGCCGGGGCCGACCGAGACGGCGACGGCCTGGAGGTCGCGGACGGTGAGGCCGGCGGCGGCGAGCAGGTCGCCGAGGCGCGGCAGCAGCACCTGGCCGTGCGACTGCGGCACGGCCTCGCGCACCTGGACGAGGCGGTCGGCGCCGAACGCCAGCGCCAACCGCAGCAGGGCGGTGGAAGTGTCGATAGCCAGGATGTTCTGCACGCTCATGGCCGGTCGTCCCCCACGACGCCGATATCGATCCGGCGGTTGTGTTCCCCCTCGACCCGGAAGACGGCCCGGTAGTACCGGGGGGGCAGGCAGTCCCCGGCCCGCTCGCCCCATTCGACGACGGTGATTCCCTCGCGGGCGAGGTAGTCGTTCCACCCGACCTCGAGCAATTCGGCGGGGTTGCCGATCCGGTAGAGATCGAAGTGGTAGAGCGGCAGCCGCCCCTCGGGGTACTCGTTGACGATGGTGAAGGAGGGGGAATTGACGAGAGCGGGGTCGACGCCGAGGCCGCGGGCGAGGCCGCGCACGAAGACGGTCTTCCCCGCGCCCAGTTCGCCGGTGAGCACGATGAGGTCGCCGGGGCGGAGGAAGGGGACCAGTTTCTCCGCCAGCCCGACCGTCTCCGTTTCGGAGTGGGACACCACGTTCAGCACCGTCTGCATATCACCGCGGGTTGAGGGTGGCGACGGGGACCACCATTTCTTCCAGCGAAACGCCGCCGTGCTGGAACGAGTTCTGAAACTGGCGGATCATTTCGTTGTAGTTGTTGGGGTAGACGAAGAAGAAGTCCTCGCGGGCGAGGATGTAGGTGGTGGCGAGGGTGAGCAGGGGCAGGCGCCAGTCTTTCGGTTTCTTGACCAGGATCGAGTCATTGGGATCGGAGTTGAGGTTGTCGCCGTACTTGTAGCGGAGGTTGGTCGAGGTGGTCCGCTTGCCGTGGGCCATCGTGCCCCGCCGGCACAGCACCGAGCCGTGGTCGGTGGTGACAATGACGGTGGTGTCGCGGCGGCCGGCGAAGAGCTTGAGCATGGCGAAGAGAGGCGAGTGGATGAACCAGGTCTGCATGAGGGTGCGGAAGGCGGCCTCCGAGCCGGCGATTTCCTTGAGGATGACGTTGTTCGAGCGGCCGTGGGCGAGGATGTCGAGGAAGTTGAAGACGAAGGTGGCGACCGGGGCGTCGTAGAAGTCGGCGAGGCGCCGGACCACCTGGTCGCCCTCGGTGTTGTTGTAGATCTTGACGTACTTCATCTGGCGCGCCTGGTCGAAGCCGTGGCGCTGGAGGTTGTCCTCAAAGAGTTCATCCTCGAGGCGGTTGAGCGAGCCCTCGGCCTGGGTCCGGTAGAGGTCGGGGCGGGCCTGGGCGATTTCATCGGGGAACAGCCCGGCGAAGAGGGCGTTGCGGGCGAAGGGGGTGGCCGAGGGGAGGATGGAGAAGTAGTAGTCGCGGCGGACGTCGTAGTACTCGGCGATGAGCGGCTCGACCATCAGCCACTGGTCCAGGCGCATGCAGTCGACGACGATGAAGACGAGCTTGCGCTTCTCGCGGAGGTGGGGAAAGAGGAAGCGTTCGGCCAGGCGCGGGGACAGGGTCGGGGCGCGGTCGCTGTGGAGCCAGTCGAGGTAGTTGCGGTCGAGGTATTTGGTGAACTCGGTGTTCCACTCTTTGCGGGAGCCCTCGAGGGCCTGTTCCAGTCCGACGTCGGCGTGGCGGTCGAGTTCGAGGTTCCAGGCGGCGAGGACGCGGCCGGCCTCGTACCAGTCCTCGGGCTCGAGGCGGCCGAAGAGTTTCTGGTTGAAGCGGTTCATTTCGGTGACGTAGCGCTGCATGGTGCTGCTGCTGATGATCCGCTTGGCCTCGAGCATGCGCTTGATGACCGACAGGATCTGGGTCGGGTTGACCGGTTTGGTGAGGTAATCGTCGATCTTCTGCCCGATCGCCTGGTCCATGAGAGTCTCTTCTTCGGACTTGGTGACCATGACGACGGGGAGGTGGGGCCGGATTTCCTTGATCTCCTCGAGGGTCGTCAGGCCGTCCTTGCCGGGCATCATTTCGTCGAGGAGGACGAGGTCGAAGGATTTGCGGCGCACGAGCTCGACGGCGTCGTCGCCCGACACCGCGCCTTCCACCGCGTAGCCGCGTTTTTCGAGGAAGAGGATGTGCGACTTGAGGGAGTCGATTTCATCATCGACCCAGAGAATTCGCTTTTGTTCGGCCGATCCGGGCATGGTAGATCCTATCGTTGGGTGGAGGCGGGCAGCGTGATCTCGAAGACCGTTTCGCCGGGTTTCGAGCGTTTGAGCGTGACGCGTCCGCGGTGGTATTCTTCGACAATGCGGCGCACGAGGGTCAGGCCAAGGCCCCACCCCCGCTTCTTGGTGGTGAATCCGGGGCGGAAGATGCGGCGCTGGGCGGCCGCCGGGATGCCGGCGCCGTTGTCCTCGACATCGATCACCACGCACTGCCGGTGGGGGAGGTAGGAGGTGGTGAAGAGGACGCGCCCGGCTTTGGGATCCACCGCCTGGAGGGAATTCTTGATGAGGTTTTCGATGGCCCATCCGAAGAGTTCGGGGTTGAGATCGACCGGGGGGAGCTCGCCGCGGCGGACGTCGAGGGTGATGCCCTGGCCCTCGAAGGGCAGGCGGCGGCGGAAGTACTCGACGGCGTCGGCAACCGCCCGGTTGACGTCGGCCGGGTGCAGCTCGGGGATGGACCCGATCTGGCCGAAGCGGTTGGCGACTTTCTGGAGCCGGTCGATGTCGATGCGCATATTCTCGAGACCGTCGGCAAACTGCGCCTGCAGTTGGGCGCGGTCGGCGGCCGGGTCGCACTCGGCCCGCATGACCTCGATCCAGCCCATGAGCGAGGAGATCGGCGTGCCGAGCTGGTGGGCGGTCTCCTTGGCCATGCCGACCCAGATGTGGCGTTCCTCGCTGCGGCGGATGTTGTGGTAGCCGACGAGGGCGACGGCGAGGAAAGCGAGGACGATGCTGATTTCGACGAAGGGCATGTAGCGGAGCCGGGTGATGGCGTCGGTGTCGCCGTAGAGGAAGTAGTTGACGTGGCCCTCGCCGAAGTGCAGGGGGAATTCCTGGTTGCGGGCGGCCATGCTCTCGGCCAGGCGGCGGAGGGTCGCCAGCGCCTTAGGCGAGTTCTCGGTCGGCCCGATGCCCTTGATGTTGCGCCAGTGGATCGGCTCCCGGTTCTGGTCGAGGACAATGATCGGGAAATCGGCTTTCACGATGATTTCGTCGAAGATGAACTGGAGTTCCTCGCCCGATGTGTTGGAGTTGGCGGCAAGCTGCCACATCTTGACGTACTTCTCCACCTGGCTGCGGGTGCCCTCCTTGAGGCGGTCGATGACATTGAGCGTATACCAGATGAAGACGAGCGAGATGGCGACCACGCCGACCAGGAGGAAGCCGTTGTAGAAGGTCGACTTGCCGACATAGAGCCGGTTGGTCAGACTGAATCTGCTCAGCGGTTTGGGCATCAGCCGATCCTGGCGAGGCCTCCCATGTAGGGCCGGAGGACTTCGGGGACAGTCACGGAACCGTCGGCGTTCTGGTAGTTTTCGAGAATTGCCGGGACAAGGCGGGCGAGGGCCAGTCCGCTCCCGTTGAGGGTGTGCGGAAAGCGCACCTTCTTGTCCTCGTCGCGGAAGCGGCAGTTCATGCGGCGGGCCTGGAAATCCTCGAAGTTGGAGCAGGAGGAGATTTCGAGCCAGCGTTCGATCCCGGCGGCCCAGAGTTCGATGTCGTAGCATTTGGCGGCGGCGAACGAGAGATCGGCGGAGGCGAGCAGGCCGACGCGGTAGGGGATGCGGAGCCCCTGGAGGATTTTCTCGGCCTGAGCGACGAGCGACTCGAGTTCGTCGTAGGAAGTTTCGGGTCGCACGATTTTCACCATCTCGACTTTGTGGAACTGGTGGACGCGGATCATGCCGCGGGTGTCTTTGCCGGCCGCCCCGGCCTCGCGGCGGAAACAGGGGGAATGCCCGACCACGAGGATCGGCAGCCGGCGATAGTCGAGGATCTCCTGCCGGAACAGGTTGGTCAGCGACACCTCGGCGGTCGGGATGAGCCACATGTTGTCCTCGGTGCGGTACATGTCCTCGGTCATTTTGGGCAACTGCCCGGTGCCGAACATGGTCTCCTCGGTGACCAGGTAGGGAGCGGCGTGCTCGCAGAAACCGCCGGCGGCGTGGGTGTCGAGCATGTAGGCGATGAGCGCGCGTTCGAGGCGGGCGCCGAGGCCGCGCAGGGCGTAGAAGCCGGCGCCGGAGACTTTGGTGGCGGCCGCGATGTCTAGGATGCCGAGCTGCTCGCCGATCTCCCAGTGGGGGCGGACCGGGAAGGCGGGCGCGGGCAGGTCGCCCCAGCGGCGCACGATTTTCATATCAGCCTCGCCGCCCACCGGGACTGATTCGTGGGGGAGGTTCGGGATCCATGAAAGCCGGGTCTGGAGGTCGTCCTCGACCGCGCGGAGGTCGGCGTCGAGCTGGACGATTTGGTCGCCGACCCGGCGCATCTCGGCGACGAGGTCATCGGCAGGCTCGTGGGCTTTCTTTTTGCGGGCGATGTCGGCGGTGACGCGGTTGCGCTCGGCTTTGAGGGCCTCGGTGCGGCTGATAATATCGCGGCGCCGGGCGTCGACGGCCAGCAGCGCGTCGATGTCCGAGCGGTCGTTCTTCTTGGCAATACCGGCCTTGACGGCCTCCGGGTTTTCCCGGATGAATTTGAGGTCAAGCATCGGTCGTGTCCATCCTGCTACAGAATTATAGCCAGTCGGGGCGGCACCAGTTCATTCCAAAATAGGCAATCCCGGTCCCTGAGTCAAACCAACAAGTTGTGCTGCAACAAACACTTTCGGGTGCGGGGGCCGACGGGCGGGGGTGGGGGGTGGCCCGGCCGGGGTAGGTTGACGGCGGCCGGGGGGGCGGCAAAATGGCGCCGACCGGCAAAAAGGGCTTGCCTTTTGGGGCGGGGATTGTAAATTAAAAGGCTCTGGCGCGAAAGGAGATAGTTGGTAGTCATGTCCAAAGCCTGTGATATTTGCGGCAAGCGGCCGGCGACCGGACGGAATGTATCGCACGCCCACAACAAGACGCCGCGGCGGTTCTACCCGAACCTGCAGAATGTCCGCGCGGTCGTCAACGGCGTGCCGAAACACCTCTCGGTGTGCACATCCTGCCTCAAGGCGGGGAAGGTCATGAAGAATGTCCGGGGGCGGCGCCCCAGGATGGTTCCGGCCGAGACTACGAAGTAACCGCCGCGGCGCGCGGCGGTTCTGCCGAACGATATGGAAAACCGCTGGCCGACAGCGGTTTTTTTGCTGCCGGAAATCGGCCCAACAGAAAACCGCCGGGTTGGGGAACCCGGCGGTTGGTGCAAACAGGGGGCACTCCTATTGCCGCATCAGGGGGGAGAAGGAGTCAGTCATCCCACAACGACAAGACGCTTTCGGCGGTCACCCGGCTGTGGGCCAGGAGCGCCAGGCCGGCCCGCAGGCGGATTGACTCGGCGAGAAAACTCGTGTACTCGGCGGCGACATCGGTCCCGCACAGTTCGCTTTCGGCGGCGACCAGGTCGCGGCGCGCGGCCGTAAACATGCGCTGCTGCGCCTCCAGGTCGCGGCGCTGGGCCGCCCCCACATCGATCTGGACCGTGTCCACCTGCCGGACGGCGCTGTCGATCGCGGCGATCGCGGATTCGGCCGCGGCCGGCGCGGACAGGTCGATGCGGATCGTCGTGAGTTTCGCCAGCGAACCGGTAGCGCCATCGAAGAGATACCGTCCGTTGTACTCGGCGCACGAGATCACCCGGTTGTAGGCCTCGACGATATTCTGCGCGGCCGTGTCGTAGGCAGCCTGCATCGCCGGCTCGTGGCCCCCCTCGCCGGCGGCACCGAGCGCCAGCGATCTCAGCCCGGTCAGGTGGGAGCGGAGTTCCATGAGCGCGGATGAGGCGCACTCGTATTTCTGCTGCCGGGCGGCAAGGTTTTCGATCTGCCTCTCGAGCGAGGCCGTCTGCGCCCGCAGGCGCTCCGATAGGATGAGGATCGCCGGGCTGTCGGAGGCCCGGTTGATGGCCAGCCCGGAGGTGAGTCTCTCCATGGAGGAATAGAGGGCGAGTTCCGAGGCGTTGAGCCGTCGGACCAGATCCCAGGCGCTGATGTCGGTGCGAATTCCCAGACCCATAGGCATCCACCGTTTCATGCCGATCCGGAGGCGGATGTCGGCGGGAACATTCTGAGCAGCACCGGTGCCCGGCCGCACAAATCAAGGATAATCGATTATCCGGCATGTGGTTGCCGGTAATCACGCCCGGTCGGCGGAAGCCCGGCGGGCGGCGGGATTGTCGGTTTTGCGCCACACGTTGATGGACGTCGCCGACAGCGAGCAGCACAGCGGCGGGGTCTGGGGAGGGCGCTTTTGCGAAGCGCGTTCCGAGGCCGCCGAGATCAGAAAGACACCGCACGCGGCCAACCTCCGCAGGACAGGGGTTTGGTAGGTCAGGAGCTTCATGGTCCTGACGGCGCCGTTTGCGTCGTTGGCAAGAATGTCAGGACCACAAGGGTCCTGACCTACATGGACAAGAGGCCAATGCCTCCTCCCAGCCGCCGCCTTCCCGGTGCTGCTTCCCGGCCTCTACTTCGCCACCACCCGCTTGACCATCGTCCCCGCCGGAATCTTCTCGCCGCTCTGCACCAGGTTGAGGATGGTCAATTCCTCCACCGTGGTTTTGGAATCCGACGGATACGCCTGATTGAACTCCTGGATCGTCATGGCGCGCGGGATGGTCACGATCTCGATGCGGCGGGGCTTAACGTTCAGAAGGGACTGGTCGGTGACGGGGCCAAACGACGCTATGGCGCCGGCCACCGCGCTCCGGTACTGGCTCCACTGGCCGGCGAGGCCGTAGCCGAGGATTTCGAACACCCGCCCGTTGTAGCCGACAAAGGCCGCCGTGCCGGTCAACTGCACGCCGTCCCCGGTCTGCGCCGAGAAGGTCGCGGTGGCGGCGCTGAGTCCGCCGATGGTGGCGCCCTGGGGCGCCGAGGCGCTGATTCCCTGCTGGCTCACGAATTGCTGCGCGGCGGCGGCGGGCGTCTGGGCCTCCGCGAGCGAGACCTGGAGAAGCGCATCCTCGTTGGGTGACACCCCGGCCACCGACTGCTTCTGGTTGGCTGTCTGCCACTGGTCGGGGAAATCAATATGGAATTTCAGGTCGGGGTGGATGAAGGTGTTTCCCCGGAAATATCCCTCGCGCGGGTTGTCGCCGTAGACCAGGCCGTCGATCCGTTGGAGGAACTCGTTGCGGCTCACTTTGCGGCCGCTGAAATCCGGGGGCAGCGAATCCACCATCCGGGTGATGCGCTGGATCCGGTCGGCCGACGAGGGATGGGTCGACAGCCAGTTCGGCAGCGCGCTTCCGCCCTGCTGCCCGCTCACCCGGTCCAGCATCGCGAAGACATCGTCCATCTCGCGCGGATCGTAGCCCCCCCGGTACATGTAGCGGAGGCCGAGGAGATCGGCCTGGTGCTCGTCGTCGCGGCTGAACTTCAGAAACAGGAGTCCGAGACCGGCGGAAATCAACTGCCCGTATTTCTCAAGATCCGGTTTGAGGATCACGGCGCCGGCCAGTCCGAGCTGCGCCAACTGCTGCTTGGTCATCTGCGTGACCGAGTGGCGGGCGGTGATGTGGCCGATCTCGTGTCCCATGACCGAGGCGAGCTCGGCCTCGTTCTCCATGTGGGCGAGAATCCCGCGCGTCACGTAGACATACCCGCCCGGGAGCGCGAACGCATTTATGGTCGGATCGTCCACTACGCAGAATGTCCAGGGCAGGTCCCGCCGTTCGCTCACGGCGGCGAGATTCCGGCCGATCCCCGCCACGTACCGCTGAAGCGCCGAGTCCCCCGCCACTCCGAGCTGCGCCCGGATTGCCTGGTCGGATTCGCGGCCGATCTGGATTTCCTGGCCGGTGGAATAGAGCGAGAACGTCTCTTTGCCGGTGGCCGGGTTGGTGAAACAGCCGGCCAGCAGGGCCGCCGCCCCGGCAGCGGCCAGGACGGCCAGCACGAGGACCAGGGCCGAGACCTTTCGGCCAAAACGCAGCCGCCGACCAGCGGGCGGCCGGGTGTTCGGCGCAGGGTGCATGGCGGAACTCCTTTCGCTATTAAGTATTCGCCCTAGGCTACATCGGCGCCCGCGGCCCGTCAAGCTTTATGGCGGCCGGCCGGGAATGACGATTACGTTGATCCAGTTAGGTCTCTCTCCGCCGGAAACAACTTGTGCCCGCCTCCGTTACGATGTATGTTTGGCCACCGAGGCAGAACGGCGGTCCCTGGCCGACGCCCGCGGACGGCGGCGGCTCCGGGATCCGGGGCGATAATTCTCCCCCGCATCCAACCGCGCCCGTCGCACGGGAGCGGCGGGAGGCGGAGCGAGCATGCAGAAAGGCGCTGCCATGACGGGACGCGACGACCAGACCCGCGCGCCGGAGATCGAATACGAGAACCGGGAGTGGCTTGAGTCCCTGGACTACGTCCACCGCAGCCAGGGGCCGGGCCGGGTCCGGCAGCTGCTCCGGCGGCTGCAGATGCGGGCGCAGGAAAACGGGGTGCACCTTCCCTACACGGCCAACACCCCCTACGTCAACACGATCCCGGTCGAGCGGCAGCCGGTTTTCCCCGGCAGCCGCGAGATCGAACGGCGGATCAAGAGCATTATCCGGTGGAATGCGATGGCCATGGTGGTGCGGGCCAACCGCGACCACAGCGGCATCGGCGGCCACATCTCCACCTACGCCTCCACCGCCACCCTCTACGAGGTCGGGTTCAACCACTTCTTCCGCGCCCGCACCGAGAACCATCCGGGCGACCTCGTCTATTTTCAGGGGCACGCGGCGCCCGGCGTCTACGCCCGGGCGTTCCTCGAGGGGCGTCTGAGCGAGGCCCAGCTGGCCAACTTCCGCCAGGAGCTGGCCCCCGGGGGAGGGCTTTCCTCGTACCCCCACCCCTACCTCATGCCGGAATTCTGGCAGTTCCCGACTGTGTCCATGGGCCTCTCGCCGCTCTCCGCCATCTACCAGGCGCGGTTCATTCGCTACCTCGAGGACCGCGGCTTGAAGCGCCGCGACGATCAGAAGGTCTGGGCGTTTCTCGGCGACGGCGAGCTCGACGAGCCGGAGTCGCTCGGCGCCCTCACCCTCCCGCCGCGCGAAAGGCTCGACAACCTCATTTTCGTCATCAACTGCAACCTTCAGCGGCTCGACGGCCCGGTGCGCGGCAACGGGAAGATCATTCAGGAACTGGAGGCGGCCTTCCGCGGCGCCGGCTGGAACGTGATCAAAGTCATCTGGGGGGACGACTGGGACCCGCTCTTGGCGCAGGACGACAAGGGGCTGCTCGTGCAGCGCATGGAGGAGGTGCCCGACGGCCAGTACCAGATGTACTCGGTGGCCTCCGGCGATTACATCCGCCGGGATTTTTTCGGCAAATACCCCGAGCTCGAGCGCATGGTGCGGCACTACACCGACGAGCAGCTCCAGAAACTGCGCCGCGGCGGCCACGACCCGCACAAGGTGTACGCCGCGTACAAGCAGGCGGTCGAACATGAGGGTTCACCCACCGTCATTCTCGCGAAGACCATCAAGGGCTACGGGCTCGGCGAGGCGGGCGAGGGACGCAACGTCACGCACCAGCAGAAAAAACTCAACGAACAGGAGCTGCGCCACTTCCGCAGCCGTTTCGGCATCCCCCTGCCCGATTCCTCGCTCGCCGAAGCCCCCTTCTACCGCCCCGCCCCCGACAGCGAGGAGATGCGCTACCTCAAGGAGCGCCGCGAGGCCCTCGGCGGCTACCTCCCGAAACGCCTCATCACGGTGCCGCCCATGCCCGCCCCGGCCGATGACCTCTATGCGGAGTTCCTCAAGGGCAGCGGCGACCGCGAGGTGGCCACCACCATGGTCGCGGTCCACCTGCTGAGCAAGCTGCTCGCCGACCCCGACCTCGGCAAGTATATCGTGCCGATCGTGCCCGACGAAGCGCGCACGTTCGGCATGGAATCCCTCTTCCGAAAAGTCGGCATCTACTCCCACCAGGGGCAGAACTACGACCCGGTCGACAAGGAGACGCTGCTGTACTACCGGGAAGCGACCGACGGCCAGATTCTGGAGGAGGGCATCACCGAGGCGGGCGCGATGTCGTCGTTCACGGCGGCCGCCAGCGCCTACGCCAATTTCGGCCTCAACACCGTTCCGTTCTTCTTCTTCTACTCGATGTTCGGTTTCCAGCGCATCGGCGACCTGATCTGGGCGGCCGGCGACATCCAGGCCCGCGGTTTCCTCCTCGGCGGGACCGCCGGGCGCACCACTCTGGCCGGCGAGGGACTTCAGCACCAGGACGGCCACAGCCACGTGCTCGCGCTCGCCTACCCGACCGTGCTCGCCTACGATCCCGCCTACGCCTACGAGCTCGCGGTGATTGTACGTGACGGCCTCCGGCGCATGTTGGAGAAGGGGGAGCGCCGCATGTACTACCTGACCATCATGAACGAGTTCTACAAGATGCCCGACATGCCCAGGGGCGTGGAGGAGGGGATCCTCAAGGGGATCTACAAGTTCCGCGCCTCCGGCAACCGGCGGGCGAAGCACAAGGTCCACCTCTTCGGCAGCGGCACCGTCCTCAACGAGGCCGTCAAGGCGCAGGAGCGGCTCGCCGACGCCTACGGCGTGGCCGCCGACGTCTGGAGCATCACCAGCTACAAGAACCTCTACTGGGACGCGATCGACGCCCAGCGCTGGAACATGCTCAACCCGGAAAGAGAACCGCGCCTGCCCTATCTGGCGAGAGCGCTGGAAGGGGAGCAGGGGGTGTTTGTGGCGGCATCGGACTATCTCAAAGCGCTGCCGGCGATGCTGGCGTCGTGGATCCCCGGCCCGCTCACCCTGCTGGGAACCGACGGTTTCGGCCGCAGCGACACCCGCCCGGCCCTGCGCGGTTTCTTCGAAGTCGATGACCGCCACATCGCCTTCGCCGCCCTCTCCGCGCTCGCGCGCGAGAAGAAGCTCAGCCTCACCGAAGTGAAAAAAGCCCGCAAGGATCTCGACATCGATCCGCGCCGGGCCAACCCCCTGTTTTCGTGACGAGGTAGGGATATGCTCAAGGATATTGTCATCCCGGATATCGGCGAGAAGGTCGAATCGGGACGCGTGGTGGCGGTGCTGGTCAAGCCGGGCGACATCGTCGGCGTCGACGACGGCATCATCGAGTTCGAAACGGAGAAGGCGGTGGTCGAGATCCCCTCGCCGGAACAAGGCGTGATCACGGAGATCCGGGTCGCCGTGGGCGAGGAGCTGAAAGTGGGGAGCGTGATCGCCCGGCTCGACACAGCCGCCGGCGCCGCCCCGCCGCCCGTGCCCCCGGCGGTCGAACGCGAACCTGCGCCCGCCGCCCCGGAATCGAAGACCCCGGCTCCGCCGCCCCCCGCCGCCCCGGCGCCCCGCCCCGTTTCCGCTCCGGCTCCGCCGCCGGCGGCGCCGCCTCGGCCGACCGGCCCCGCTCCGGCCTCGCCCTCGGTGCGGCGGCTCGCCCGCGAGCTGGGCCTGGACATCTCCGCCGTGAGCGGCACCGGACCGGGCGGCCGGATCACCGAGAGCGACCTCAAGGTCCATGTCCGACGCGCCGCCGCTTCCGGGCGAGCCGCACCGACCGGGAGCGCCCCGGCTCCCGCCGGGTCGCCGGATCTGCCCGACTTCAGCCGGTGGGGAGAAATCGAGCGGGCCGACATGTCGACCGTCCGCCGCGTGACCGCGGAAAGCACCGCCCGGTCGTGGGCGCAGATTCCGCATGTCACTCAGTCGGACAAAGCCGACATCACCCACCTTGAGGAGTTCCTCCGCAAAAACGCCGACCGCGTGAAAAACGCCGGCGGGAAGCTCACCGTAACGGCCGTTCTCCTGAAAGTGATGGGGGAGGGACTCCGGCGGTTCCCCCGCTTCAACGCCAGCCTCGATCCCGCGAACCGCCAGATCATCTACAAGCACTACGTCCACATCGGCGTCGCCGTCGACACCGACCACGGACTGCTCGTACCGGTGCTGCGCGATGTGGACCGGAAGAACATCGTCACCCTCGCGGTCGAACTGGCCGACCTGGCGGAACGCGCCCGCGGCCGGCGGGTCGCGCCCGACGAGCTGGAGGGGGGCACGTTCACAATTTCCAACCAGGGGGGGATCGGCGGGACCGATTTCACCCCCCTCGTCCTCTGGCCGCAGGTAGCGATTCTCGGCGTCAGCCGCGCGGCCATCGAACCGCGCTATATCGAACGCGAGTTCCGGCCGCGCACGATCCTGCCGCTGGCGCTGTCGTACGACCACCGCGCCGTCGACGGCGCCGATGCCGCGCGCTTTCTCCGCTGGGTGTGCGACGTGCTCGAGAGTCCGTTCGCCATGTTTCTGGAGTAGTCCGCGGCGCGGCCAAACCGGAAGGGAGACCTGACATGAACGATACCACTCGGAACAAGGCGCAGGTGGCGGTGATCGGCGGCGGGCCCGCCGGCTACGGGGCCGCTTTCCTCGCCGCCGATCTGGGCCTGGACATCGTGCTGATCGATCCGGCCGAAAACCCCGGCGGCGTCTGCCTCTACCGCGGGTGCATTCCATCCAAAGCGCTCCTCCACACGGCGCGCCTGTTGGCCGAGGTGCAGGAGGCGAAAGACCGGGGCCTCGCCTTTGGCGCGCCCCGGGTGAACATCCGGAAACTCCGCTCCTGGAAAGACGGCGTCGTCGATAAGCTCACCGGGGGACTCGGCCAGCTCGTCAAACAGCGCAAGTTCCGCCACCTCCGCGGCCACGCCCGCTTCGTGGATCCCCACACGCTGTCGATCAGGGAAGTGGCCGGCGCGGAATACACCTTCGCCTTCGAACACGCCGTCATCGCCACCGGCTCTTACCCCGCCACCCTCGGCCCGCAGCAACCCGATTCCCCCCGCCTCCTCGACTCGACCTCGGCCCTCGAACTCGCGGATATTCCGGGCACGCTGCTCGTGATCGGCGGCGGCTATATCGGCCTGGAAATCGGCACCATCTACGCCGCCCTCGGCAGCAGGGTCAGTCTGGTGGAAATGACCGACGGCCTCCTGCCGGGAGTCGACCGCGATCTCGTCGCCATCCTCCGCAGACGGCTCGACCGGATCTTCGACGCCGTCATGCTTGAGACGACCGTCAGAGAACTCAAAGTGCAGGCCAACGGGGTGAAAGTCGCGTTCGCGGGGAAGCAGGCCGCCGGGAAGGCGCAGTTGTTCGACCGTGTGCTCGTGGCGATCGGGCGCAAGCCCATGTCCGCCCAGCTTGGGCTCGACGCGGTGGGGGTCGATACCGACGCGCGCGGGTTCATCAAGGTGGATGCCCAGCGGCGCACCAGCGCGCCGCACATCTTCGCCGTCGGCGACGTCGCCGGCGAACCGATGCTTGCCCACAAGGGGCTGCACGAAGGGCGGGTCGCCGCCGAGGTGATCGCCGGCCGAAAAGCCGCCTTCGACCCCGCCGCCATACCCGCCGTCGTCTTCACCGATCCTGAGGTCGCCTGGGCCGGCTTGACCGAAACCGAGGCGGCTGGGAAGAAAATCGAGGTCGAGATCACGCGCTTCCCCTGGGCCGCCTCGGGCCGGGCTCTCACGCTCGGCCGCACCGACGGCGCCACAAAGCTGGTCATCGACCCGCACTCTCAGCGCCTCCTCGGGATGGGCGTGGTCGGACCCGGCGCCGGCGAACTGATCGCCGAGGGCGTGCTGGCGATTGAGATGGCGGCCACCGTCGACGACCTCGGCCTGAGCATTCATCCGCACCCGACGCTGAGCGAGACGGTGATGGAGGCGGCCGACTTGTTCCACGGCACCGCCACGGATTACTACCGGCCAAAGAAAAGGAAGTAGGACAGGACGCCGGCGGTCACAACGCTCTCTCCATCCGCAGAGACAATTCTGCGGATCTCTTGTAGGTCAGGACCCTTGTGGTCCTGACATTCTTACTATCGATGTAAGCAGCCCCGTCAGGACCATAGAGGTCCTGACCTGCAGAACCCTGTCCTGCGGAAGTTGGCCGGGGGGCGCTCGGCCTGGCGGCGGGGGCGGGTTATCGGGTTTTCGGGGCGATGCCGATGACGTTGGGCACCGGCCAGCCCGCCCACTGACCGTCGTCATCGTCGAGCGAGGTGTCGTAGCTGCCGACGATGGCAAAGGTGGTATCGGCGGTGCGCACGAAAAGCTGCGCCTCGGATCCGCCCTCGAGGTGCTGGGCGGCGACGATTCCGATCGGGAGCGAGAGGAGGAATTCGTTCAGATCGTACATGGACCAGGCCGACCGGGTGAGGATCACGAGCGCCCGTCCCTGGGTATCCTCGCCGAGGGCCAGTCCGCGCCAGCGTTTGTCCTGGGGCTGCCAGCGGTTTTCGGCGGGGCGCTTGATCAGGCGGAGGTTCTGCATGACGTAGGTGTAGGAGGCGGCCAGTCCCCGGAGGGAGTCCTCATCGAGGTCGTAGATGCGAAACGGCGGGAGGCTGTCGCTGCGGGGGCCGAAAGCCGCCGCCGACTGGTAGGGGTTGGGGAACCGGCAGTTGATGTGGTCGCCGACTTTCATGTAGCCGACGTGGCTGCGCTGGTCGAGGTTGTACATGCCGGCGTTGAGGGCCACCACCAGGTGGTGGCGGCGCGCCCATTCGGCCACGCTCAGGTTGGTCGGCGCGTCGCCGTTGGATTGCGCGAGCAGGCAGAATTCGTACTGGGCCGGGTCGATGCGGAGGATGGTCACGCCGGTGCGGTCGCGGCTCATCGGCGAACGGACCGCTCCCCGGTGGTCCGGCGTGAAAGTCGCCATCTCAAGCCCCGGGGCGAGGACCGCAAAAGGGGCGTCGGCCCGGCCGAGCGCGCCCGCCAGCACACACACGAGACCAATCGAACCGATGACGCGGGTCAGGCGATGTACCATGGGGGTAATATCGGCCATGACGAACGATTGGGCAAGGTGATTAGGTCGGCGGGAGCGGGGGTGAAAAACCAACCGCAGGCCCGGTTTTCTTACCGGGCCTGCGTGTGAGTTCCCCCGCTGTCCCTTACCTGCTGCGTCGCCGCAGCGTTTGTTGTCGGGCGCCTCGCCCCAGGTCGTGTTACTCAATCCGCACGACCTCGGGTCGCGTCCCGTCCCTCCTCTGACTATTTGAGCAGCATCATCTTCCGCGTCTGGCTGAACCCGGTCGCTTCAAGACGGTACAGGTAGATGCCGGAAGACTGCTCGGAAGCATCCCAGGTGACACTGTGGTCGCCCGCGTCGTACTGACCATCCGCCAGCACCGCCACCCGCTGCCCCATGATGTTGTAGACGACGAGCGTAACGTGCGACGCGGTCGGCAGCGAGAACCCAATCTGGGTGGCCGGGTTGAACGGGTTGGGGTAGTTGCCCAGCAGGACGGGCGTTTGATCGTCGGCCGCCAACGGGGGCTCCGGCGGCTCGGGGCCGTTGATGATAACGACACAGTCGACGCCCTCGATCGGTGTGCCGTCGAGCAGATTGCCGGTCAGAGTCAGCGCCACCGTCTCGCCGGCGTACACTTGGCCGAGCGCAGCGATAATCTCATCGCGGTAGAACTTGAGCGTCATATCAGTATACCCGTCGGGGCCGGCGGCCGTGCACTGGCACTGCACCGCATCGGCCGGCACCGGGGCCGCGACATCCTCAAAGCTGTGGCGGATCGGCGAGACGCCTTGCAGGGTCACCGTCGTCCAGTCGATCATCGTCGGATCGAACTCGGCCGTGCCGAGGATAGCGACCGGGAGGACGCCGCGGGGAGGCCGGACACCGGGATCGGGCTTGGCCGACGGCACGGCATCGCTGAGCTCATCCACTGCGAGGGTCGGTGCCCCGTCGCGATAGGGGCGCAGATTGAGCGGATTCGGGCAGGAGCCGGGTTTGATGTCGAGGGCGACGGGGAGAAACTCCGGTTCACTGGCCGGTCCCACACAAATGTCATCGAACCAGACCGTCCCTTCCTGACACGAAATATCGAGGTAGGCCGGTTCGCTCATCCACGACTCCTCGGGCAGAGTGATCTCGCCCAGGTAAGACGAATTGACCCAGAACTCGGCATGCAACTGACTGTCACCCGGAAGCGAGAGGCGGCACCTTACGTCATGCCAGGTGTCCAGGGCAAAGCCGGTGTACACGGTTGCACCACCCCACGGGCCCAGCTTGATGTCGCCGTTCGGAAGGAACGTCAAGAGCCCCGGGCAGGGACAGTCCCACCAGTCGGGGCCGGTGCGAAGCCCGAACATGGCGCGGTAAGGGTGGCAGCCCGAGAGCGGTTCATGGCCATTTGTGACCGAGAACGTGACTTCCAAAGGTAGATCCATGCTGATCGGCCGAGTGACGACAGAACCCCAACACGAGCCCAGCAGGCCGAACATACGTAAGGAAGCCGATCCGGTGTGGGCGTATGTATGATCGATTTCAATACCGGGGACGTTGCCGCTCCCATGCCAGTTGACCGACCAGCCAGAGCCGGAGTAATCCTCAAAGCTGTCACACCAAGGCTCGGGCGCGGGAGACAAGAGGTCGCCGTTTGCGGCAATGACGGCGTGGGAAGGGGCATGCCCGCCGGCCGAAATAGTGGTTGCCCCCCAGGTCGGAGAGGAGACGAGGAAGGCCAACAATAACACCACGAGAGATTGTTTCCTCAGATCCATCGCAAACCTCCATCGGAACGAGTTCTTCGAGCGCTGTTCGCGCCGAATGGCGCGACACACTAGTCGCTTTCAGCAATTGTCTTTGCTCAGGGAATAGGTACTGAACGCGAGATTTGTCGGAACCCGAATTCCCGGTTATTTCCCGGCCGCCCGCAATTCCCCCTCTGTCACCCACCCCCCATTTGTCCAGTACCGGATTGACGCGTATCGCTCCCGAATTCCTTCAGAAAGGGTCTTGGAAGGGAGTGCCCCCGAGGAAACCAAGCCCTTGTAGGACAGCGCAAGCTGCTCTGACACGTCAAGTTCTTCAACCCTAAGAGATTGATCGAAGTAATAGATCAGTTGGGCCTCGGGCTGTGAAGGTATAGGGAGGAGTGTCACCTTGATTCTGCCGTGGACAACTTGCGGTTCCATTGCCCCGTAGTGCTGGATACCGAGCGCTCGCGAAATCTCCTCCAATGGAAACAGGACATATGCCGGCTGGTTGCCTTCTCCACCGAACATGAGATCGGCGCTCATAAGGTTGAAAGGAGGCGAACATCCCTGAGCGCTAAACGGATCCAGCAAGAATAGGCACTTAGTATCATACGCGTTGTTCCACCCCTGCATCACCAACTTTTGCCGGCCTGCTGAGTCTGCGAACCAGGAGTGGATTCCCGTATATCCGGAGTGGACGTACCAACCTAGCGGGTCGCCGACAGAGTCAAAAAACCGAATGTAGCTCCTTGTACCATTCAGGCTGGCGTTCAGAACAGTCATGAATACCGGGCCGTTCTGCGTATCTCGGAAGGAAAGAGCGGCCACCTCGTAATTCCAGGACGCGAGGAGAGTCTCCGCCGGCTGGCCCGGGATGATGGCACTGCGGCTCCACAACGAATCGCCGTCCTGATCGAAGACACGGAGAATGGCATTGTCCGGGCAGTCGGAAGCCTGACTCACAAGAACGGCCACTTCATTGTCGGCATCCGAATCGACATCCACGATTCTCACAAATGCAAATTCCGGCAGGATCGACTCGCACTGACAAGTCGTGGCCCACAAACGCTCACCGGCCGCGTTTAGGAGGGTTAATTCCTTACCAAGGATCTCGTATCGCACCGGGTTATGATCAAACCACCATGGTGCGAAGGTTCGCGTCCATGTGATGGCCAGAAGCACATAGAGCAGTATCGCGAGCAGGGCCACCTCCGTCTTGATGCTCCGGCCCCAGTGCACCGCTTTGCGGGCCACGAACTGACCGATGCACATCCGCTCGGAGCGGACAATGTTGTAGTTCTCCACAACATCGGAGAGGCGCTCGGCGGCAATCAGGCCAAGGCGGCGGCGCGGATAGCGGGCGCCCAGAGCGGCCAGCGCCGCGCGGGCCTCCGCTTCGTTGGCGGCCGGGATCACGACGTACCGGACGGTCGAGAAGACCGCACGCTCGAGTTTGACGGCGAGCGTGGCGGCGTTGATCGGCAGCAGCGTTCCATTGGCGGCGATGCTGCCGGTGAACGCCACCTCGGAAGAGACAAATCGCTCGTGGCGCATAATCTCCGGGCGGAGCAACTGCGTGTAGGCGACGAGCGCCGCGGCCAGGCCGATGGAATCGCCGGTCGCGGTGCGGCTGTTGCCCTCGAGACGGAAGTGGGCATGGAGACTCGCGGCGTCATCGCCGCCCAAATTCGGCAGAGCGGCTTTGGCGACGCGCGGAAAGATGCCGACGGGTCCGGCTGCTCGGGAGAGGCTGCCGAAAGGTTCGCTGCCGGCCAGACCGCGCAAGAGCGGGCGGACCGACTTGAGCGAGTCGTACACGACACCGACGAAGGGATCATCCGGCGCCCGCAACTGCCCCTCGAACGTGACTTCATCGGCGGCCAAATCCCCGGGGCGGCGGGTCCGCGCGCCGATCGGCTCGACCGCGCCGACGAGCGTGTACATCCGCCCGCGGGTGGCCTCGCCGCCGTCGGTTTCGACAAACAGGCAGCGGACGCGGTCGAACCAGAGGTGCCCGGTTTCGCTGTCCCATTCGGCGGCGATTTTGTCCAGGCGCGCGGCGGTGGCCGGAGCGGGGGCGCGAAGCCGGTCAATGGCCTCCCGCAGCCGGTCGCGCTCGATCACGAGGGTCTCCCCCGCGCCGTCATCGGGGGGTTGGCATCGGCGCCCGATGAAAAGAGCTCTTTGGCCGCCGCGACTTCGCCGGCGCCCTGGGCGCAGACCATGACGGCTCGTTCAGTCTCCCCCGCATACGCCCAGGCCCGCGCAAGCGCCAGGTCCACGGTCTCCCGCTGTTCCGGGGAACCGATTTCCCTGGCGAGGGTGCGGATGGCGGCGAGATTTTCGGGAGGGCAGTCGGCAAGATGTTCGGGGGCGAGCGATTCGGCGAAGAGAGCCGTGTACTCATCGAGGTAGGATTGGTACGACGGGTTGGCGCGGTGGGCGGCGAGGTTCGGCCAGAACGCGGCGAGCGCGAGCAGGCGATGGTCGCCGACCGGGCGGGCGGCGAGCGCGGCTTTGAGGGCGCCGAACGCGCGGGCGAACTGCAGGGACGAGAGGGTCATCGTATCGCCTAGGCCTTAAACAACCGAATCGAGAGGCTTTTGGGGGAACCGGAGAGCCGGAACGACGCCCGGCCGGCCTGAGGCGCCTCGAGCGCGTGGGCCTCGGTTCCCTCGATCACATACACCCGGAGGGCGTCCTTCTCGTCGATGCCGACGAGGTTCAGGAATTCGAGCGTCACCAGCTTCCCCTCCGTCTTTCCCTCGAAGCGGAGCCGCACGCGGTCGGCTCGGGAGCTTTCGAGAACGGTCTCCCCGCCGTATTCGGTCCGGTCGGGATCATACGCGAGTTCATCGAGCGTGAACGAGACATCGGGGAGCTTCACCTCCCACTTGAGCGCTTCGATGTCGGCATCAGCGACATCGGAGAGGTCGGCCCGGCCGGCCGAGTCGGTGAGGAGCTCTTTCTGTATGTCGGGCAGGCGGAGGAGCACGTGCGCAGCCTGCCGGGGATCATCGGTCACCAACTGGACCCACTGCCGCCGGTCGGGGGCGCTGCGCATGACGCGGAGGACCATTTCGGGGCTTTCGGAGAAATACTCGCGAAGGCACTCGACGGCGGGCCGCTCCTCCGGGCGGCCATCGGCGGCCAGGAGGTACTCCTGCGGGGGGGCGGCCGGCGCCATGGGGGTCATCGGAATCACCCGTCCGCGCAGAGCCTCATTATATATGCGGTCGCGCAACTGCATAGCCGGTGGGGGGATCGGCTCCCGGTCGGACTCGCCCACAACCTGCGTATCCTGAAGTCCTTCAAGGAATTCCCGGCAGAACTCGCACTCAGCGAGATGCCCCTGCACCACATCCCTGCGGTCGCCGGATAGCTTCCCGTCGAGAAACAGGAGCAAATCAGTCACGTTCACGTGCACGGTCTTCTCCTTCCATGCTCCCGTAGAAAATAGTCACTGGAGCAGGCCGATGTCGGACTGACCAAGCAAATCGATCATCCGGCGGTACCCCTCGTTGAGAGTCGTTTCGAACACATATTTGTAGTCCTGCAGGTAGCGCTCGTGGGCTTCGGGCGGCATCACCTCGCGGAAGTAAGCCGGGAGGCCGTCGGAGCCGCCGGCGAGGAAATCGGCGAGGTAGAGCTCGAGAGCCTTGCGGAAAGCCTCTCCCTCGGCCGGAGTGATCCGTCCCAGGGTGACATAGCGGGCGATAGCCGAGGCGGCGGTATCGTCCACCGCCCGTTGGCGGGCCCGATCGCCCGCGGCGCGGGTGCAGAGTTCTTCCGGGCCGGGGAGGGGCGCGGGGGCGCACTCGGCGCCGGCGAGAAAGGCGGCGTTCACCTCGACCATCAGGGCCAGCAATTCATAGAGCGGGACGACCGGCGGAGCGCCGGTCTCATCGCGGATCAGGCGGAAAATCGCGGCGCACCAGGAGGATCGATTGGTCGTGCGGTTGAAGGCCGCGAGCACGGTTCGGCGCAGCATGTCAGGCTCGACGACAAAGGCATCGGGCCGCGGATGGGGGGCATCCTGAGCAGGGGCCACCAGCACGGCGCGGGTGGAGGGATCGGTCCAGGAGACATACTCCGAGGACGCGAGGATGTCCCTGACCCGCCGCTTGAGGAGCGCGACCTGCGGATCGTGTTCTCCCCAAAGGCGCGAGATCTGCTGCTTCACCTGGCAGTAGAGGAAGATGCCGAAGAGGGATTCGAGGCCGGTGATGTCCTCGGGCGGCAGCGCCGGGCAGCCCTGGCGTTTCAGATAGGGGAAGAGCCCAAGGCAGGGGAGGCCGCCGGCCGGCGCTAAGATACCCGCCAGCACGTCGATGGCCAGGTCCCGCATGGGATCATCGCCGGCATAACCGGCCAGCGGCAGAGGCACGTGGCGGGCGCGCAGGTTGCGGAGGAAGACAATAGTGCGGCGACAGCTCAGGTCGAAGAAGGCATCGAAGGCGCGCCGGGAGAGGGGCGTGCGAAGGAAGTTCGCGATAATCGAGGCCACGGGTGTATCTGTCATGGTCGCCGCACCGATCCTGCATTACCGGTCCGCATGGCGCTGCGAGCGGGCTTGCCCTATTGACGGCAAGATACGACCTTACGGGTCGGTTGACAAGGGCAACGCGGGGAAATATGGGTATCAGGTGCGAGCCGTGCGAGCGCGGTTTCGTGCACCCCCGGAGGTTTAAATCTCACGCCGGGCGTTCTTGGCGTTGCTTTTTCGGCGGCGGATCGTATAAATACGCGGACGAACGAGATCCTTCACCGACAACGGCCGGTCCCTGACTGAGGGCTGTCCGCATAACCGCAGATGTGACCGAGAGTATCAACATTCTCTGGCGGCGAGTGGTCGACGGCGACCGGGCCGCCTGGGCCGACCTCGTGCGGCAGTTTGCCCCGCTAGTTATGACGGTGGCGGTGCGCAGCGGGCTGAGTGCGCCCGATGCGGAGGACTGCGGGCAGCAGGTGTGGCTGGCGCTGTACCGGACGCGGAAGAATGTGCGCGATCCGGCGCGTCTTCCGGCCTGGCTGATCCAGACGACCCGGCGGCGGGCGGTGCGAATGCGACAGCAGCAATCAGCCCGCCGTCAGGTGGAAGCGGACGCGCCAGAGGCGGCGTCCTTGTGTCTGCCCGACGACCAGGTGGTACAGCTTGAGCAGGCGGCGATTCTCGAGGGGGCGCTAGCGCGGCTCGAGCCGCGCTGCCGGGACTTGCTGCGGAAGCTCTTTTTCTCGCCGGGCGGGACGACCTACGCGGAAATCGCCCGGCACTTCGGCCTCTCCCCCAACGCGCTGGGACCGTTGCGCTCGCGGTGTCTGGCGCGCCTGCGAAAAATCCTTGCCGAACTGGGCTACCCGGTGGACTAAGCGGGGCCGGTGCGGCTCTTTTAGGGCAGAGAGTGAAGGAAACCGCCGTATGAAATCATCCGATCGCCATCCCACGCGCGCGCAAATGCTTGCGGCCGCCCGCTCAGGTCCCGGCCGACTCCGCGGACACCTGCAGAGATGCGCCGAGTGCCTCAAATGGTTTGAGATGCTGCGGCGCTTTTCTCCGGCGGGAAGCGCCGGGTTGATGGCGCCATCCGAGGACGCGGTGGAGCGATGGATCAACGTTTCGCTGCTGGCGCCGCCGCCGTCACTCCGCACGAAGAGCAGCGGCCGGGTGGTGTTCGACTCGTGGCGGGAGCGGCCGGCCGCCGTTCGCGATCTCCCGGAGGGGCTGGTGCGGCGGTTGCGCCTGGCGGCGCCTGACCTGGATCTGGAGATTGTCGGCGAGCAGCGGCGGCGGGAGTGGCGATTCATCGCGCGGGTGTATCGGGGCCGGACGGCGGCGGGGGATTTCGTGCTCCGGGCGGGGCGGCAGCGCGTGGTTCCGGGCGGGGACGGTTTCCTGACATGGTCGTCGAGCCGGCCGCCCCGGACGGTTGTGCTGATCTCACCCGACCGGGAAATCCGCTTTGAGAATGTGTCATGGTGAATATCGGAAGTGACTGCGAGCGCGCCGCCCGGCGTTTTCTCCAGACGGGCCGGCTGGGCGGCAGGACGCCGGCCGAATTAGCGGCTTCCTGCGACCAGCTTGTCCGTCGGGAAACGGAGCGATCAGCCCGGCGCGCGGTGGGTCTGGGAGAGCAGTTTGTCCGCCGGGCCCGCGCCGCCGACCGCACGATGCTCCCGGTTGCGCTTCGCGCACTCGGCTGGGCGTATGTCGTGGCGGGCAAGTACCAGCCGGCGGCGGCGCGCTATCTAGAGGCGCGGCGGGCCACGCGCGACCCGCTCGCCCGCGCGCGCATCGACCGGATACTGATCGACGTGTACATGTACCTGGGCCGGCACGACGAGGCGCTGCGGCGCGGCCGCCGGGCGATCGCGGTGTTCCGCGGGCGCAAGGCCGAGGCCGATCTGGCCAAGACGGAAGTCAACTGCGCGAACGTCCTGCACCGCCTCGACCGGCACCCCGAAGCGCTGCCGCTCTACCGCCGGGCGGGGGCGTTCTTCGCAAGCCAGGGGGACGAGCTGGCGGCGGCGTTCTGCCGGTACAACGAGGCTAACACGCTCGTGCAGCTTTTTCATTTCGCCGCCGCGGAGAAGCTCTATTCCTCCGCCCGCGAGGTTTTTCTCCGGCACGATCATAGGTTGCGCGCGGCCGGCTGCCTGTACGGTCTGGCCTGGCTGCACATGCTGGAGGGCCGCTTTCACGCCGCTCTGCAGGAACTGGCCGAGTGCGAGGCCCACTATCGCGCGGCCGGGCAGGCGCGCGAGCACCTGCTCTGCGTACTTGATCGCGCAGAGACCTACCTGAGTTTGAATCTTTTGCCGGATGCGCGCGACACGGCGCGCCGGGCGGCGATGCTGGCCCGCCGGCTGGGTTTGCGCTACGAGCAGGCCAAAGCGGAGTTTTTCAGGGGCAAGGCGCTGGCAGCGCTCGGCCGGATGAAGGCCGGCCGGACGGCTTTCCGGACGGCGGCCGCGGGCTTTCGAAGAGAGGGAAACGAAGGTTTCCTCGCCGCGGTGCGGGTGGCGGAGGCGGTAGCCGGAGAATCGGGGCGGGCGCGCGCCCGCGCGCTGGCGGCGCTGCGGGAACGCATGCCGCAGGGGCGGCTGCCGCTCTGGGAGGCGCTGTGCGATCTGGAGATTCTCAGCGCCGCGCCGGAGGACGGAGGGGCGCGGCGGCGGCTGGCCGCCAACCGCGCGGTCGAGACGATGCCGCACGTGCGCGCGCAGTATGTGACGCTGCTGGGGGACAGCGAGGCGCGGCGGGGCCGCCGCCGGGCGGCGACCGGCCACTGGCGCCGGGCCGCCGAAATCCTGACGGCTGTGCGCGCCCAGCTCCCCCCGCTTGACCTGCGGGCGGCTTTCTCCGAGCGCCACGCGGAACCGTACGAGAAGTTGATCGCGTGCGAGTGGGAGGCCCATCCCTCGCAGGCGGCGGCCTGGCTGGAGCGCTTTCACACGGCCGGCATCTGGGCGACCGAGGATGCGCGGCTCGACGATCCGGCGCGGACGCAGGCGGAGCAGTCGCTGGCCTCGCTGGCGCGGTACGTGGCGGCGGCGGCGCAGCGATCCGACGGCCGGCGGGTGCGCGGCGGGGGGGCGGCGCCGGCGACATCGTTGCGGCGGCAGCTCGAGGAGCAAATTCGCACCGACCTTGCGCGGTTGGAGCGCAGGCGCGGGAGCGCAGCGGAGCGGCTCGACCGGCTGGGCGCGGAAATCGCCGCGGCCTCCCGGACCATGCGCCTTGTCCAGTTGCACGCCGTCTCCGGCGACATCATCGGCCTCATCCACGAGGAGGGGCGGCCGCGCGGCTGCCGACTGGAGGGCGCCGCGCCGGCGGTCGAGCGCCTCCTCCAGCGATGGCGGTTTTTTGTCGAGCGCGCGCCCTATCGCACGGCCGGTGAAACCGCGGCCGATCTCGCCGATGAACGGCGGCTCCTCGCCCGGTTGGCCGAGACCCTCTGGCGGCCGCTGGACGTGGGCGGGCCGCAGCCAGTGCTGATCGTAGCCGACGGCGCCCTGGCGAATCTCCCCTGGGCGGCGCTGCCGGTCGGGGGAAGGCCATTGATAGACCGGCATCCGCTGGTGATGGCGCCGAGCGTGCGGCATCACCTCGCAGCCGCGCGGCAGCGGACACAGTCGCGGGAGACCAGGATATTTGTCGGCGCCGCGGGGCTTGGCGCGGCGGGCGCGGAGTATGCCCCGCTGCTGGCCGATGAGCGCAGGCAGACAACGGTTCACAATCCCTGCGGTCGCGCCGACTGGCCGGTTGATTCGGAGGCCGATGTCTGGCATTTCACCGGCCATGCGCATTTTCGCAGCGACAATCCGTTTTACTCCTTCCTGGAGCTTGCTGACGGGCCGCTGTTCGCCGCCGATTTTCGCCTGCGGCGGAACACGGTGAACCTGGCGGTGCTGGCGGCCTGTCGGACCGGGTTGTCGTCGTTCTTGCCCGGCGAGGAGTCGACCGGGCTGATTCGCGCGCTGCTGGAAATGGGAGCGCGCAACGTGCTGGCCAGCCACTGGGCGGTGGCGGACGCCTCGACCGCGCGCTGGATCGAGCGGTTCTATGGGGCGCTCGCTGAAGGGAGCGGACCCGCCGCGGCCGTGCAGCGGGCAGCCGCGGACGCGCGGGAAGAGTATCCCTCGGCGTACGATTGGGCCGGGTTTTCGCTGTTCGGCGCCGGCTGACGCCGAACCTGGAATAGATCGGGTGTGAGAAAAATGTCCCGCAGCTTCTTGGATAAAGGAGGCGTTCCTATGATACCGCACTGGACCGGGGCCACCGCAGGGAAGTTTCTGCTGTTTCTCGCGCTGGCGGCTGCCTTCATCGGCCTGACCGGGTCGTCGCAACCCGGGCCGGGCGTGGCACAGCCGCCGGGCGCGATTCCGCCCAACGCCAACGCCGGGACGGAGGGTCCGGACACGACTTTCCGGCCGTATGTTCCCGGCGAAGTGGTGGTGAGGCTGTTCAGCGACTCGATCTCGGTTGATTCGATCAACACGCTGTTCGGCACGACGGTGAAGGAGTATTTCGGCCAGGTCAACATCTATATCCTCGCCACGGCCGACCCGGCGGCCGATATCGAGGCTCTCGTGGAGAACCTGCGGCCCCTGCCGGGGGTGATATTTGCACACCCCAACTACGTGGTGTCGCCGCTGCAGTCGGTGCAGGGGAGTTTCCCCTTCTCCGATGCCGACAACGTGGGTTCCTACCCGGAGCAGGAGGCGGCTCTGCGGCTGCGTCTTTCGCAGGCGCACGCGCTGGCGACGGGGGCCGGGGTCAAGGTCGCGGTGGTCGACGGCGGCGTGAATTTCGCCCACCCGGTGCTCGCGGGAGCAGCGGTTTCGGGCTGGGACTATGTCGACGGCGACGCCGATGCGTTCGATGAGCCGGGGGGCCGCAACAGCGGCCACGGCACGTTCGTGGCGGGGGTGGTCCATCTGACCGCGCCGGGGGCGCAGATCATCGCCTACCGGGTGGCCGACACCTCCGGGCGGAGCAACGGCGACCGGGTGGCGGAGGCGATCCTTCGGGCGATCGACGACGGCTGCCGGGTGGTCAATCTCAGCCTCGTGATGACGAACGTCCACGAGGTGCTGCGGAACACGCTCGCCTATGCGCGCAGCCGCGATGTGTTGGTCGTGGCCGCTGCCGGCAACGAGCGGTTGGAGGTGCCGACCTATCCGGCCTCCGATCCGAACGTGGTGGCGGTCGCGGCGGTCGACACACTCGACCGGCTGGCGGAATTTTCGCGCTACGGCAACCACATCGATCTCTGTGCGCCGGGGGAATGGATCTACGCCCCGTATTTCGACATGTACGCCTGGTGGAGCGGGACGAGTTTCGCCGCTCCGTTTGTTGCGGGCCAGGCGGCGCTCAAGGTTTCGCAAGCCGGCGGCGCGCTCGACTGGCGCAGCCTCCACGCCTCGCTGATCGCGACTGCCGAGAACATCTACCCGGCCAACCCGGGCTTTTTCGGGAAACTGGGCGCCGGTTTGGCGAACCCGCTCCAGGCGCTGCAGGATACGGTCGGTATCGATACGGCCTCGGTGGACCCCGGCGTGCTGGCGCTCACGCTGCCCCCGAACACGGCGGTCCAGCGCTGTTTCAACCTGTACTCGACCAACCCCAATTCGGTCTTCAACGCCACCGTGCTGGGCGGTAATGTCGCATTCACGACGATCACGGCGGACTCGGTGTTGGGCGCGAACGCAACCATCTGCTTCACTCTCTCGTCGTCCGGGCTGAGCGAGGGGATCTACGCCGACACGATCCAGTTTGACATCAGCGGCGTGTCGAACAGCCCGATCTTCGTGCCGCTGAGCCTGTACGTGAGCGACACAGCCGTCATCTCACAGGACGCGGCGGTGAGGCCGACCGGATACTCGTTCTGGCTCCCGGAGGGCTGGGTGCAGACGATCGACGCGTGCGCGTACCTGACTTCCACCAACGCGCCGGCCGCGTTCACGGTTCGGCGGATCGATACGAGCGCGGCGTCGTTCGTGGAGATCCTCTCCCCGTCCGGCATGACCAACGACAGCGTGTGCATCCTCCTCCACCCGGCCGGCCTGGCGCCGGGCGTGCACCTCGACACGCTGGTGTACCGGGTGAGCGGGGTGACGTACGACCTCTACCAGCCGGTGAGTCTGACGATCGGCGACCAGGTGGATTCGGCGGCGGTCAGCCCGATGTACTTCTACTTCACGTCGCCGCCGGGCGGCCCGCCGCAGGAGGGGCGCGCATATCTCCGGTCGACCAACGCCCCCTCGGCGTACTATCTCGAGACGGCCGGCGGTTCCGACTGGCTGCACGTGCCCGATTCGGCCGGGGTGACGAACGATTCCATATCATTCACGATCGCGCCGGCGGCCGGGGTTGTTCCGGGGCTCTACACCGACACGCTTTACTGCCACGTGGCGGGGGCGGTGAACACGCCGGCGGTGTATGTCACGCTGGAGGTGCAGGATTCGACGGCTGGAGCGACGGCCACCGCCCACCCCACCTACTTTGAGTTTGTCCATGCTCCCTGGGCGGGCGGGCCGGCGCAGGCGGGCGTGTTCCTCTTGGCGTCGACCAATGCCCCGGCGTCCTACTCGGTCGAGGCGGCCCTGGGAGTGTCGTGGCTGCACCTGGCGGACTCGATCGGGACGACCAACGACTCGGTCCGGTTTACCGTGGACGGCGCGGGTTTGGCCCCCGGCTTCTACTGGGACAGCCTCATCTGCCGCGTGACGGGGGTGGAGATACCGGCCGCGGTGCAGGTCCTGCTCACGGTGCTGGATGACACGGGCGGCACGGGGCCAAGCGCCTATGCGAGTCCCTCCTGGTTCAGTTTCGCAAGCGATCCGCAGACCCCGCCCTACGCCGGATCGTTCGTACTGTCGTCGTCGAACGCCCCGGCGGCGTTCACGGCCGCGGTCATGTTCTCCTCGCCGTGGCTGCACGTCATCGATGCGGCCGGCACAACCAACGACTCGGTCCGGTTCACGGTCGACGCGGCCGGGCTGGCCCCCGGTTTCTACAGCGACAGCATCGCCTGCGTGGTCGCCGGGGTGCCCGATTCGGTGCTCGTGCCGGTCCAGCTATCGGTAGCGCCGGAGGACACGCTGGGCGGGGATTCGGCGGTGGCCATTCCCGCGAGTTTCAGTCTCACGGCGCCGCAGTATTCGGAGCTCTTGCAGGTGCGCTGTCTCATGCTCTATTCGAGCAATGCGCCGGCCCCGTTTACGGCCAGCGTCCGCCACGGAGCGCCGTGGCTGACGCTCTACGGCGCCTCGGGCATGACCAATGACTCGGTGTGTTTCGGCGCGAGCGCGGCGAGCCTCGGGCAGGGGATCTATGTCGACACGATCGACTGCAGCGTGGAGGGCGTGGCGGCGGCGACGGCGGTCCCGGTGGTGTTTTACGTCGTGGACGATTCCGCCGGCCCGGGTCCCTCCGCCTGGGCGGCGCCGCCGACGGTGAGCATCACCGCGCCGTTCGGCCTGCAGGACCTCATCGACTGCCACTTCGTTCTCAGTTCCACCAACGCCCCGGCCCCGTATGTCGCGTATGCGGCAAACGGCTCGGCCTGGCTGTCGGTGGCGGACTCGGCGGGCGTCACCAGTGATACGGTGCGGCTGGTCATCAACCCGGCGGCGCCCTTCTCGGCCGGGACATATGTCGACAGCATTGCCTGTCTGGTGGAGGGCGTGGCGCTGCCGGTGACGGTGCCGGTGATGCTGACGCTGACGGTGGACAGCGGGGGTGCGCCCACCGCGGCGGTCACGCCCGCGACGGTGCACTATTTCGGGCCGTACGGGATGCTGCCCCCGACCACGAAGTGCGCGCTCGTCACGTCGTCAAATGCGCCCGCGCCGTTCACGGCCTGGGTGGCCGATTCGGTCGGCCGATTCACATCGCTGCCGGACCCGACGGGAGTGACCGCCGACAGCCTGTGCCTCTACCTCGATCCGGCCGGATTGCCGCCCGGCATCCATGTGGACACGGTGAGAATCAGCGTGGCCGGGGTGAGCCCGGCGCTCACGCTCATCGTGCAGCTCTCGCTGGACATGCCGAAGGTATCTGAGGTGACCAATTATCCGAACCCGTTCAACCCGGAGACCAACATTTCGTTCAGTCTGACGGGAGCGACCCGGGTTCAGGTCACGGTGTACAACACCCTCGGCCAAGAGGTTGCCGTGCTTTTGGATAAACGGCTGGAGGCGGGCCGGCACACCGTTTCGTGGGGCGGCTGCGACGGGGCCGGCCGACCGGCGGCCAGCGGCGTGTACCTGTATCGCATCACGACGGATGAGGGTGTGGTGTCGCGCAAAATGCTGCTTCTGAAGTAGGCTCGGTGGGAACAGTCGCCGGGTGGTCCGGCGAGTTTTTGGAGCCGCTGTCGTCCCGTGACGACAGCGGTTTTTTTTTGGCGCGCGATTGGGCGTCGTGATCGGAGTCGCAGGAAAAAGAATACGACTTTTATCGTGTTTGTAGCGTTGAATCTGGGCAAACTTGTCGCTAAATCAGATAAAGACGGAGAGATTTCCCTTGCCTTTTCGCGCGGGGGGGACATATACTACTGATAGATATCATCTTCACATCAGACGGGTTAGGAGAATTGCCCCCCGGGAGAGGTTGGCCGGGGGGGTTTGGCATCATCGCAGGCAAGGTGCATCAGCAGAGTGTTAGGGGCATTTCGCTTACCTTCCTCTACCGGCAGGCATTGCGGGGTGCTGTCCCGAGGCGTCTCGAACGATAGGGAGCGTTATGTACGACTGCCAGCATCTATGGAAGATGAAAGACATCCAGTTTGGCTTCGTGGTGTTCGAGAAGTGTTTTCACTGCCACGGCCTGCGGACGTATTTCACGACCGAAGACAATCCCATTCCGGGCGAGAAGTATCGCGAGGGCGTGTGTTTTTGGACGCGGATGGAGGTTGCGCAGTCATTCCAGTTCAATCTCCAGTGCGCGCTGTGCGGGCGGAAGGAGGATTTTTCGGACCTGATGGGGTTGCTGCACTGCACGGGGTGTCTGGAAGATTGCCCGGTGGAGGTTTTGCAGCGGGAGCTGCACGCGCAGCGCATCTGGGTTCTGGTGGCCTTCGGCTACCTTCCCAAGGCTCTTTCCGCGCCGGCTTCGGAGAAGAAGCTGGCGGTACTTTCGGAGTATTTCAATCAATCGCGCGACCGGACGCGGTCGCAGATCCGGATCGTTTCCTCAAGCCTCATTTCGAACCTGAGTCTCTGCAAGGGGGACTTCATCCACGATTCGGGCATGCTGTCGCTGGAGCCGCCGCAGGGCCGGAGGCAGCTATTCTGAGGATTCCATACACAGCGCACCCACAGGCAGGAGAACGAGTGTGACAACCCAAGATCTGGTGGAGAGAATCGGGCTGAAGCCGCTGAGCCGGTTTGATCCGCGTCCGGTGACGGGCGTGTTCATTTCCGACATGCTTTCGGATGTGATGGCCGGGGCGAAGTCGGGGGATTTGTGGCTGACGGTGCAGACCCACAAGAACATCGTGCCGGCGGCGAATCTGGTCGATGCCGCAGCCGTGGTCGTCACCAGCGGCAAGACGGTGCCGCAGGAGACGATCGACCTGGCCAACAAGTACAACATCGCCATCCTGGCGTCGCCGCTGCCCGTGTACGAGCTGGTCGGGCGGCTGTACAGCCTGGGGATCGGAACGCCGTAGGAGCGCGCCGGGGCGACGACTCGCCGCGGCGGCCCGGCGGGGCGACGCGCCGACGGTGACCGGCACACCGCCGCTATGCAGATTCGCGCGATTCGAGACGCACTGAACGCGACTGTGCTGGAAGGCACGGATCGCCTCGATCTGGAGGTCGACCACGTGTATGCATCGGACCTGATGAGCGATGTGCTTGCTTTCGGCCGGCCCAATTCTATTCTCCTCACCGGCCTGGCGACCAAGCAGGCGATCATTTCCGCGCACATGGCCGAGTTCGTGGCGGTCGCGTTCATTCGCGGCAAGCGGCCGATCGACGGCTCGGACGAGTTGGCGCGCGACCGCGGTCTGGTGCTCCTCAGCACGACCCTGGACATGTTCGACGGCTGCCTGAGCGTCGGCCGGGTGCTCCACAACGGTCCCCAGGCGGTCAACTCCCCCGCCGCGGTCAAGCCGGAGGAGATGAGCCTCACCCAGACATTCACGATCCAGGGGGACGATTTCGCCAGCGCCGGGGGGGTGTCGACGGAGGTGAAGTCGATCCTGAAGAAGATCGGCCTGGACCCGAAGCTCGTGCGGCGGGTGGCGATTTCCACGTACGAGGGGGAGATGAACGTGGTCATGCACGCGCAGTCGGCGGTGGCCACGCTGTCGATCACGCCGCGCTGCATCACGGTGGTGCTGGCCGACCGGGGGAAGGGCATTCCGGACATCGAGAAGGCGATGCAGGCGGGGTGGTCGACGGCGACCGAAGAGATGCGGGCGATGGGGTTCGGGTCGGGCATGGGATTGCCCAATATCAAGAAGAACGCGGATGAGTTGAACGTTGAGAGCGAGGTCGGCAAAGGCACGACGCTGACCATGCGGTTTTACATCTGAGCGCGCGTCGCGCGCGAGTGAAAGGACGCGCCGTGGTCCAGTACTACCATGCCCACCAGGTGAATCCCCGCAAGTGCCGCGGGCACATGAACTGCATGCGGCGCTGCCCGACGCAGGCGATCCGGGTCCGCAACGGCACGGCGGTCATCCACGACGAACTCTGCATCGACTGCGGCACGTGCATCTCGGTCTGCCCCTCGGCCGCAATCGACCCGGTCATCAACCCGCTCCAGGCGTTCAGCGGATTCAAGTACAAAGTCGTCGTCCCCTCCTCCGCTCTCTACGCCCAGTTCGATTCGAGCATCCACCCGTGGGTCATTCACCAGGCGTTCCGGCGGCTCGGGTTCGATCTCGTGGTCAATGTCGGGCTCACCTGCGAGTACCTGGCGAAAGCGACCACCCGCTACCTGGACAAGTACACAGGGCCGCGGCCGGTCATCTCGAGCGAGTGTCCGTGCGTGATCCGGCTCATCCAGGTGAGGTACCCGGACCTGGTGGGTAACATCATCCGCCTGGACGTCCGGCGGGAATTGACGGCGCGGGGGACGCGGCGGAGCCTGATGGCGTCGACGGGCCTGGGCTCGGAGGAGATCGGCATCATCTACATATCTCCGTGTCCGGCCAAGGTGGTGTCGATCGAGCAGCCGGCCGAGAAGGAGCAGTCGTGGTTCAACGGGGCGGTGGCGATCCGCGACGTGTACGCGCTGCTCTACCCGATCGTCATGGGCCTCCAGGCCGAGTTCGACGAGGGGGCGGTGCCCGAGGATTTCTTTTTCCGGGCGGGATGGCCGATTCTCGGCGGGATCACGCAGAGCCTCAACATGGACAACTGGCTGGCGGTGTCGGGGCTCGACCACGTGATGAAGATATTCGACGACATCGAGAATTCGCGCCTCCGCAATGTCGACTACGTCGAGGCGGTGGCCTGCATGATGGGGTGTGTCGGGGGGATTTTCAACGTCGAGAACCCCTACGTGGCGCGGGCGAACAACATCCGCCAGCGCACCCGCTACGAGAAGGGGCGGCCGATCCCGGAGGCCGAGATCGAGAGGCGTCTGACCGACGGCGACTTTGCGCTGGAGCACTCGGTGCCGCCGCGGCCGACGAAGTATTTCGACACCGACCTCGAGACCTCCATCAAGCGCCTGCGCGAGGTCGACCGGATATTCCAGAAACTGCATCAGATCGACTGCGGCGTCTGCGGCGCGCCGACGTGCAAAGCGTTCGCCGAAGACTGCGCCCGCGGGGACGCCCGGCTCACCGATTGCGTGTTCCTTTCCAACCGAGGTGGTGCGGAATGAATCACATGGCTTCCACGGCCGGGGCGCCCGGCGCGGCCGCCGATCTCAGCGGCATACTGCGCGAATGTTCGGGGGAGCGCGGCGACCTCATCCCGCTGCTGCAGAAACTTCAGCACACGGCCGGGTTCATATCGGCGGACGGGGTGCGGCAGATCGCGCTGGCCCTGCGGATCACGGAGAACGAGGTGTACGGCGTGGCCTCGTTCTACTCGCAGTTCCGCTTCACGCCGCCGGGGCGGCACTCGATCAAGGTGTGTCTCGGGACGGCCTGCCACGTGCGCGGGGGGCAGATCATCAGCGACGCCGTGTCGCGCGAGCTTGGGGTGGCGGCGGGCGAGACGACACCCGACCGGCGCTTCGATTTCCAGCGCGTCGCCTGCCTGGGCTGCTGCGCGCTGGCCCCGGTCGTGCAAATCGACGACGACATTCACAGCCGGATGGCGGTCATCCGCCTGAAAGAGGTGCTTGCGAAGTATGAGTGATTTCACCGAACGGGTCGTCGAGGCGCGGCGCGTCTGGGAGGAACTGGCGGCCAGCCGGGTTCCGGTGATAACGATCGGCACGGCCTCGTGCGGGCGGGCGGCCGGGGCGCTCGACGTGCTGGCCGCCGTGGAAGACACGCTCCGGGAGCTGCGCCTGAAGGCGCGCGTCATGCAGGTGGGCTGCATCGGTCCCTGTTACCTTGAGCCGCTGGTCGACATCACCGCGCCGGGGCGGCCGCGGGTGAGTTACGGCAACGTCGTTCCCGGCCGCGTCCACAATCTGATCGAGAGCTGCCTGGTCAAAGACAACTGGCTTCCCAAGCAGGCGCTGGGGCATTTCGGCGAGGCGCCGCTGCCGGAGCTGCCGGAGACCCCACGGTTTTTCGACCTGCCGATGCTCAGAGCGCAGGTGCGGATCGTGCTGCGCAACTGCGGCATCATCGACCCCGACGAGGTCGACCACTATCTCGCGCGCGAGGGCTACGCGGGATTCCTCGCGGCCCTGGGCAGGCCGCCGGAGGCGGTCATCGCCGAGGTCCGCGAGGCAGGCCTCCGCGGCCGCGGCGGGGCCGGTTTCCCGACCCATCGAAAGTGGGAAGTGTGCCGGTCGCAGGCGGGCTCGGAAAAGTACCTGATCTGCAACGCCGACGAGGGGGATCCGGGGGCGTTCATGAACCGCTCGCTCATCGAGGGGGACCCGCACGCGGTGCTCGAGGGGATGCTGATCGCCGCCTACGCGATCGGGGCCACCCGCGGGTACATCTACATCCGCGCCGAGTATCCCCTGGCGATCGTGCGGCTCCGCCGGGCGATCGAGCAGATGCGCGCGCTGGGGCTGCTCGGGCGGAACATCCAGGGCTCGGCCTTCAGTTTCGACATCACGATCAAGGAGGGGGCGGGGGCTTTCGTGTGCGGCGAGGAGACCGCCCTGATCGCATCGATTGAGGGCCGGCGGGGGATGCCCCGCTCGCGCCCGCCCTTCCCGGCCATCGCCGGCCTCCACGGGAAGCCGACGATCATCAACAATGTCGAGACGCTCGGCACCCTTCCGCACATTCTGCGGCACGGGGCCGCCTGGTACCGCCAGTACGGCACGCAGGGGAACTACGGCACCAAGACGTTTTCGCTGGTGGGCAAGGTGCGGCGGCCGGGGCTGATCGAGGTGCCGCTCGGGATGACGCTCCGGCAGATCATTTTCGACATCGGCGGGGGCACGCGGAAGAAGTTCAAAGCGGTCCAGACCGGCGGACCGTCGGGCGGCTGCCTCTCCGAGGAGTTCCTCGACACGCCGGTGGATTACGAGTCGCTGACGGCGGCCGGGTCGATCATGGGTTCGGGGGGGCTGATCGTCATGGATGAGGACACGTGCGTGGTGGACATCGCCCGGTACTTCCTCGATTTCACGCAGAAGGAGTCGTGCGGCAAGTGCACGCCCTGCCGGGTCGGGTCGCGCCACATGGTGGAGATTCTGGAGCGCATCACGCTCGGCCAGGCGGCGCCGGAGGACCTGATCCGGCTGCAGGTGCTGGCAGAGACGGTCAAGCGGGGCTCGCTGTGCGGGCTCGGCCAGACGGCGCCCAACCCGGCGCTGACGACGCTGCGCTATTTCCGGCCGGAGTTTCTCCTGCATGTGACGGAGAAGCACTGTCCGGCCTCGGTGTGCCGCGAGCTGATCGAGTACCGGGTGGTGCCCGAGAAATGCACGGGGTGCCAGCGCTGCGTGAGCGTCTGTCCGACGGGGGCGATCACGGGTCCGCGCTCGGAGACGCACAACCTCGATCCCGACAAGTGCATCAAGTGCCGGGCGTGTTACGAGATCTGCCGTTTCGACGCCATCGCCGGCGACGCCATCATCATCCGGTCCAAACGGAGTGTGCCCAATGAACTCACCCCATGACCCCGTCACCGTCACCATCGACAGCCGTTCCCTGAGCGCGGCGCGCGGGGCGACCATTCTGGAGATCGCGCGCGCGGCCGGCCTCTACATCCCGACCCTGTGCGCCCACAAGGACCTCACGCCCTACGGCGGGTGCCGGATGTGCATTGTCGAGGTTGACGGGATGCGCGGTTTTCCGACCGCCTGCACGACGCCGGCCGAATCGGGCATGGTGATCCGCACCCACACCGCCCAACTGCACGAGATCCGCACCGAGATTCTCCGCCTGATCCTGAGCGAGCATCCGTGCAGCTGCCTGGTGTGCGACGAGCAGGACGAATGCCGGCAGTACTCGGCCACGATTCGGAAGGCCGGCGTGACCACCGGATGCCGCTACTGCCCGAACGACGGCCAGTGCGAACTGCAGGAGGTGGCGGCCCGGCTCGGCATCACCGAGATCGGCTACCCCGTCTACTACCGCAACCTACCGGTGCACAAGGACGATCCGTTTTTCGACCGCGACTACAACCTCTGCATTCTCTGCGGGCGGTGCGTGCGGATGTGCCAGGAGATCCGGACGGCGGGGACACTGACCTTTCTGCGGCGGGGGCCGCAAACGGTGATCGGTCCGGCGTTCGACCGGACGCATCTCGAGGCCGGCTGCGAGTTCTGCGGCGCGTGCGTGTCGGTGTGCCCGACCGGCGCGCTGGCGGAGAAAGCGCGCAAATGGAAAGGGGCCGCCGAGCGCGAGGTCACCACGACGTGCCCGTTTTGCGGTGTCGGCTGCCAGGTGCGCCTGCAGGTCAAGAAAGACGAAGTGGTCGGGGCGCTGCCGGCCGAGGACGACCTGGTCAATCGGGGGCAGCTATGTGTGAAGGGGCGGTTCTGTATCCCCGAGATTGTGTCCCATCCGCGGCGGCTCCGGCACGCGTACAAGCTGCGCGACGGGGTACTGGTCGACATCGGCTGGGAGGAGGCGGCGACTCTGGCGGCCGAGCGGCTGACCGCGTGCCCACCGGAGGAGTTCGGCCTGCTCGTTTCGGCGAACTGCAGCAACGAGGATCTCTACGTGGCGCAGAAATTCGCACGCGCGGTCATGCGTTCGAACAACATTGACACGACGTTCCGCCTGGCCTACGGGGCGAGTTGCGCGCCGTACGTCGAGCACCTGCGGGCGCCGGCGACGCTGGAGGATTTGCGCCGGGCGGAGGCCGTGATCGCGATCGGGCTGGATACGCGTTTCGGCCGGTCGGTGATCGGGGCCGAGTTGCGCAAGGCGTTCCGGCGGGGCGCGCGCATTGTCACGATTCACCACCGGCCGCACGATCTGGCGCAGATCGCCGCTCACTGGCTCCGGCCGGCCGCCGGCCAGGAGGGGGAGCTGCTCCGGGAGTTGATGGCCGCGACGGCTCCGGCCGCGCGCGGCGGGCGGGGAAAGACCACGGGCGGAGCGGATATCGCCGCCGCCGCGGGGACGATCAGGGAGTCGGGGCGGACGGTGATCCTGCTCGGGCCGATGCTGTTGGACCGGACGGACGGGCCCGACCTGCTGCGGGCGGTGCACGCCTGGGCGGCGGCGCTCGGGGCCGCGGTGATGCCGCTTCCCTCCCAGAACAACTTCCTCGGCGCCCTGCTCATGGGCGCGGTCGGCGAGCTGCTCCCCGGCGGGGCAGCCTGGGCCGACACCGCCGCCCGGGACCGCCTCGCCCGGCGCTGGCAGTCCGCGCTGCCGGCGGAAGGCGCGCAGTGGAACAGTTCCCTGGTCGGCCGCGGCCCGCGCCGGAAGGTCCTCTACCTTCTGGGGGAGGTGATCCCGAATCCGCGGGCCGGCGCCGAGACGGTGATATTCCAGAACATCTTCCACCCGCCGGACCTCACCGGGGCCGACCTCGTGCTGCCGGCGGCGGCGTTCAGCGAGACCGACGGCACGGTGATCAACGGGGAGGGGCGCGTCCAGCGGCTGCACCGGGCGCTCGACCCGCCGGGGGACGCGGCGCCCGACTGGGAGATTGTCTGCCGGATCGCGCGCGCCATGGGTGCGGCGGGGTTCGCGTTCGGCTCGGCGCGGGAGATCCACGAGGAGATCGCGACTCTGATCGAAGGTTTCGACGCATTCGATGCACCCGCGCGGGCGCCGCACCGGTGGCCGCTGGCCGAGTGCGACTTGCCCGCGGCCGCGTCCGCACCCCGGTCGGACGGCTCGGCGACAAATCCGTTTCTGCTATTAACCACCAACCTCGAGCACACCCACCGGGGGTTCGCCATGGCCGACCGGGTGGCCGGTCTGTCGCGGCTCTATCCGCTGCGGGTGGTCGAGATGAACCCGGTCGACGCCCGGACGATGGGGATTGCCGACGGCGAGACGGTGGCGGTTACCGCAGAGGGGCTGGACCGGTGCTGGCCGGTGTGCGTGACGGCGGCGCAGCCCGAGGGTCTGCTCCACGTGGTGCTGCCGCCGGGCGAACTCGACGGTGCGAACCCGCGCCGCGTGCAGGTGAGGAAATGCCATGTATAAAGTAATCGACAACCGCATGGTCGTCCCGAACATCCACATGCTCCGGGTGGAGGCGCCCCACGTGTCGCGCGAGGCGCGGCCGGGACAGTTCGTGATCGTCCGGGCCGAGGATGACGGCGAGCGCATTCCGCTGTCGATATCCGACTGGGACGCCCGCGACGGCACGATCGTCGTCGTCTACAAGAACGTCGGCGCCACCACCAACCGCCTCTCCAACGTCCGGCCAGGGGAAAGCCTTCTCACGGTCGTCGGTCCGCTCGGGAAGGAGACGGAGATCGACACCTACGGCACGGTGCTGTGCGTCGGGGGATGCTACGGGATCGGGAGCATTTACCCGATCGCGCGGGCGCTGCGCGAGCGGGGCAACCGCGTCATCGTCGTCGGCGAGGCCCGCAGCTCCTACCTCACGTTCTGGGACGACAAGCTGCGGGCGGCGGCGCACCGGGTGGTCTGGATCACGCGGGACGGGACGCGCGGTCTGCGCGGGCACGTGCCGCGCCTGTCGGAGGTGATCGGGCAGGAGTCGGGCCCGATAAATCGCGCCATCGTCAACGGCTGCACGTTCCTGATGAAGCGGGTGTCGGACATGACCCGCCCCCTCGGCATCAAGACGATCGTCAGCCTGAACCCGATCATGATCGACGGCACGGGCATGTGCGGCGTCTGCCGGGTCTCGGTCGGCGGCGCCACCCGCTTCGCCTGTGTCGACGGTCCGGACTTTGACGGCCACGAGGTCGACTGGACTGAGCTTCTCCAGCGCCGCAAGTCGTATTTGACCGAAGAGATTATTCCGCAGTCGACGAGCCGGTGCGAGGAGCACGCCGGCAACGCGTAACCGAGGGACGAGGCGCCATGACAGAAGAACCGCAGCGAAAGAAGATCGACCCGCACCGGCGGGAGATGCCCAAGCAGGCGGCCGAGGTGCGCCGGCGCAACTTTCACGAGGTGGCGCTGGGCTACCCGATCGCGACGGCCGTGGCCGAGGCGAAGCGCTGCCTGCAGTGCAAGAAGCCGAAGTGCGTGAGCAACTGCCCGGTCGAGATCGACATCCCGGGGTTCATCCAGCACATTGCCGACGGCGATTTCGCCGGCGGCACGCGGGTCCTCAAGGAGAAGAACTGTCTCCCGGCCGTGTGCGGCCGCGTCTGCCCGCAGGAAGAGCAGTGCGAGAAGACCTGCCTGCTGGAGAAGAAGGGCTGCGCGGTGGCGATCGGGCGGCTCGAGCGGTTCCTCGCCGACTGGGAGGCGGCCCAGGGGGATCCCGAGCTCCCGTCGATCCCCGCGCCGACCGGGCGCACGATCGCGGTTGTCGGCGGAGGGCCGGCGGGCCTGACAGTCGCGGGCGACCTGATCAAGCTGGGCCACCGGGTCACGATCTTCGAGGCGCTCCACAAGATGGGGGGGGTCCTGATGTACGGGATCCCCGAGTTCCGGCTGCCCAAAGCGATCGTCGCGCGCGAGGTGAACTACCTGCGCATGCTGGGCGTGGAGATCATCACCGATTTCGTCGTGGGCAAGACGCGGCCGCTCGCCCGCCTGCTTGAGGAATTCGACGCGATCTTCATCGGGGCGGGCGCCGGACTCCCCTGGTTTATGCAGATACCCGGCGAGAACCTCAACGGCGTCTACTCCGCCAACGAGTACCTCACGCGGATGAATCTGATGAAGGGGTACCTCTTCCCCGACTCCCCGACGCCGATCAAGGGGCACACGCGGGTGGCGGTGATCGGCGGCGGCAACGTCGCCATGGACTGCGCCCGCACCGCCCTCCGCCTGGGCGCGGAGACGCGCATCATCTACCGCCGCTCCCGCCAGGAGTTGCCGGCGCGGCTCGAGGAGGTCGAGAACGCGGAGGAGGAGGGGGTGATTCTGGATTTGCTGACGCTGCCGGTGAAGTACATCGGCGACAGCGACGGCTGGGTGCGGGAGATCGAGTGCATCCGCATGGAACTTGGCGAGCCGGACGCCTCCGGGCGCCGCTCGCCGGTGCCGGTCAAGGATTCGAATTTCCGGGTGGCCGTCGACGCGGTCGTGTGCGCGATCGGAAACAGCCCGAACCCGCTGATACCGACGACGACGGCGGGGCTGGAGATCGGCAAGAAGGGGAACATCGTGGCCGATGACGCGACCGGGCGCACCTCACTGGCGCGGGTGTGGGCGGGCGGCGACGTGGTGACGGGTGCGGCGACGGTGATTCTCGCGATGGGAGCCGGTCGCAAGGCCGCCCGCTCCATGCACGAGTTTTTGATGGCGCCGCGCTAAGCGCGGCGCTGTAGCCGGCGGCGGACCCTCCCCTATCCCTCGAATACGTCGGTGCTCACGTATTTCAGCCCCGTGTCCGCCATCAGGGTGACGACCGTGGCCCGGGGGCCGAGCCGCCGGGCGACCGCGATGGCCGCGAGGACGTTCGCCCCCGACGAAGTTCCCGCAAAGATCCCCTCCTCGCGCGCGAGCCGCCGCGCCATCGCCTTGGCCTCGGCGGTGCCCACCGCGACAATCTCATCGACCAGGCCGGGATCCCACAGGGGCGGGGTGTAGCCGATCCCCACGCCCTCGATCTTGTGCGGTCCCGGGCGGCCCCCGGAGAGGACGGCGGATTCCGCCGGCTCGACGGCCGCCACGCGGATGGCGGGTCGGCGCTCTTTCAGGACGGCGGCGACACCGCGCAGCGACGCGGCCGTGCCGACGCAGTGCACGAAGGCATCGACCCGGCCGCCGGTCTGGGTCCAGATCTCCTCGCCGAGGGACCGGTAGCCCTCGATGCTGTCGGCGTTGCTGAGCTGGTTGGTCCAGTAGGTGCGGGGTTGCCGGCTGAGCTCGCGGGCGGCCTCGATCATATCGAGAATGAGCTTCTTGGTGGTCAGGCCGCCCTCGCTGGGGACCAGGGTCAGCTCCGCGCCCAGGGCCGCCATGTGCCTGAGCTTGTCCCGGCTGAAAGCATCGGAGGAGACGATGCGCAGGCGGTACCCCCGGGCGAGACAGACGAGGGCCAGCGAGATGCCGGTGCTTCCGCCGGTGTACTCGACAACCGTGTCGCCGGATTTCAGCCGGCCGTCGGCCTCGGCCCGGGCGATCATGGCCAGAGCGGCGCGGTCTTTCATGCTCCCGGTAGGGTTTTCCCACTCGAGCTTGGCGACAATGGCGGCGGCGCCCGGCGGCGCGACTCTGCGGAGCTGCACCATCGACGTGTCGCCGATCGCCTGAAGAACATTCCCGTATGAATTCACCATGGCTTCGCTTTCGCGCAGGCGGCGGGTTCGCGCGGCCCGATGCGCGCAGACGGCCCCGGCAGATGAGATCCTAGCGGAGGCAGTAGACGCCGCCGGGGCCGGCGACATAGACGCGGCCCTGCGGATCCATGACAGGCCGGCAGGTGATCGGCCCGTCGACAATCCGGCGGCTGATTTCCTCGCCCTCCGGGGACAGTTGCAGCAGCAGTTTTCCGGCGGCGGCGAGGAGGGAGCCGTCTTTCAGCAGCGTGATGAGGATCTGTCCCGGCTCGGCAGGGATTTTCTGCACCCAGAGCTTCTCGCCGCCGCGGAGGCGCCAGATTTCGCGGCCGAGCGAGAGGCAGACGTCGCCGTCGGGAAAACTCGCCGGCGGCTGCGCGAGACTTCCCGCCCCGGCCAGCGGGAGGCGGCGGCGCTCCTCGCCGGCGGACGACAGGACAAAGAGGGCACGCTCGCGTCGGCCCTCGGGGTTGTCGGATTTTTCGGCCACCGCCAGGATCTCGCCGGCGTGCGAATAGGCGCAGGCGATCACGCTGTCGAACGGGATCTCGATCACCGCAACCTCGAGTTCGGCGGCCGGATCGTAGGCGGCCGCCGCCGGGAGGGCGGCGAGGAGCAGCCGGTCCCGGGTCGCGAGGCAAGCCTGGCGGCCGTCCGGACTGATCAGGGCCGCGATGAGAAAACCGTCCCGGATCACCGACCAGGCCAGCTCGTTGGCGCCCCGGTTGAGGGCGGCGAGGATGATCTCCGGGCCGACGACCTTCTCCCCCGCCGTACTCGTCGGTCCGGGGTGCATCTGGGCGCAGAGGAAGACGGCGTCGGCGGAGGCATCAGCGACAAAGACGCGTCCGGCGCCGTTGTACAGCGGCGCCCGGACGCGCTCGCCGTAAGTGCCGTCATAGCGGAGCAGCCGGAAGGCACCGTGTTCATCGAAGGCAACAAGGCCGTCTCTCTGCGCTTCGAACGAGCAGTTTTCGAGCGTCTCCTGCGACCAGAGGGGTTCGCCGGTGGCCGCGCTGCGCAGGTCGAGGCGGCGGCCGTACCACACGGCGATGCGGTCGCCGATGAGGCAGAGATGGTGCGGGAGCACGGAGTCGCCGGCCGCATCGGCCGCCTTCTGCCACACGGTCTCCTGTCCGAGCCGTCCGGACACCGGCAGATAGCCGGTGCTCTGGCGGTCGCCCCACTCGCGGGGATTGAGGATGAGGTTATCGGTCACGGTGTTCTCCTGATGAGCCGGTTGCGCGCACACGACCAGCGCGAGGAAGGCGCCGATGAGGGTCGGCCATTTGACCATAGTTCCCATTCCTTTCGAAGGCGGCTGGATGTTGACGACGCGGTATCATTGGTTTCGCCTTTGCGGCCGGTCCCCCTTACGGCGGGCCGCCCCAACTGTGCAGCGTGAACGTTCCCGGAAGGCGGCCATCGGCCCAATCCGCGAGGAAGTGGAGCGCCTGCTCGCCGGTCTGGCCGGAGGCGCGGTTGAAAAAGTAATCGACGAGCTGGGCGCCGGTGATGACGCGGCTTACCTCGAGATCGGAACTGTCCCAGAAGCCGGTGCTGATGGCGGTCTCGGCCCCCCGCGTCAGCTCGACGTCGTAATGCTTGTCGGACTCGGTGTCGCCGTCGCTGGAGGCATAGAAGCCGGGCAGGAAGTGGATGTAGATGTCGCGGATGTCGCCGGTGCCGCCCTCCAGCCGGTAGTGTCCGCCCCAGGCCTTGAAGGCATCTTCGATTTCGACGATGCGGTCGCGCTTGCGGTTGTCGGTCCACGATCCGGTCCACTCGATTTTCATGAGCACGCGCACGACCAGCACGGCGTGGTAGACGCGGCCGCCCTGGGCGGCGTGGAAGGTGTCGCGGGACGACTCGTCCCGGCCGACGTCGTACAGCTCAAGGCTGAGCTTGCGCACGGGGCTCGAGGTGAGCTCGTATTGCTTCTCGCTTGCGATCGGGTCCTCTTTGACGGCCGGGACGGAGGGGTTGCCGCCGGTGACTTTGCGGTGGAAGGTGAAAACGAAGGAGGGGCGGTCGAGGCGGGCCACGAAGGTCTTGTCCGGAAGCAGGGCGCGCAGCGGCGATCCCACCCGGCGGCTCTCCACGTTGATCTTGCGCATCGGGTACCAGAGGTACCGCAACCGGGGGGCGCAGTTCCAGTACATGAGCGAGCCGTTGTTGAACGGCATGGAGTAGGGGATGTAGTGCTGAATGAAATTGGCGTTGGCGCCGGCGTTCGCGCCCGAATGCGGCGTGAACTGGCGGCGGATGTACTCATCGGGCTGGCCCGTGCCGTGGCCCAGTTCGTGCGCCATCGTATTCGGCACCCAGGTGTCGCCGTGCTCGGTGACGCTGATGCCGTTCAGGATGGTGGGCGTATCCTGGTAGCAGGACTTGTTCAGTTTGAGCAGCGAGTAGGGGCGGTTGGCGGAGTCGCGAATGGCCCATTGGTAGGCCGGGCCCCAGTCGCCGTTTTCGTTGCGGCAGACGAGGGCGAGGAATTTCGCCTTGCCGCCCAGGGCATCGCGCTCGGCGTCGCGCAGCGCCTGCTGGGCGAAGAGGGTCTCGAAGTTGTCGGCGGCGTTATCCGACGGTTGGTTGTCGAAATTGCAGTTCACCCACCCGCCCGCCGGCGCTGTCGGCTTGAAATGCTCCCGCTCGTCGAAGAAATAGAAATGCCGGATAATGACCGTGCGCGCGGAAGGCGCGATTTCCTCCATGAAGAGCTGTTTCCGGTTCCACACATCCATGGCCCGATAGCATCCCTGGTTGCGGAAGTTGTCGACCTCGGCCTCGGTGGGGATCGGTCCGAACTGAGCCGGGGCGCGGGTATCGGCCATGAAGCTCATCGACGCATACGAGATGGTGAACGAGATCGGGTGCTCGTCGTCCACATGAAGTGCGTGGAAGTAGTGCAGGTCGAAATCGCCGGTGGAGGCGAATTCGGTGCGGGTTTCCTGAAGCGCCCAGGTGCAGTGGTAGTCGCTGTCGTTGCGCACGGCGGCGCGCGCGCCGACCACGAATCCGTTGGCCGGCCAGTTCGGCGAGGGCTCGGTGCGCCGGCGGCCCACGGGATAGAACCCGTCGCGGAAGAAAACGATTTTGACGTCTTCGGCGGGCTCGGTGATGAGATTCCGGGCGAACGGGATCCGGGCGGAGTTCAGGTCGGCGCCCGGCTGGTACAGCTTGAGGAATCCCGTGGCCGGGTCGACCACCAGGAGCTTGACCCGCGACTTGGCGGCGAGATTGCGCTCGGCGCCCCGGTGGTTGGCGTCCTTGATATCCTGGCTGCCGCCGACGCTATCGAGCAGCACAATATCGTCCAGAGAAAAGACGAGCGGCTGCTCGAAGGTGGTGGTGTTGGCGCCGTAGGGTTTGAGTTGGCGGTCGGCGGCCATGACCTCCTCGAACCGCTTGCCGCCGGTGTAGGCGGCGCCGGCGCCGCGCGTCCAGTAGTTGCGCGAGGACCAGACCGCCGGCAGGTCATAGTAATGGGCGCGCTCGTGGGCCGGCAGCGCGGCGTACTGCTCCGGGGTGAGATCGACCAGCCGCGGGGAGGCGGACGACGCATCGGCCGTGAAGATCCACTTGCCGGGGGCGGCAAACTGGAAGTACAGCTTCGTGCGCGCGGGGTTGTGCGGCACTTTCACGGTGTAGGTCCCGCCGGAGTACTGCACGCGCGCGGCTACCGGCGCGTCGCCGTCCTCGAACGCCTGGATCTCCAGTCCCTCCGGGACGCACTCCCGGCTGCCGCTGATGCGGTCCCAGTACATGAACTGGAGGTGGTAGGCAACCGCGGTGAGGTCCTCGGGGCTGATGTAGACCGGGAGGTAGTGGCAACCGTTGTACAGCGGGCACTCGGCCCGCTCGTGCACGCGTGTCCGGTCGGCCGGGCAGGCCATGGTCGGCGCGTCCAGGTTCGGCACCTCGTGGGCGTCGAAAAAGAGCAGTTCCACGCGGCGGTTGAGCTGGGAGCGGTAGTTGCTGCGCTCGGCATCGTCGACGGGGAAGGACTCGCCGCAGCCGACAAATTTCACATCCTCGGAAATAAAGCGGGGCCGGTTGGTCTGCAGGCTGACGAGGTCGGGGACAGAGAGGCCCAGACGGTGGGCCAGGTGGTCCTGGTACAGGTCGAAGAAGGCGGCCCAGCCCGGCTCCGGCCAGCGGTGGCCGGCGGCCCCGTCGATCTGCCGGTGCATGTTCGCCGGAAGCGGCGCCCGGTAGTCGGGCGGGGGCGGAGATCCGTCGGCCGGGAGATCGGCCGGGGACGATGCGAAGGCGGCGTTGTAGCGCTGGACGAACTGCTCGGTGGCGTCGCGGGTGTGGGTGCCCCAGGTGTTGTCGATTCCCTGCGGGTCGCAGGGCCATCCCCAGCGCGGCTCCCCGCTGATCCAGGTGAGGATCTGCTGGTAGTCCTCAATCCGGTGCCGGTCGGCCGAGATCCGCGCCCACTCGGCGCGATTGCCAGTCAGCAGCGCGAACACATTCCGGGCGCGGAGATCGGAGAGCGCGAAATTCATGGCCGGCTCCCCGGAGGTGTCGGTGTGCCCGGCGATGAGGAGACGCTTGGCCGGGTCGAACTCGAACTGGCGGAGGGCGACGCCGATGACGTCGAGGCCCGAGACTGCGTCCTGCTGCTGCTGAACGCGCGCGTCATCGGAATCGGAGACGTCGTCCTCGGTCCCGTCGGCGGACGTTAGGCCGGCGGGCCGCGCCGGCATCATGACCGCGCTGTTGAGATGGAACAGCACGTCCTCCACTTCGAGCACGTGCACGTGGATGAGGCGCAGGATGAACCGGAAGATGGATCCGGTAAAGCCGTCGCAGCCGCGCAGGAGATCGCGGAAGATTCTCTCTTCTTCGATAAGAGTCATGAGCCAGACCTGTGGGGCGCCCGCTTTCGCCCCGGATGGCGGGCCGGAAACTGCGGCCCCGAGTCGCGCGGCCGATCCCGCGGCCGTCGCGGCGGCGCGGCCCCGGCGGGGGCTGCAAGCGCGCTACTGCACTTCGAACTTGACGCTTTCGGCGACGGTGGCCTCAAACGTACTGCCCGCCGGCACCTTGCCCTCGCCGCCCTTGATGAACAGGCCGAAAATGAACAGGTACGAAAGGACCTTCTTCCCCTTCCCCTTAAGCTCGTTGGTGCCACCCTCCAATGCGATGGCGGGCACATCGAGGAGCGGGTACTGCCCCTTGGGTTTCAGGTCGACGAATATCACCGCGATCATGCCGGGTTTGCCCGCCCGGCCGGATTTTTCGGCCTTCGCGACCACCGCCGTGCCCCGCGCGCCCTTCTCCACGAGGACGAGGCCGCCGACCGTAACGTCCTCCTGAAGAACGATGGGGAGGCTGTCGCCGACCGCAAACACGCTGGACGACACGTTTCCCTCAAACGCAACGACCAGTTTGCTGCCCTTGGGCAGCTCGACCTTCCCGGCATAACTCGGGACCGCGAGAAGCACTACAGCGAACGCCGCGGCGGCGGCGCCGATCCACTGGCGACAAGTCCGTTGACACATATCAGATCCTCCTCCGGCAACTATCGTTCCGATATCCCACATTCGCTCACTTCTTCAACACGGGCAGTCTCTCGGACAGGCTCTTGGGGACGAACGAGATTTTGGCGGAGCCGAACTGCCCGAACTTGATTTCCTTTTCGAGTTCGAACAGCGCGTAGGGGTCGCGGAGAATCACCCGGCTATCAAAGCTCCTTCCCCACGACTCGTCCTGGCCGACGTGCGCCTTGTGAAGAACAACATAGACAACATCCCCCACTTTCCACATAACGTTGCCCGCCTCATCGGCGAAGAGTTGGTTGTTGGCGTCCGACCAGTTCGGTTCCTCACCGTCGCCCACTACCTGCATGTGCAGGTGGGTGCCATCGGGCACGATGTCGACGCGATAGTTGAAAGTCTGGCGCGACTCCCACTTCTTGACCTCGCTGAGATAGTCCGTTACGGCCTTGATTTCCTTGCCGTATTTCTGCGGATCCATCTGGAGCTGCACGAGGTAGTCACGGAGCTCCTGGGCACCGGCGTCAAGGCGGAAGGCCGGGGTGGGGTCGCCGTTGATGCGTTTGATGATGTCGGCGAACTGATCGCCGGCCTGCTCCACCTGGGCCTGAACTTCCACTTTTTCCGCATGGGCCGCGGCGGCCGCGGTGAAAGCCGAGTACAACTGGATTTCGGCCGGGTTCATTTCCGGCTTGTAGTTGGCCTGATAGCTGTTCACGGTGGCCTGGAGATTACTCCAGCGCTGTGAATCCGACCTGTCGACCTGGCATGAGTCAAACTTGCTCCAAGCGTTCATCACGCGGGCGGCCCGGCGGCCGACGGGCGCGGCGGAGTCCGCCGCATACCGGGCGACCTCCTCGCGCAGCTCGACATAGGCGGGGGACGGCTGCAACCGGGAGGCCACGACATCGTACGCGGGCCAGGCGGTCTCGTTCTTGATGACGCCGGCAAGCCGCTGGATTACCTCGTCGAACTCGGAGGTTTCGCTTTCGGTCTTCAGGCTGCGATAGAGCTTGGCCATTTCTCGGGCGGGCGCCTGGAACTTGCTGAAAACCTTGGCCACCAGCCACCGTCCTGCATACCCGTTGTATTCGGTGCCGATCTTGTTGCGCTCTTCGGTGCTGGTGGCGGCGGCCGTCCGGCCGTGGCGGATGCTGTCCTCCAGGCCGGTCGTCCGCCCGAGCTGCCACCAGAGGTGCCAGCCGAAGGCGAGGCTGCAGACGAGAATCCACAGCAGGGCGGCGTTGCGGACATAGCGTTTGACGGTGCGCAGGCGGGCCAGCCGCCGGTTGCGCACAACCGCCTGCAGGAGCCACCGGATCGGCTCGCGCAGTCCCACCGGGCTCATTTTCTCCGGCGGCCTGTAGAGGCTCCGCCCCTTCTCGGCCCCGATCTTCTCGGGCTGAGAGCCGGTGCTCGAGACGAAGAAGATCTGGAAGTCGAGCGTCCGGCCGAGGACGACCCGGATGAACTCCTTGGTTTTGACGAGGATTTCGCGGACTGACCCGGCCCATTCCTGGTTGCCCGCCACTTCGGGGAAGGCCAGCGCCTCCACCAGGAATTCCTCGTACTCGCGGCAGATGGTGCGCTCCTGCCCGTGCGGCACGAGGCTCACCTGCGCCTCCCCGCGAAAACCGGGGAGACTGTCCGCCTTGGTCACCACCAACCCGATGGGAATGGACAGGTTGCGGTCCAGCGGTCCCAGCTCGCGGAGCATGTTGACGAACGAGGCCGCGTGGGACTGCCAGTCCGATTCGGAGGGGAGCGCTTTCGGGTCGAAGAAGAACAGGAGGCCGTCGCACCCGGCTGTGAAGTTGCGCACTTTGGGGGCGAACTCGCTGGAGGTGCCGATGGCGACGGCGTCGCCGGGGTAATCGTAGCTCACGATGGGAATGCGGTCGCCGCCGCCGAGGATGGCGGTGAACTGGAGGACGCGGTCGGTCTTGGTGGAGTCGGGGAATTTGCGGTCGCGGCGGGTGTCGATCCGGGTACCTTCGCCGGCAGCCGCGGCCACGCCCCAGATCGCTTCGCGGTGGGCCAGGAAAGCCGCAGCGGTGGCGTTGTCGGTCACCGCGATCTGGAGGTCGCGGGCGAACTTGCAGTCCTCGTTGAGGACCGTGAAATAGACGGTCTTCCCCGAGTTCCAGTGCCCGTAGACGCCGATGCGGACGCCCGCGGGCCAGGAGAAGCCGGTATCGGTGCGGCCCGCGCCGCCCTTTTTCTTCGAGCCCTTGCCCGCCTTCTTTCCCAGACTGAGCACTTTTGCGAAATCCACGAAAGCCTTTCCTTGATCGGGACCGCGGCGGTCCCGTTCTCAGGGTGTTACCTGCTGCCTTAGTTCGTTCACCCGGCGATCGAGATCCCGGTACCGGGAATCCGAGTACTTGCCCCAGAGGACCGGGGCGAGGATGGCGCAGGCGATCCACACGAGCACCAGGCCGATCTGGAGCGCGACCGCCGGTCGCCGCTGGGTGAACATCAGGCTCGAATACCGGGAGCTCTGGAAGAGCCCCTTGGCTTTGCGCCCCGTGGCGGCGAGCGACCGGCCGACGCGGGACCAGAAGCGCTCGCGCTCGCGCAGCAGTCCCCACTCCTTGAGGTACTGCTCGTAGAGCGGTCCCTGCTTTTTGAGCTGGTCGAAGGCGCCGGCGTTCCGGAGGCTGAACTCCAGGCTGGCGCGATCCTCCACCAGGTTCGCGCCCAAGCGGAGGCGCCGCCGACACAACTCGAGAATCTTGCGGTCGTCCCGCAGGGCGCTGAAGCTCTCGACGCCTCGGCCGATGTCGAGCGGCGGGCCGTAGGAATTGAGGAACCGCGCCATCTCCTCAAGCAGAAACCGGTTGAGCGCGAAATTAGTCCGGAGGGCGGTCGGACGGAACAGGATCGGCAGCAAATGATCTTCCAGGTAGGGCGCATCCTGCTTGATCGCCCGCAGCCCGCGCACATAGGTGTAAGCTTGATTCGACCGGCCGTCGACATCGGCCTCCGACTCGAAAAACGTAATGAGCAGCTGCACGGTCACCGTGCGCAAGTCGGATCCCGCCGGCGGCGAGCTCTGGATGAAATCGAGGAAGGTGTAGTCGGTCTCCACGGCCTGGTTGCGCTGCTGCCGCAGGGCGGTGAAGACCGCCCGAATCCCGTTGTACGTCTGCAGGAACGCCTCCGTCTGAAACGACGTATAACTCGTCTCGTAGGTGGCGAGGTAGCGGAAGAGGTCGTCGATGTACTGCTTTATTTCCATAGCACAGCCCCGGTTCGGGCGTTAATCGGCCGTGTAGATCAGGAGTTCGGACGGTTTCAGTTCCCGGAATTTCCGGACGTCGCCTTTTCCCCTGAAGATCAGGTTGACCTGTTTGACGGCGGCGTTGCGCACCATGTCCTGCGCCCGGAGCACGACCTTACTGCCGTAGGTGACCGTGTCGACTTTCACGGGGTCGGTCTGGCCGAGGCCGAGCGCGTCATTCATTCCCAGGCGCACCTGCATGGCGTTCCACTGGCTCACGTCGAACAGCTCCTTGGCCATCAGCACGACGAGGTCGGAGAGGGAGATGGCCGCCGGCAGGGAGACCAGCAGGTAGCACAGACCGTCGCGCTCCTCGCAGCGCAGGCCCGAAGTCGCCGCCATCGCATACGTGCGTCCCTGGTACTCGACGGTCTCGGTGATCGACGGTTCGGGGGCGATCCGGTCGCTCTGGGCGAGGAAGGAGAAGGTCTCCTGGAGCAGGCGGAGGACGGCGTCGATGGCGTGAAAATGCTCCGAGAGACCGCGGTGGTTGTATTCGGTGAGGAGGAAGCTGTCGATCTGGGAGACGAAGGCGCCCATGCTCGAGCCGAGGGTGCGGGAGAAGAGCCGGTCGTTGAGGTAGTCCTTGACCGCCGGGCGGTAGGCGAGCGCGGTGGCGACAGTGCGGAAGAGGCGCTTGAAGAAGACCACGACCTCGTGAGGGTGGGGCGCGGCGGGTCCGAGGGCGAGGAGGTCGAAGGTGGCCGCCAGTTGCGCGCCGACGCGATCGCAGAGCGCCTCGATCCCCGCCGGGAGCTCGTTGCGGCCGCCGGCCGGGGGGGCGGTCGCGGCCACCAGGTGGGCGCGCGAGATGACCGCCATGAGGCTCTCCAGGCGGTTGCAGTACTCCTTGTGTTTCTCGTAGGCGCCGTCGGTCGCGTACATCGACAGGCACGCGGGATAGTAGTCGGGCGCCTGGACGACGTCGCCGCCGGCGATCTTGAGCCGGGCGATCTGGAGGAAATCAGATTCCGGCAGCGCGGGCGGTTCGCCGAGGTGGAGGGCGTAGTCGCGGGCGGCGAAGGGCGCGCGCGGGACCAGCTCACGGGCATCGGGCGCCCCGACCGGCCGCTTGGCCTCGCGATTGACCGCGAGGAACACGTCGATCCGGTCCCCCTGCAAGGGCGCCTCAGCAAAGAGCACCTCGGGGCCGGATTCGTTGATCTCGATGACCGTCCCGTCGGAGGTGATGGCCTGGCAGCGGCTGAGTTCGACGCGCACCCGGGCGCCGTGCACGAGCACGGTCAGGCCGAGCGCCGGCCGCCCGTCAGACGACTTGCGCGCCAGCCCGTAGCGCTCCCCCACCGGATAGGCGTACCAGCGGGCCAGATCCTCGACGTAGCGCTCCTCGTCGAGGAGGTGTTTGCGGGCGACGAGCATGCCGTCCTGCCAGTTGACCGAGTACAAGCGGAAATTACTCATCCATTCTTCCCCGATTCCTTCATCCGAATCTACAACCTGCTCCCCGTGGAGTCAACTTCATTGACCGGACGTACGGCGGCCGCCCCCGGCTCGCGGTGGAGCCGCAGCGAGGCCCCGAGGTAGGCGCCGGCGGGGCCTTCCCCCAGCGGGGCGGGTTCTTCCCGCACCTCGATCCTGATGCGGCAGTCCATGTGTCCGGGCATGCTAAACTCGAGGATGTTCGCCAGGCGCTGCCGGCAGGCGCCTCCCTCGATCCAGTCCGCGGCGCGGTCGGCGGGGACCTCGTGCACGACCACCTCGCACCCGTTGTCGCGGTCCGTATACTCCCGGCCGAGAACCAGCTCGTTTCCCAGCCGGCTGAACTGCTGTCCCAGGCGGGTCTGAATGTCCTGGGGGATCTCCTGCGGGAGGGGGACGTTCTCAGCGATGGAGAACGGGAGGCCGAACACCGCCTGGAGGATGCGCGCGACCCGCGCGGGGTTTCCCGACCAGTTGTTGAAAGTGGGCATGACGGTCAGCCAGAAGAGGGCCTCGGAGGTGGTCATGGCGGCCGTTTCCAGGCTGAAACCGAAGAGGTCGAGCACGCGGAGAACGTGGCGGCGGTCGGTGGCGCCGCCGGAAAACCGGATCACCTCGTGGCGAGCCTCGGCGGTCCAGCGGATGACGGAACCGTCGAAGGGCGCCATGAGGGCGCGGGCGCGGTCTTCCCAGTGCACGCCGCTCAGGCGGCTGACACCCTCCAGGCCGTGGAAAAACTGGTAAGGGAGATAGTCGACCACGCTGGAGTACCCGACGTCGAGGCTGATCTCGGTGTCGGGGTGCAGGGGCGTTCCGGGAGCGGGCTCCTGCGAGTGCACCTCGCCGCGGTAGTTCAGGAACGGTCCCACCGCCCGCAGGTGGACGGCGCCGGGGTCGACGCCGAGTTTGTGGAGGATGATGATCGCCGTGACGTAGTGGAGTTTCTGGCGCCGGTCGCACAGATCGGGCATGAGGGGCGGTCCGGCGGCGGTCATTGCGGCACGACCTCGACGATGACGATGGTGTTGACGGCGGCGCGGGCTTTCAGGAAGCTGACCAGGCGGCTGCGCAGCAGGTCAACTTCGGCCTCGCTGTGGAAATCTTCCGCGTCGATGACGATACGCACGACAACGCACCGGCAGATGCCGCCGTTGAGGCGCTCGACGCTGTTGCGGCCCTCGGCCCGCTTGATGCGGGGGTCGAAGGTGAGGGCCCAGGTTTCGAGGTCGCGGAAAGTCATGGCCCGGTCGCGCTGGCGCAGGCGGGCGGAGACCTCGGCGAGAATCTGCGCCTCGGTCTTGGAGGGAATGGCGCCGGAGACGGGCGTGATATTGGCCACCCGCGACAGGCCGGGGTGGCTCTCGTAGAGGTTGGTGATCTTGCCTTTTCCGATCCCGTTGGCGGCCGTGCCGGCGGTCACCGTGTAGGCGACGGTGATGGAGTCGGGCGGCGGATCGAGCGACTCTGAGAAATCGAACCAGAGCACCAGCCGGTCGCCGCGCGCCTCGAGCGAGTAGACGTTGCGGTCGAGCGAGACGCCGATTTCATACGAGGCCCGGTAGGTTTTTCCGGCGGAATCAGTGACGGCGCTGACCTCCAGGACCGAGCCGAGGTCGTCGGGAATCTCGATCTCGACCAGCCGGTTGCCGCCCGTGTGTTTGAAGAGCGCCTGCTCGTGGGTGTTGACGGCCAGGACGGCGTCGAAACAGAGGTCGAAAGGTTCGGCGAAGGCCGCCCGGGAGCCGCGCGGGGGGAGGTCGATCCTGATCCAGTAGAAGCGCTCGTGGTCGCCCGGGACGGCGACGCCGCCGGCGGCGCAGAGCGCCCGGAGACGGCGGTCAATCGGTCCCGGTTCCCAGGCCGAGGCGAAGGCCGCGGGTATTTTCACGAACGCGTTGCGGTGTTTGACGAAGATATCTTCCGACCGGCGCAGTCCGCCCCAGTCGCCGCTCTCGCTGTCGGCCGCGCCCGGCCAGCGGGCGTCGACGCCCGGGCACATGCGGGCGTCCCCGGAGAACGAACCGTCGAGACGGCCGGGAGTCCACTCGCCCCACATGAGCTGTCCCTGGATTTCGGGGGGGCCGCTGAGAAAGGCTACGGCTCCGTCGAGCGCCGAGCGCAGCCCTTGGTGAGAGAGGGCGATGTAGATGGCGCGGAGGTCGGCGGCGTCGGCGGGCGTCCGCGTCCGGCGGGGCGCACCGGCCGCAGACCCGGCCGGGACCGCCTCGATGGCGGTGCGGTCGGTGGCCAGGTAGATGTGGGCCACGGCGGCGGCCAGCACCCGGGTCGCGGTGAGCGGGCTGAAGTAGAACGTCTGGCCGCCCTCGCGCTCCTCTTTGTAGTAGAAGCGGGTGTAGGTATCGACTTCGACCGCATCATCGACCGGCGTACAGCGCATGATGGTATGGGCGGGGACCGGCCAGTGGCCGCTCTCGGGGCAGATGGATTTGATGAGCGAGGCGGTGGCTTCGTTCCAGGTCTGGTCGAGGCGTTGGTGGATCTGGGCGAGCTGGAAGGCGTTGGCCTGGAGGAGGATGCGCAGGATGGGATCGAGCCGTTCGGCCGACTCCGGCATAGTGGGGTCGAAGTGCCGCAGGTGGCGGTAGAGTTCGGCGAAAATCTGCGCCTGGGAACGTCCGCGATGGTCGGTCATGCCGGATCACCCATTTCGCAGCCGCCTCACCCGACGTGAAAGTCGGCCTGCAGTTTTTTTTCCTCCGCCCCGTCCCGGTAGTTGCCGGTCACCCGGACCAGCAGGCCGAGGGCGTGGCCGGAGCTCGTTTGCGCCTCCGAGAACGACACCGAGACGTTGTAGAGGCGCCGTTCGTGGGTGTCGATGGAGTTGCGGAGGCTGGCGCGGATGTTCGCCTTGTTCGCCGTCGGCAGGTCGGTGAACTCGCGCTCCCACAGGTCGCACCCGTAGTCGGGCAGAAAAGGCATCATGCCGAGGCGGGAGGTCAGGATCAGCCCGATGGAATACACGATGCTGCGGTCGAGAGCGGTTCTCGGGAAGTGGCCGGCGTCGGGCAGGAGGGGCAGTGAGAGCAATTCCATGCGATACCTAGTTGATCTTGACGATCCCGCCTTTGACGGTGGTCATTGCGCTCCCCTCGACGGTCGCCTGGGTCGCCGAGGCTTTGAATTCCACGCCCCCCTTGGCCTCGTAGTTCATCGCGCCTTCGCTCTTGAAATTGGCCTGGGCGCTGAGGTCGATGTCGGCGGCCGCTTCGCCCTTGAGCGCCGCCGCCGATTTGATCGAGATGTCACCGGAGGTCGACTCGACCGCGATGGCCGCCGCCTTCATGAGCAGATCCCCGGTCGTCTCGATCACGATCTTGGGGCCATCCATGGCCAGGACGATTTTGTTGGTGTTGTCGCGCTGGTTGATGGTGATCGTCTCCGTGCCGTCGCGGTCGTCGAACACCAGCTCGTTGCCGCGGCGGGTGCGGAAAATTTTGGTCGCCACCTGGCCGCCATCGAGACAATCGGCGGTCGCTTTCGGCGGCGTATCCTGCCCGTTGTACAGACACCCGAGGACGACCGGGGCGTCGGGATTGCCCCGCTCGTAGGCCACGAGGACCTCGTCGCCGACCTCCGGCAGTCCGAACCAGCCGCGGCCCTGGCCGCCGTCAAAGGTGAGCAGGCGGAGGAACTCGGAGGCCTGGTCCTCGGCCTGCCAGGAGAGGCGGACGCGGACGCGGCCGAGCCCGTCGGGGTCGTTGTTGTCGGTGACGACGCCGGTCTGGAAGTACCCGCGGCGGTGGCGTTCGGTGTGCAGGGGCGGGAGCGCCAGTTCGAGGGGCGTGCACTCGAATTCGTTGTAGTACTTGCCGCTGTCGGAGACTTCGTGCCGCACCGCGGTGACCCAGTACTGGCCGTCGAGTTCGTCCATGCCCCGCACGCGCACGCAGCTTCCCACGGTGACGGCGGGGACGATTGAGGTCCCGCGGCAGAGCATCATCTGCCCGGCGGAGGCCTCGACCTCGCGCGCCAGCGCCCCGTCCACCTTCGACTGGTCGGGGTGCTTCACGCGGAGCGACACGCCGGCGGTGGTGAAGACGCGCTCAGAACCGTCGAGCGCCGTGCGCGACAGCGGCGACAGGGCGGCGCGGATCGAGGACCGGTCGGCGCTCCCGGTCACCATTTCTTTCCGGCGGGGGTCCCACACCTGTCCCCGGAACGCCAGGGGGCCGGTGCCGATGCCGACGGCGAAGGAGCCGAGTTCCTCGCGCCACTTGAGCACCTGCTCGTTGTTGGCGGCGGCTTTCTCGACGTGGAACGCCCGGCCGTCGTAGTAGGCGAACATCTGGTGTTCCGAGGCCAGGCGGCGGAGGTAGCGGTAGTCGGTTTCAAAGTACTGGACGCCGGAGTCGACCTCGAGGTTGAGTCCGGCGGGGGCGCTGGCCACCGGGGAGCTCTGGACGCGGCCCTGGGTGATGGGGTGTTCGCCGAGGATGCCGCCGATGATGGTCCCGCAGGCGCCGCCGGGCGGCGACACGCGGGTGCGCGGCACCAGGTCCATCGAGATCGTGGGGCTGTGGGCGGTGATGAGCACGCTGTTGATGCCGTCGATCGTGTGGTCGAAACGGACCTCGGTGATCAGGCCGATGAATTCGAGCCGGCGGTCGCCGGCGACGACGCCGCCTTCGGGGCGCAGTTCGAGGGTGACCGGTTTGCCGAGGAAGCCTGCGGATTCGGAGATCTGCTCGAATTCTCCGGATCCCCCCTCGGCCAGTCCGACGCGCCGGACGAGTACCTGCATGACGTGGTGGCCGAAGACGTGCTGATTGAGGCGGACGGAGTGGATGTCGGCCTTAATCTCTTTGCCGGCCACCCGGAGGAGGGCGGCGACAGGGGTGCCGTAGTCGAGGGGCACGTTTTCGGCGCGGCGGGCGAGGGCGTCGGCCCCGACGTCGGCGCGGCGGGCCCGGAATTCGGCGTCAAATTCGGGTGTCATGAGTGACCTGTCGGCCGGCCCGGCCGGGCGGCACACGGCCGCCCGGCCGCGGCGCGCCGCTTACTTATCCCAGTAATTCTGCAGCTCCGCGTCGCCGATCATGATCGCGTTCGACGAGATCTCGAATTCCTGGTAGATCTGCTCGTCCGGATTGTTCTTGACGTCCGGGATGGTTTCCCGGAAATCCGTGATGAAACCGTCGGTCCAGCTCAGTTCCTTCATCACGGCCCCGTCCTTGTTGAAGAAGACGACCGTTCCCGATTTCCAGTTGGGCTTGGAGGTGTCCATCGCCCAGCGGGCGATGTCCACGTTGCCGTCTTCCGCCGACTCGACTTTGATCTTGATCAGGCCGGCGTGGGCGCGGTCGGTGGGCCGCCCGGTTTCATCCTTCGCCGTGTACACATGGTACGACACGGAGTACACGTGGGGGTACTCCACCCCGTCGATTTCGAGTTTCGGGCGATGTGCCATGGCAATCCTTCCTTTTCCAGTGTTTGCGTTGGAAAGTCACCGTTCCGTATTCGCGACAGTTTTTGCTCCTGACGACCGGGCGGCCTACTTGTCCTTCACCGCCGTCTGATTATCCTCGTTCCAGGCGGTGAATTCGATGTTGAAGGTTCGCGCCGGGTACTTCGGGTTCAGCGCGACCTTGATGTCCACCTCCTGGCGTTTACGCATTTCCTCGTCGGCGTAGACCTGCACGGTGTAGTCCTGGAGGATGTTGTCGCCGCCGGAGATGGCGCGCATGAACTTGTCGATGTCCTTGCGCAGGGTGTCGATGAATTTCTGGTCGATGACGTTGAAGGTTTGTTTGTTCAGGTAGTTGCGGAGCGTCTTGTACACGTAGTCGTAGGTGCGCCGGATGGAGTAGACGTTGAAGGTCTCCTTGTTGGAGAGGGTGGACGATCCCATGGCGACCGCCTGGCCCTCGAAACTGACCAGGGGGTTGACGCCCTTCTCGTTGACCTTCGAGGCGTCGGGCTGGTTGGCGCGGAAGCGCAGGTACTTGGCCTCGTTGATCTTGCCGTACTTGTAGCCGGCGGCGGGCTGCTGCATGCCCACGGTTTCATCGCCGAGGTACATCTTGCCGGCCACGGCGGCTGAGGGGGGCACCCACATGTCGCCGTCCTCGTACTGGTTGGCGCTGCGGGCGAGGAGGTAGTTGGCGAAGAGCGAGACGTACTGCTTGCACTCGTCGCTGCTCATGAGGCCGTCCATGCTCGGATCTTCGAGCATCTCCATGATGTCCTCGACCGACTCGAGATCGGGCAGGTCGGTGACGACGTGCACGCGGTTGGGCAGGCCGATCTGGCGGGCAAGGGTGTCGATGTTCTGGACGCTGCCGAGGTAGCCGGGAACCACGCACATCGAGTAGCAGCGTTTGATGCCCCACTCGCGGAACTCGGCCGCGATGGCCTTGCTCAGCTGTTCGAACTTCTCCTTGTCGTCGGGGTCCATGAGTTCCTCGGCGCTCACGTTGGCGAACCAGGCGTTGACCTTGGCGTCCGGTTCGGCCTGGGCGTTGGCGAAGAACTTATCGATGGCCCGGTAGCCGGTTTCCAGGTCGCGGGCCGCCTTGTGGACCTTCTTCATGTTCTTCTCGAGATTGCTCTCGAGCTGGGCGGCTTTCTCGTTGAGTTTCTTGCGGAGGTCGTCGATGCTGCCGCCCTCGGCGAGCATTTCGATCCACAGTTTGAGCCGCTCGGCGAGCAGCCGGCGCTGCCGGGCGTGGTCCGGCTTGGTGAGGAACTCTTTGCGTTGGAATTCTTTTTTGGGGTCGAGCCACTCGACGCCGCGGACCAGGTCGCCGTCGGCCGTCTTGAACGACGGCAAAAGCCCGGCGAACTTCTTGAAGTCGCCGAAAGCGTCGCCCAGGATGCCTGCGAACTCCTCGTCGGAGAGCAGCTCTTTCGCTTTGGCGGGTTTCGCGTCGGCCTGCGGACCGGAGGAGGCCGCCCGTTTTTCTTCTTCGCCCATTACCTTCTACCTCGCTCTCATTCGCTCAACAATTCCACGTAATATTTGGCCGCTTTCAGCAGGGCTTCCCGGGTCTGGGGATCCTCCAGCGTTTTCTTGAGGGCGGTGTTCTTCTTGAGCTGTTTGTCCAGATCGCTGAGGATTTCCTTGCTGAAGTAGACTTTCTGCAGGTACTCGTTCTGTTCGATGAGTTCTTTGGACTGGAAGTCCTTCATGGCGCGGATTTTGAACTCGGCCGGCGCCGACTGGCCGTCGAGGGTCTCGACCTCAGCGGAGAAGGAGGGCTGGAACTTTTCGAACACCTGCTTGAGATTGTTGCACTCCACCGGCTCGACGCCGGCCGCCTCGTCGTTGTTGAGTTTGGCCACATAGAGCGTCTTGTTCGAGGGAAGCAGCTCGACCGGGATCGAGTCGTCCTTCACCTTTCGTTCGCGGGCTCCGAGCCAAAAGTTGTTGGCCATTCCGATATCCTCCGAATCTGAGTATTGTTATCCGCGGGATTCCCCGGTTCGGGTGAACACGTACTGATCGTCCTGTACGGCGATGACGACGGCGTCGCCGGGCGCGAGGGTGCCGGTGATGATCTCGACCGAGAGGCGGTTAGTGATGTCGCGCTCGATGACGCGCTGGATCGGCCGGGCGCCCAGCTCGAAAGTGTAGCCGTCGCGCGCGAGCTTGGCCCGCGCCTCGGGGCTCAGGGAGACGGCGATGTTCTGTTCGGCGAGCATGCGGGCGAGCTGGGCAAATTCCAGTCCCGCAATGGTCTCCACCTGGGCCGGGGTGAACGTATGATAGATGATGATGTCATTGAGGCGGTTGAGAAACTCCGGACGGAACTTGGTGAAGAGGAATTCGCGGACCTGGTCCATGTCGACCTCCCGCCCTTCGCGGTCGGCGTCGAGTATCAGGTCGGCGGCGTAGTTGGAGGTGAGGACGACGATGCAGTTGGAGAAATCCACCGTCCGGTTCTGCCCGTCGGTCAGCCGCCCGTCGTCAAGAAGCTGCAGGAGGATGTTAAAGACGTCGGGGTGGGCCTTTTCGACCTCGTCGAAGAGCACGATCGAGAAGGGTTTGCGCCGCACCGCCTCGGTCAGCACGCCGCCTTCCTCATACCCGACATAGCCGGGGGGCGCGCCGATCATTTTGGCGACCGAGTGTTTTTCCATGAACTCGGACATGTCGAGCCGGACCATGGCGTTCTTGTCGTCGAACAGGAATTCGGCGAGCAGTTTGGGCAGGTAGGTCTTCCCGGTGCCGGTGGGGCCGAGGAAGAGGAACGATCCGACCGGGCGGTTGGCCAGTTTCAGTCCGGCCCGCGCCTTGCGGATCGCGTTGGCCACGCTCGTGATGGCCTTCTCCTGTCCGACGATTTTGGAGGCCAGGTGCGCCTCCATATTAATGAGCCGGTCCTTCTCGGCCGTCATCATCTTCGACAGGGGAATCCCGGTCCGCCGGGCCACGACCGCGCCGATGTCGGATTCGTGGATGACCGGCTGGAGGTTCCGCACCACCTCGGCCAGATCGCGGCAGCGTTGCTGCTGGCGGGCGAAGGCCTCGCGGATATCTTTCAGGGTCAGTTCGGGTCTGGCCATCAGCCGCTCACCTCCGGCACCTCCAGGCGGTGCCCCCAGTACCCGCCGAGGGCGTCCAGTTGCCCGGCGAACGTCTCGTAGAGGGCGCGCAGTTTTTGCTGGTCCTCGTCGCTCAGGCCGGCCCCGTCGGCGGCCGCCAGGAGCGGCTCAATGTCTTTCATAGCGGCTTCCAGCCCCGGCAGGAGGCGCTCGGCCATTTCTTTCTTGACGCCGAATTCGCTGGCCGCTTCATCGATGATGTCGAGGGCGATGTCGGGGAGGTTTTTCTCGCTGAGGTAGCGTTTGGCGTACTTGACGGCGGCCACGCGCGCCTCGGGGCTGAAAGTCACGCGGTGGTGTTCCTCGTACTTTGCGGCCACGCCGTTGACGATCGCCACCGCCTCGTCGAAGGGCGGTTCCCCGACCTTGACCTTCTCGAACCGGCGCAGGAGCGCCTTGTCTTTTTCGAGGTGTTTGGTGTACTCCTCTTCGGTGGTCGCGCCGACCAGGCGGAGCTGGCCGCGGGCGAGGGCGGGTTTGAGGAGATTGGCGGCGTCCATACCGGCGCCGCCGCTTCCCGCACCCATGATGGTGTGGACTTCGTCGATGAACAGGATGAGGCGGCCGGCCGACTTGATGACCTCGCCGATGAGCGCCTTGAACCGCTCTTCGAATTCGCCTTTGTACTTGGCGCCGGCCACGAGCCCGCCCATGTCCACTTCGAGAACTTTGACGCCCTGGAGGGCCTTGGGGACCGCTCCGCTCACGACCGCCTGGGCCAGGCCCTCGACGATCGCCGATTTGCCGACCCCGGCGCCCCCCACGAGGACGGGGGAATTTTTGCGGCGGCGGAGCAGAATCTGAATCACCTGGCGCAGTTCCTCGGCCCGCCCGATCATCGGGTCGTACTCGCCGGCCGCCGCCCGGCCGGTGAGATCGGCGCAGTAGCGGGAGACCGCGGCGACCGTCCTGGGCTCCTCGGCCGGGGCAGCCGATCCCTCGCCCCGGGGCGGGGAGACAGCGATCGCCTCGACCGACCGGCTCTCCGCCATGGCCTGGTACAAATCCTCCTTGGTGAACTCCAGTTGTTCGCGGAGGTAGGGCGGGAGAGCGGAGGCGCGGTCGAATATCGCCAGGAGGATATGCTCGGGCTCGACGAGGGCGTCGTAGAGCTTTCCCTTTTCCTCGAAAGCCTGCGCGAGAACCGCCTGCACCGCCGGCGAGGCGCTGAGGCTGTCCCGGGCAGCGGCCCGCGAGGGCTGCTGCTTGAGGTAACTCTCGACCATGGCGGCGACCGTGGCGGGATTTTTCTTGAGCTGGTTGAGGATCGACTCGACCTCGGAACCCTCGTGGCGCACCACCGCCACCAGGAGGTGCTCGATGCTGATTTCCGGATGTCGGAATTCAGCGGCAACTTCCCGGGCCACTTTAATTACGGCGCGGGAATCGGATGAGTATTTCGCTATATCCATATGCGGACTGCCGCCGCGTCGCTCGGCTATGGGTCTGCAGGTGTCTGCCTCACAAGAGGATGCGAACCCCCTCGCGAGTTGCATCAGGAACTAAATCTTATCATTCCAGTATCGCATTGTCAAGTAATTTGTCGCGACGCGGGGATACCGAGCGGCGACCCGGCGCCCTCGAACCCCACTAAGGCGACGAATTGCCGGCTTTCAGGCTGTCGCGGCCGGCGGAGCCGATCCGGTAGTCCACGAGATCGATGGACATATAGAGCACGCTGGTGGAGACCAGACCGATTCCCTGGCGGAACTCATACCCGACCCAGTCCACATCGCGCTCCGGGTTGTTTTCGAGAAACCAGCAGGAGTCGGCGCCGTAGGGGCATTGCTCGTAAGTGAAATCGCCCACGGTTGCACTATCGACGGGTTGCAGGAGCGCAAACGGCTCCGCCACGTCCTCAAAAGTGGTCTTCCTGGTGACCAGCCCGCCCCGCCCGCAGACATAGGTGATCGTGTCGGTGTCCCCGTCGCTGTAGGTCACGAGCACCGGGGCCACCCAGCCGGAGTCGCTTTCGTCAAGCGCCAGCACCTCATAGCGCGTCGTATCCCCTTCTTCCTCGCCTTCCGTGTACCGTTCGTAGACCCAGTAGCTGCCGGCTTCCAGTGGGAAATAGGTAGTGGCATCGGGACGGAGGATTCCTTCCCCTGCTTTCGGGCGGGCGGCAGCCGTTCCATCAGTCTTGCCGCCATCTTTCGCACATCCGCACGCCAGCGCGAGAACGAGGCAGGCAACAGCGGCCGCGGCCGTTCGCCGAAGGCAGGGAACAACAATCATTGAAACTCCCAGTGGACAACTTTGCCGTTTTTGGCTGTCTCGGGCAGGATCTTTGCGACAAGCTTCTCGTCCAGCATCACGTGGGCCCACAGGAGGGCCCGTATCTGCTGGGCATCATACACATTCCCCGCGTTGTCCGATACGTCGATCGCCTTGCCGCTTCGGTGAGAGCTCGTGCCCGGCAGGGCGATTTGGAACCCAACCTTCGCCAGCATGGAGCGCATTTCCGGTTCCGCTTTAACATCATCCACTCCCTGCATCTTCTTGTACTTCTCCCACTCGTCCTTACCGAATTTCTTGATCAAGTCGGCTTTGTAGGTCTCGTTGTAGCTTTCCCGAAGCATCTCCCGCTGGCGGGCATCGCTGCGGTATCCGGAGGACATGTTCGTGCCTTCGGGGAAATGCGGACTGACGCGATTCCAGACCTCCTCAAGCTTGTCCCAGATCTTTTTCTCGTCGCCGGTTGCTTCGTCTTTCCGTTTCTTGATGCCGGCTTGAATCGGCTTGATGCTCCCCTTCGCCACCTCTTTGTAACGGGGCGGATTGCTCCCCAAAAGCCTCTTCTCGTCTTCTTTCCCCTTCTGGATAAGGCCGCCTGGGAGCGGCACGCACCGTCCCCGCTTGGTTTTCACGTGCTCGTCTATATCGTACGCCTGCGCTTGAAACAGTTTGATTGCCATCACCGTCCCGTCATCGCACACGCCGTCGGTAATCTTCATTGAAGACGGCAGGGCCGCGACGTAGCCCAGCTCCCGGAGCCGGTCCTGGACGAGCAGCACATCCGGTTTCCTGTTCGCCCCCTCGGTCACCTTGCCCTTCTTGTTCTTGCGGCGGCCGACGCTGGCGGTGAGTTTTGGATAATAGGCGGTGTAACCGTTGCCCAGCCAGCGAGTAATCTCCTCTTTCACATCCCTGTCGACCAGGCCGTCGATCTTCCCCTTGTAGGTGATCTGCACCTCTTTGAGCTCTTTCCCCTGCCAGCGGTGCTTGGTCAGCGCGGCAGCCTGAAACGCCTGCACCGCCTTCAGCACCCCCTTCCTCCCGAAGATTCCGTCGCTCTCCCCGACGTCGCCGATAACGAACTTCTTGAGGTGGTCCTGAAGCTCGACCACCCATCCATCGGGGGTGGTCTGTTTGCGCTTCTTTCCCCGGCGCTTGAGCCGCCGCACCCCCTCGTCGTCGATGTCGCCGGCTTTGAGATCGAATTCGGCTTCCAGGTGATTGAGATAGGAATCGCGGACACAGATGGCGTATTTGTTTCCGGTCACCAGTCCGGTCGCGGAGACGGTGGGCGAGTCGCTTTTTCCCGCGGTGGGGGCCGGCGGGCTGCCGGCGGCGGCCGACATGTCCGACTCGGCCGCGGGAGCGTCGTCATCGGGCGCAGCGGCGGGCGGGGGGGTATCTTCGCGTTCGGCCGGTCGGACAATCGGCGGGGTCCAGCCGCTTGCCGCCCCACTGCCGCCGGCGCCGCCGCCGGCCCCACCATCGCTATGGTCAGGCGTCATATCCGCTCTCCGCGTTCCCGCACTCCGTCCAATCGTTTTTGCTGCAGTTCTTCTTCACCCATCCTTCGGCGACGCTATCTCTTCGCTTCCGCGTCAGCATGTTTGTCCAGCCACGCGAGGAATTCATCGTAGATGCGCTGAATGAGCGCCTTCATGTGCTTTACCGGTTCCGGCTGTTTCTCCCCGCTCTCGTCGAAATTTTTTTGCACGAGCAGGGCGCGCAGCTTCTGGAAGATTGGCTTGCTGTAACCGAACGTGAGCGCGAACTGCCGGATTTCATCGAGGAGATGATGCCGGCCCGCGCGCTTGAATGCCGCGAACCGCGTCGCCGCTGTCGGCAGGCTGCTCGATGCCGTGGCCTCACAGACGCAGTAGTAAGTCTGGAGGAGTTCGCTAAGACGGAGTCCGCCGTCGCTGGGCAGTTTGTCCAGTGAACGTCCGTTCAGTAGCGACTTCAAGTGGTGGCCGAGGACAAAACCGTCGACATCGCCGCGCAACTCATCGTAGGTGGCCTCGGTCGTGGCCCGATCGTCGCCGATCAAAACACTCTTATCACCCAGGAAGACGCACACCGCCGATTGGCCGAGGTCGCCGGCTACGGTGACGGCGTACAGGTTGTCCACGTGCCATCCGAGCGCGCCCGGAACGACAAGGAAATGTGGCCGCACGGAGGTATTCCGATGCTGGCCGGCCGAGATGCCGCACAGCACGTGGCCCATCGCCAGCGGGTATCCGAGGCAGTCGGTGGCGCAGCCGCGCAAGTCTGCTTCCAGTTTCTGTTGGGGCTGTTCTTTCAGCTTCATTGCTCCTGACCGGTCATCAGGAGGGTCGATCTTCTCTCGGTGTCGGGAGTGTTCTATCAGCCACTTGATGTCGTCGGCGGCAACCCCGGAGGGCAGTCGTCTGGAATCGCACATTTCCTGCAGGTTATCGGCCGCCGCCACCCCGAACATCCGCTGAAACCGTTTATCGTCGCACCCCGCCAGCCGCCGCAGGGCGTTGAGGACCGCCTCCCCCGTCCAGTCCGGAAAGGCGTTCTCGAGTTTGCGACAGCGGGCGATGTACTCCCCCACTTCGTCGTACCTGACGAGCGAGGAGAAAGTCGCGCCGTCCTCCGGCTCCTCCTGCCAGGCCTCGACCTTGACCGTTTTCCCCTTGAACGAGTCCGGGATACACGGCAGGATCAGCGTGTCTTGCTGGATTTCGGTTTCGACCTCCAGAACCTCCTCCGACTCGATATCGCTGACGCGCCACTTGACCGGCGCCGATTGGTCGGCGTTTTGCGCACGCTTGGCCGTGTACTCCGCCCGTCCGCCGACGCGGATGCGCGAGGGTCCTTCCACTTTGGCGATCGCCCGGGCTTTCGGGCAAGTCTGCTGGACCGCCGGACGGCCGTGGGCAAGGCTGCCGCGAACGTTGGCCAGCTTGAGCTGAAACCGGCCGGGCGGCACGCCGTCGACCTTCGCCTTGCCCTCCCCATCGAGCGTCCCCGTCCGCTTGGTCCCGTCGGCGAGGAGCAGTTCGTAATCCTCGTTGGCCAGCGGCCGGCCGGAGGAGTCGCACAGACTCAGCTCGATCCAGTCGCGGAAAGTCAGCAGGTGGGGGGAGGCGCGCTTCTTGCCGAACTCGACGCCATCGACGGTGATCGTGAAGAAGTACTCGGGCGGGTTGTAGGCGCCGCCGTACCGCTCCATCTCCTCCTGGGTGGGGATCTCGTCGACATCTTCGTGGTACTCGAACCGCCACTTCTTCTCCACCCGGCCGTCGACCACCTGGCCGGGGAGTTCGGTGATTTTGTCGTGCGCTCCGTCGCGGTCGAACTCGTAGATCGTCAGCGCCACTTCTTCCGCCTCATCGACCCCGTCGACAAATGCGGACAGCGCGACCTCATCGTCCCGGCGGGCTTCGTCGCAGCTCCACCGGAGGCTGTTGACTTTGACCGGGGGGGCTGCCGGGATCAGGTCGGAGGTCCCCTCGAGATCGTTGCCGGGGAGCCTGACCTCGAAGAACACGCGGTCGTCGAGGTCGATATCGGCGGGGACGTCGAATTGTCCGGTGAGGCGGTTCCTGCGCATGAGGGCGTCGACGGCGCCCAGTTTTTTTCCTTTTTCGCTTTTGCCGGTGACTTTCACTTTCGCGCCGTTGCCGACGAACTCGGTCACCACCTCGAACCGGGCGATTCCTCCGGCGCGCGCTTTTCCGGAGCGCCAACTGAGCGAGATGAGCCTCGGTTCGAGCTTGACTTCGTGCTCGGCGTCGGTGGCTTTGGTGCTTTTCAGGGCGGTCATACAGCCTCGCGGGTTCAGGCGCCGGCCTCCGGCCGGAATGTCTTGATCATCTCGATCATCTGCGCCCCGAGCGTATTCCGGGTCACTTTGGTGAAATCCGCCGCGAAGGTGAAGGCGGTGTTCTCGTGGAGCACGAACACGAGGCGGCGGAACCGGGGTCCGGCCTCCGAGGGCACGAATTTGATCACGACCTCGTAGGCGTCGAGATCCTCACCGAGCGCCAGCGGCTCCTCTTTGAGCACCTCGGCCGCCGGCAGGGTGTCCAGAAACTGCTCGACGCGGTACTCGGCGTAATCCTGGGCCGTCTCCGCCAGGGGGATGTCGTCGACCGCGATCGTCAGGTGGTGGTTCATGCCGCGCTCGGCGGGGCCGACGAACAGGTGCACGGTCTGGTCCTCCCAGCCCTCGGCGAGCCTCATCGAGAACCGCTTGTTGGTTTTCCCCATTTCATCGATCACCGGCCATCCCTCGCATAACGGGTCCGCGACCATGTTGACGTCGGCAGGCGAGACCGGTTGCAGTCGCGGGCAACCGGCGTGGTCACGCCTGCGGTTCAAAGAATATCTGCGCCTTTCCCGGCGGCACGTTTTCCAACCGGGCTTTGCCGTCGCTGTCCAGCGTCCCCTCGCGGATCTCTCCGTTGGGGAAGACGACTTTGTAGGCTTTTCCGGCGGCCGCTTTTCCCTGGCTGTCGGCAAGCCGGATTTCGAGCCAGTCGCTGTAGAAGAGGAAGGGCGAGCGGGCAGCGCAGCCCTCGGCCTCAGCGACAAAGTAGAACCGCGGACTGGAATAGCCGCTCCGGGCCTGCTGCGATGACTGCAGCCTGAGGATCTTTTCGTCGACAGCGAAGACCCAGTCCGCCTCGATGGCATCGTTGGCGACCTCGGCCGGAAGCTCGGCCACCACGCGGTCGGGGACGTTGTAGTCGCGCACGAATATTTTCAGAGCGGCCTTGGTTCCGGATTCGAGTCCGGCGCACACGGCGCGCAGGGTCACCGTATCCCCCACCTTGGCCCGCTCGACCGACCACTCGGCCTTGGAGATGCAGCGCAGGCCGATCTCGTAACTTCCGGCATCCACTCCGTCGCGGCGGATGCGGCCGGCCAGGAGGCCGGAGTCCGTCTTGCCGTCGGGGCCCTTGACGACGTACCCGACGCCGGTGATCGGTTTGCCGGCTTTGTCCACGTACTTGACGTCGAGGAAGTGTCCCTCGGGTTCTTGCTCGGCGGCTTCGCCGGCGCCGCCGCCTTCGCCGGCCGCGGTCTCGGCGGTTCCCGAGGCGGCGCCGCTGCCGGCGCCGCCGCCGCCTCCTCCGCCGCCGCCGCCGGGGCCGATGAGCACGGTCGGGCAACCGGGGGGTGCAATCGCATCGGGCGGGCCGGAACAGGTGGCCATGTCGCCGACACAGGCCGCCGGTTTGCCGCCGATGAGGACGGTGACGGCGCCGGGGGGCATGATGGGGCCGCCCACGTGGGGCGGGGGCGGGGCCCCCGGGTTAACCATCGGGCAGGTGTGCATGTCGCCGACGCGCGCGGCCGGGAGGCCGCCGATGAGGACAGTCGGTTCGCCGACGACGATGGCTCCGCCGTGGACCGTCATATCACCCATCCGCGCTGCCGGCTTGCCCATGCTCAGATCTCCCTGTTCGGAAAGGGCGGCCGAGGTCGCGATCGCCTCGCCGCCGCTCCGCTGCGCCCATGGTGCCGGCCGCCCGGTTCGGCGGCGGGCACATGGTTTTTTCGATCGCTGCTGTCTACAATAATAAAGGCGCGGGCGCGCGGCCGTCAATCATTGTTTTGCGCCGTCCGCGGCGCGGGGGGCATCGACCGCCGGCCCGGCGCAGCCGGGGAGCCGCGGCCGAATTCGCCTTGCATTCCGCCCCGGGCGTCCGTAATTTGACTCGCCATCAACGACGCGGCCGAAGGGCCGGAACCGGGGCGCCAGCGAATGAACGAGCAACTGATCGGCGACTACAGAGTAATCGAAGAGCGAGGGGCCGGCGGGATGGCCCGCGTCTACCTCGCTGTCCACCGGGAAGTACCCAGTCTCAAGGTTATCCTCAAAGTCCTGAAAGATCCGCAGCATGCCGAGCGCTTCCGCCAGGAAGCCGACAAGTTGGCGCTGCTGGAGGAAGACTCCCGCGTCTGCCGGATCAAGGGTTTTTTTCAGTGGGAGGGGGACCTGATCATCGTGATGGAGTTCATCGACGGCGTCACGGTCGAGGACCTCATCAAATCCAGCGGCCACCTGCCCGTGCGTGAGGCGGTCCTCATCGCCGTGGAGACGCTCGATGTGCTGGCGTTCGCGCACCGCAAGGGGATCTACCACCGCGACATCAAGCCGAGCAATATCATGCGGGACAAGAACGGCGCGGTGCGGATCATCGATCTGGGCATCGCCAAGGCCAAGACCGATCCGTCGTTGACCGCGGTGGGCGGCTGCTGCGGTACGCCCGAGTACATGGCCCCCGAGCAGTTTTCCGCAAGCGACGACACCCGTTTCGACCTGACCGACATCTACGCGGTCGGAATGACGCTCTATAAATGCCTGACCGGGACGCTTCCGTTTGCCGGCGGCGATCTGTTCGCTATCCGCGACGCCAAGCTGTTTCAGGACCCGAAGTCGCCGCACGCTTTCAACCGGGAGGTCTCGCCGGCGCTGACCGCGGTCGTCCTGAAAGCCATCCACCGGGATCCGGCCAAGCGATACCAGACGGCCCTCGAGATGAAAGAGGCGCTAGTGTCCGCGTCGGGTGTGACGCTGCCGTTTCGCTATGCGACGCCGACGCCGCCGCCCCCGCCGCCGCGGAAGCCGGCGCGCCCGGGGGTGAAGTGGGCCGCGGCGGGCGTGCTGGTCGCGGCCGCAGTCGCCGCCTACCTTTTCTTCGGACGCGGCCAACCGTCCGGACCGGATACGACAGCCGCCCTGGAACCCCCGCCGGTTCCGGTGCCGGCGGCGCCGCCGGACGGCGGGCGGCTGGAGGCGGGCGCGGCGGTTCGGCTGGTGTGGAGCTCAGCCGGCGATTCAACCGTGCACTACCGCGTTCAGATTGCCGACAATGCGGACTTTCTGAATTCGGCCACGTACGAAAACCTCAGCGACACGTTTCGGATCCTCGACACGAGTTTCGCGGCGGAGGTGATGTACTGGCGGGTGCGGGCGGTCAGCCGGGAGGGTCTGGCCAGTGCCTACTCGGCGCCGGGCAGGTTCGCGGTGGCGGCCGGGCCGGCGGCAACCAGCGGCACACTGAAGGTCACGGCAAACCGGCCGGTTCGCTTGAAGCTCGATAACGCCGTTGTTGCGCAGCGCGTTACCTCCTGGGACACGGTGCTCGCGGCCGGCGACTACCGGCTCGAAGCGAATCATCCGGGAGCGGCGCCGAGCACGCAGCAACAGCCGGTCCGCGTGGTCGGCGGGCGCACGGCCCGGGTCTCGTTCGAATTCGCGCTCCCCGCCGATTCGGGCGTGCTGTTTGTCGGGTCCGATCCCGTGGGGAACGAGATCTACCTCAACGGCCGGCCGCGGGGATCCACCCCCCAGTTCTTCAAGCTGCCGGTGGGCGAATACCGCGTTCAGGTGAAGAAAGGGGACGTCGCGTCCTCGCCCGAGGTGGGGCGCATCGTTCAGCACGGCGACACGGCGTGGTTCATGTATGATTTCACCGGCGACTCGGTGGCGGTGGAGTGAGCCGGCCAAAAAAGGTCTTTACTGCGGTCCGGGGATGCCGTATCATGAAGCGGGTTCAAAAAGGAAAATCGCAAAATTCCACAAGGAGATTCCGATGAGTCGGTTTCGCATGCGCCTCGTGGCAGCTCTCCTTTTGTCGGCCGCCGCGCTCCCGGCGGTGTCACTTGTGGCCCAGACACCGGCCGATGTCCCCGGCGAGCTGGAGGTCGTGCGCCAGCACTATGCCCGCGGCGACTGGCAGCAATGCCTCGACCGCCTGGACAAGCTGCTGGCCCGGCCCGCCCTCACGGCCTATGACAGCATCGCCGTGTTCGAAATGCAGAGCCTCGTGTACCGCATGATGGGGGAGGACTACCTCGAGCGGTCGTACACCTGCCTGCAGAAGATCGCCGCCATCAGCCCCTGCCTGGTGCGGCTCCCCCGCGATGTCTGGCCGCAGGATCTGAAGAACCGGTGGTACTCGGTGGTGAGTCCGCTCGGCGCGCTCACCTGCAAGTCGACGGGCCCGACCGAACCGCAGACCGTCGCCGTCTGGTACTTCGACAACTTCTCGGTCCAGAAGTACCTCGATGAACTCGGGTCGCTCGGTTCAGCGCTCGGCCTGATGTTTCAGGAGGAGTTCAAGAAGCTGGGCAGCCTGCAGGTGGTGGAGCGCGAGAAATTCGACTACATCATTAATGAGCAGAAGCTGGCGGCCGGCGGCGCCGTCGATCAGGCGACCGCGATCCAGGCCGGCAAGATCCTGCAGGCCCACGTGATGGTGTTCGGCTCCTTCACGCAACTGGACCGCAGCCACACGATGGTCCAGGCCCGCGCCGTCAACGTCGAGACCTCGGAAATCATCGCCTCGGTGTCGGCCGAGGGGAACCCCGACAAGTACTTCCAGATCGTCAAGGACCTCGTGCAGGAACTGTGCCAGGCGCTCGATGTCAAGCTGTCGAAGGACGACATGAAGCTGATCGAGGAGGGCGGCACCGGATCGTACGACGCCACGGTCGCTTTCGCCAAGGGCGTCGAGTACGAGAAGAAGCACGACTACAAGCTGGCCTACGAGCATTTCAAGAAGGCCTTTGAACTCGACCCCGGGTTCAAGGAGGCCGAGACCAAGATGAATGTCTACGTCCATCTGGCCGCGTAGCCGCGCCGTCCGGATGAACCCGTCTTTCGCAACCGAAGTGAGGCAAGACACTATGCGCATGCGAATGGGCCTCGCGCTCCTCGGCGCCCTGCTGATGGTTTCGTGCGCTCCGAACCTGGTCACCCAGGGCCGGAAGCTGACGGATCAGGCCCGCTACGAGCAGGCCCGCGAATGTCTCTTCAAGGAGCTGTCGGTCAATCCGACCAATGCGGCGGCCTGGCGGGAGGTGGGGATCGCGTACTACAAGGAGGGCCGCGCGGCGGAAGCGGACGTGGCCTTCAAGAACGCCGTCAACCAGCCGGCCCCCGATCCCGCGGCCTACGTCTACCTCGGCCTGATTCAGGAGAACAAGGGCTATCCCGATTCGGCCGTCGGCTACTACATCGCCGCCCTCGACCGGTACCCGACCGGCCGCTCGGCCGCGACCGTCCGCAAGCGTCTCGATCAGCTCCTGCAGGAGGAGCTGCGGAACCGGCTTCCCCAGGTGGTGGCCGGGGAGGGCCAATTGGATGCGAGCGCGATTCCGGAGAACTCGGTGGCGGTCCTGAATTTCGGCGGCGCCCGCCTCGACCCCGAGGTCGCCCCGGTGGCGCGCGGGCTGTCGGCGCTGGTCGCGGCCGATCTCGCCAAGGTCTCCTCGATCCGCTCGATCGAACGGCTGAAGGTCGAGACGCTGCTGGCCGAGCAGCGGCTCCGCGACATGGGTGTCGCCGACTCGCTGAGCGCGGTGCAGAAGGGCTACCTGCTGGGGGCCCACACCGTCGTCACCGGCGAACTCATGAGCATCGGCGACAAGATCCGCCTCGACGCGGCGCTGGTGGATGTCGTGCGGGCCACGCCGACTCCGTCCGCCCCGACCGAGGATGCCCTCGACCAGTTCTACCGCTTCCAGAAAAGATTCGTCTTCTCTCTGCTGGACTCGCTCCACGTCACGCTGACGCCCGAGGAGCGGGCCCGGCTGGATGATGTGCCGACCGAATCATCGCTGGCCTTCCTCGCCTACTGCCGGGGCCTGCAGTACCAGGGCGAAGGGTACTACAAGGCGGCGCAGGTGGAGTTCCAGCAGGCGCTCAAGCACGACGGTTCCTTTTCCCAGGCCCGGACGGAACTGGACAACACGAACACCCTGATGAGCCTGCAGAACATGGGGGACGTGAGCGCCGGCCAGGTGGAGTCCGCGGTCGGGCAGGATTTCCTCGGCGGCGCCCCCGACGATCTCGGGGCCAGCCTGCAGGGGCTCCACGACGATCTCGGGATCGTTCCGGCCGACGGCGAACAGGACGGGACGTCGGATTCGGAGGAGCCGCCGGTGCCGGCCGGGGTCGGCGCGGCCCAGGTAAGGGGGAACCTCGATGGGAAATAGTCATGCACTGCGGCGCTGGGCCGCGCTGCTGCTGGCGGTGGCGGGCCTGGCCTCGGCGGCCGAGTGCCAGGTGATCTACGGCCAGCCCGCCTCCGGGCGCGCTTCGTTCGTGTACACGAGCTGGGATCTCGATTCGACCGGGGCCGGCACGACCAGCATCGCGCAGAGCCTCCTGATAGTGAGCGGTTTCCTCCCGCTGCGGGACAACCTGGAGGCCCGCTTCTTCCTCCCCACCGCGGCCGGGGATCTCGAATCGCCGGAGGCCGCGGCCGACGTCTCCGGCCTCGGCGACCTTCGCCTGCAGGTGAGCCGGTCGCTGAGCAACGACCAAATCCTGCTAAGCATCGGCCTCAGCCTCCCCACCGGCAAGAAGGAGCTGCGCTTTGCCGATGAGCGGATGATCGTGCAGGTGCTGTCCGAGAATTTCCTGGACTTCCCGGTGCGGCGGTTCGGCGAGGGTCTCGGGCTGAACGCCCTGGCGGGGTTCGCCCGCAACTACGGCCGCGCCACGGTGGCCGGCGGCGTCTCCTACTCCTACACCGGCGCCTACTCGCCGTACGAGGGGATCGACGATTACAACCCGGGCGACGTGCTGTCCGCCAACCTCGGGGCCGACCTCAAGGCCGGCCGCGCGGTCTGGTCGGCGGCGGCCACGCTCAGCTACCGCACGACCGACACGCGCGAGGGCGCCAAGATGTTCCGCCAGAGCACCGACCTCGATTTCCGCCTGGCGAACCAGACGCAACTGGACCGGCTCAGCCTTCTCCTGTTGACCCGGTACCTTCTGAGGGGAGAGAGCGCGCTCTACGACCAGTACGAGGAATCGCTGAACCGCCGGCTCTACGGCAACGAGTTCCATCTCTCCGGCCGCGCCCGGTATGCCGTATCGGAGGGGTGGGGTCTCGGGCCGGCGGCCGGCCTCCGCTTGATCGCGGCCGATGACGAATTCGGCGCGAGCACGGTGGTCCGGCTGGGCGTGGAGGCAAGCAGGAAAATCGCCGCTCACGGCAGCCTCGATGTGGACCTCCGGTACCTCACCGGGAGCGCCGACGGCGGGGCCATCGATCTGAGCGGCTGGCAGGCCTCGGTGAGCCTCCAGGCCGCGATGTGAAGGGGGATTTCGTGGGAAGAACTATGAACAGGATATGGACCAGTACCGGGGCGGCTCTTCTGGCCGGCGCCGTCCTGGCGGCTTTCGCCGGCGGCTGCGCCGACACCGTCACCGGCCGGCAGCCCGGCCGCACCGTCACCGTGGCTGTCCAACTGCAGAAGAATACCTCGGCCCTCCAGGAGTCGTTTCAGGCTTTCATCCTCACAGTCGCGCGGGTCAGGGACGGCGTGCTTCTGGCGGCCGACACCAGCTACGACCTGACCGCCTCGGTGGTCACGGTCACAGTCGAGAACCTCCCCTCCGGGGAGCCGCTGGAATTTGTCGTGAGCATCCTCAACGACGCCGGCGTGGAGGTGTACGGCGGGCGCCAGGTGCAGGAGATCGCACCCGACCTGACGACCGTCATCGACCTTCCGCTCACGCCGTCGGTGCCGATGCTCAAGTTCGTGCCGCGCTACATCGCTCCTCTCGACTCCGGGGCGGTGCTCGATACGGTCATCCAGGCCTGCTTCTACCGGCAGCCGGCGCTGTACGGGATCGCTTTTCGCGTGTACTATCGGAACGACCTGGTGCGCATCGACAGCGTCGGCCCGTCCCCCGCTCTGGCGGCCCTGGTGGCCGGCGGCGAAGTTCTGTTCTTGCCCCCGCAATTTGTGCAGGTGCAGACCGGTCTGGGCTACTGGGCGGTGGCGCTCACGCAGACTGTGCCGGGGAGAGCGCTCGTCGATGCCGCCGCCAGGGGGCCGCTCGTCGATGTGCACGTCCAATCGCTTGGCGTCGGCGCCCCCGCGGCCGCCTCGACATCCATCTGGCTGGCTCCGACCTCGATGACGCTCACCGACGGCACGGCGATCGACAGCACGCAGGTGACCGCGGTTCTCTACACGGATGACTGCTACATCGATGCCGGCTCCCCCGGTCCGATGTAGCGAGAGGGCGGCGGTTGCCGCCGGCCCCGCACGTGACAGTCGAAAGTTGCGCGACCGCCGGCGTCTTGGGCGCCGGCGCGTGCTACTTTAGCAGCAGCATGCGGCGGGTGAGCGTTCGGTCGCCCGCCGTCAGCCGGTAAAAGTACAGGCCCGCCGCCGCCTCCCCGCCACCCCGTGTCCGCCCCGACCACTCCAGCCGCCCATACCCCGACGCGTGCCACCCCCGGTACAACTCCGCCACCTCCTGACCCAGGACGTTCCACACTCCCACCCGGATCTCCCCCGCCGCCGGAAGATAAAACTCCACCACCGTCGACGGATTAAACGGATTCGGATAGTTCTGGTACAACGTCACCTCCCCCGGAAGCACCGGCTCCCCGATCCCCCCCAGCACCTCCGCCAGCGCCGCCTTCCCCGCGCCCTCCGGACACTCCGCCAGCGCCGCCCGCAGCGCCGCCGCCACCCCCGGACTCAACTCCTTCGGCAACCCCTCCACCCCGGCCCCCTCTCCCACACCCCGCTTCCACCCGTCCGCCCTCGCCCGCCAGTTCTCCGTGATCGCGCACACATCCAGCGCGTCCACCTCCCCCGATCCGTCTGCATCCGCGTACACCGCCCGCAGCGGACGCCACACCACCCCCTCCGCCAACACCGCCACCGAGTACGGACCCCACTCCGTCCCCTGGCCCTCCCCCCGGCCCGGCCCCCCCGAGCCGTAGTACAACCCGATCGGCAAAATGTCCCGCTCGTCCACCACCCCGTCCCCATCCGTGTCCCCCGGCCACACCACCGCACCGTTCACATACGTGAACGCGTACCCCTGAGGCCCCGGAACTCCGTGCGCATCAACAATCGAATCCGCAAACATCACCCGAATCCCCGCCAGCTCCGGAAACGACCAACCCTCGTCCGGGTAGATGTACACCACCGTGACCGGAATCCGCAGCCCCACGTACTCCGTATCCACCGCCACACCATACGCCAGTTCCCCCGCGTCCGACACCACCTGCAGCCGCGACAACAGCGACCCCGCCTCCGCCAGGCCGTTGAACGGGATCCGTATCTCCTCCCCCACCTCGATCCCCACGCTGTCAGACCCCACCAGCGGCGCGATCGGCGTGTACATACGCACCAACACCCCGCCCGCGCCCCCGTTGCTGCTGATCGCCACCACGCCCGCATGGTCACCCATCAGCGTCCCCCGACGGTCCACCTCCACCTCGATCACCGCCTCCCCCCCCGCTCCCAGCGAACCCGACACCGGCCTCGCCGTGCACCACTCCGGCAGCGTGTCGAGCCGGAACTCCAGCGTCCCGTACCCCGCGTTCTTCACCACGAACTCCCCGCGCGTCAACTCCCAACCAATATCCACCGTCTCCGGGCTCAACGCCAGCTCCGGACCCGTATCGCACGCATCCCCGAGGCCATCGACATCGCGATCGGCCTGGTCGGGGTTGTAGGTGGTCGGGCAGTTGTCGAGATCATCGTCGATGCCGTCGCTATCGGTATCCACGCCTTTGGTCCATTCGGCAAGGAAAGCTGCGACCTTTCCTCCCGCTATCGTGAAGCGACCCCCGACAAAGAGGCGGTCGTTGGCGACGGTGAAGGACGCTGCCGAGCCGCTGAGCCCTGATCCCATGGCCGACCAGGCCCGGCCATCCCACGAGGCAATGAAGTAGGCCGCCGGATCGTCCGCCGTGATGAAGCGCCCGCCGGCGATCAAACGCCCGAGATATACGGCCACGGCATCGACTGAGGCGTTGTCATCGGCGATGCCCGTTCCCAGCCACGACCAGGCCGTGCCGTCCCACGCGGCGATCCCATTGTAGGCGGTCTGTGCGTCACTCTTATAGGCCCCCACATCCAGAGCGGCGATCAGTCTTCCGTCATAGACCGTCAGAGCGTTGACGGGGTTGAATTCCTCGTCCGGCGACACGAGCGGCGACCACGTGGAACCGTTCCACGCGGCGACATACGGGGCAGTAGTATCCCCTGCCGAGTAAAACCATCCACCGGCGATGAGGTCGCCGTTGTATTCGACCAGTGCGTAGACGTCTCCGTCCGCCATCCCCGATCCCAGCGGGCGCCATGAGGAGCCGTCCCAGGCGGCGATGTTGTCGGCGACGACCCACCCTGCCGTATCGAACCATCCGCCCGCAATCAAGTCACCGTTGTACTCTGTCAGGGCGTACACGCCGTCGCCGTTCACGCCGGGTCCGACAGGGGACCAGGCGGAACCATCCCAAGCGGCCACGCGGCTCACACCCTGCTCGCCGGAAGCCGTGAAGCGACCCCCGGCAGTCAGGCGGCCGTCGTACACAGTCAGGGCGTAGACATCATCGTTCAACCCGACTCCTAACGGAGACCACGAGGAACCGTCCCAGGCGGCTATGCGGTTGGCCTGAACCCCGCCGATCGAAGTGAATCGTCCACCGGCGATGACGCGCCCGTTGTAGAGGGTGAGGGCGTAGACAAGGTCATCCGTCCCGGCCCCTAAGGCCGCCCACACGGCGCCGTTCCAGGCGGCGATCCCGACCGCCCGTATGTCGCCCGCAACCCCGAAAGCTCCCCCTGCCGCCAGCGCAGAGCCGTAGGGAGTCACAGCATAGACCCCGCTGCCGGCTCCGGATCCCAGTGCGGACCAGGCGGAACCGTTCCAGGCGGCGATGTTCTCGGCGGCGGTCCCTCCGGCCGTTGCGTACCATCCGCCCGCAACGAGATGGCCGTCATAGACGCCCACCGAATACACAGAACCGTTCATCCCCGTTCCGAGCGGACTCCATGTCCGGCCGTCCCAGGAGGCGATATGGTTGGCGCCGGTTCCGCCCGCAGTGGTGAAATATCCCCCCGCGATCAGGTTGCCGTTGTATTCGACCAGCGCGTAGACGCCTCCATCGGCGATCCCGGACGCCAGCGGCGCCCAGGAGGAACCGTCCCAGGCGGCGACTCGGGCGGCGCTGATGCCGCCCGCTGTCGTGAACCATCCCCCGGCAATCAACCGGTGATCCCAGACAGTCACGGCTTCCACGTTCCCGTTCATGCCGGATCCAAGAGGGGACCAGGATGAGCCATTCCACGCGGCAATGCGGCGCGCGGCAACCGCGCCGGCGGTGTCAAAGTTGCCGCCCGCGACCAGGCGACCGTCGTAGGCCGCCAACGCCTTCACCGAGCGATCCATCCCCGCTCCGAGGGCCGACCACGACAAGCCGTTCCACGCGGCGATGCGATTCGCTTGTATTCCGCCGGCCGTGTCAAAATCTCCGCCGGCGATCAGAGAACCGTCATACACCGTAAGTGAGCGGACCCAATCGTTGGCTCCGGATCCAAGAGCGGACCAGGAGGTGCCATCCCAGGACGCAATATTGTGGGCCAATACACCGCCGGCTACCTCAAAGCTTCCGCCCACGATGAGTTGCCCGTTGTACACGGCAACTGCCCGCACTGTACCGGAAACGCCGGGCACGGAGGGAGAGATGCGGTTGTCCCAGTAGATGTCGTCGGGGTAGTCGGCCGGCGCGAGCGGCAAAGCCGCGCGAAAGACCGGTGCGCCGGTCGCGGGATCGATGGTCGGGACGAATCCTTCAACGTCGAGCGGCCCCGAGTAGGAGGAGCGCCGGGCCGCATCCGCGTCCAACCGACCGTCGGGAGTGAGATACGTTTCGATCCTTGGGCTGTACCGGGTATCGCGGGTGGGACAGCCCGCAGACATGCGTCTGGAAAGCGCGGAGGGCCGGTCTGCCGATGATGCGGCGAGACCGCCCGCCAGCAAGAGCCCGAGGACTGCGCTCATACCTATGCGACTCATGCGTAACCTCCTTGCGTGCGAACCCCCGCGCGACCTCCGGCGAAGCCTACAGGAGAGCCTTCCTGCGGGCTGCCGGTCGATTCATGGTGTCGGCGGGCAATATAGGCCGCCCGACACCGGGCGACAACGAGATTCTGCGGATCGGCGTCTTGGGCGCCGGCGCGTGCTACTTTAGCAGCAGCATGCGGCGGGTGAGCGTTCGGTCGCCCGCCGTCAGCCGGTAAAAGTACAGGCCCGCCGCCGCCTCCCCGCCACCCCGTGTCCGCCCCGACCACTCCAGCCGCCCATACCCCGACGCGTGCCACCCCCGGTACAACTCCGCCACCTCCTGACCCAGGACGTTCCACACTCCCACCCGGATCTCCCCCGCCGCCGGAAGATAAAACTCCACCACCGTCGACGGATTAAACGGATTCGGATAGTTCTGGTACAACGTCACCTCCCCCGGAAGCACCGGCTCCCCGATCCCCCCCAGCACCTCCGCCAGCGCCGCCTTCCCCGCGCCCTCCGGACACTCCGCCAGCGCCGCCCGCAGCGCCGCCGCCACCCCCGGACTCAACTCCTTCGGCAACCCCTCCACCCCGGCCCCCTCTCCCACACCCCGCTTCCACCCGTCCGCCCTCGCCCGCCAGTTCTCCGTGATCGCGCACACATCCAGCGCGTCCACCTCCCCCGATCCGTCTGCATCCGCGTACACCGCCCGCAGCGGACGCCACACCACCCCCTCCGCCAACACCGCCACCGAGTACGGACCCCACTCCGTCCCCTGGCCCTCCCCCCGGCCCGGCCCCCCCGAGCCGTAGTACAACCCGATCGGCAAAATGTCCCGCTCGTCCACCACCCCGTCCCCATCCGTGTCCCCCGGCCACACCACCGCACCGTTCACATACGTGAACGCGTACCCCTGAGGCCCCGGAACTCCGTGCGCATCAACAATCGAATCCGCAAACATCACCCGAATCCCCGCCAGCTCCGGAAACGACCAACCCTCGTCCGGGTAGATGTACACCACCGTGACCGGAATCCGCAGCCCCACGTACTCCGTATCCACCGCCACACCATACGCCAGTTCCCCCGCGTCCGACACCACCTGCAGCCGCGACAACAGCGACCCCGCCTCCGCCAGGCCGTTGAACGGGATCCGTATCTCCTCCCCCACCTCGATCCCCACGCTGTCAGACCCCACCAGCGGCGCGATCGGCGTGTACATACGCACCAACACCCCGCCCGCGCCCCCGTTGCTGCTGATCGCCACCACGCCCGCATGGTCACCCATCAGCGTCCCCCGACGGTCCACCTCCACCTCGATCACCGCCTCCCCCCCCGCTCCCAGCGAACCCGACACCGGCCTCGCCGTGCACCACTCCGGCAGCGTGTCGAGCCGGAACTCCAGCGTCCCGTACCCCGCGTTCTTCACCACGAACTCCCCGCGCGTCAACTCCCAACCAATATCCACCGTCTCCGGGCTCAACGCCAGCTCCGGACCCAGCACCTGGATGAGGAGAGTGTCGCCGCAGGCGATGGCCCGGGAGTCGGTGACAGCGAGCGAGGCCGCATAGTCGCCCACCGCGCTATAGGCGTGGGCCGGGTTTGGCGCGGAACTGCTGCCGCCGTCGCCGAAGCTCCACGCGAACGTGTAGGGAGGTTCTCCGCCAGAGGCGCTCGCGCTGAAATTGACCGTCAGCGGCGCCGGGCCGCGGGCCGGATTGGCCGCCGCCGCGCACTGCAGCGGCTCACCCACGACAATGGAGAGCCCGGACGTGCAGGAATACCCGCGCTGGTCAAAGACCGCGAGAGAGCAGGTGTAGACTCCCTCGGCGGAGTACTCGTGTATCGGGTTCTGCTGCGTGCTGCCGCCGCCGTCGCCGAAAGCCCAGGAAAACCGGTAGGGAGGGACTCCGCCGCTGCCCGCGGCCTGCAGCGACACGACCAGAGGAGCCGGGCCGCTGGTCGGATCGGCAGCCGCCGTGCAGCTCAGTCCCGGTCCGATCTGCACCGCAGAAGTCTGCTCGCACGTGGCGCCGAGTTGATCGGTCACAGTCAGCCGCACGGTGTAGACGCCCGATACCGTGTAGGTGTGGAGAGCGGTGTCGGAGGAGCCGCTCCCGCCGTCTCCGAAATCCCAGTGGTAGCTGTAAGGCGGTTGTCCGCGGCTGGCCCAGGCCGAAAAGGAGATGGTCCAGGGCGCGGGGCCGCCAGAATCGGACGCTGCCATGGCGCAGCCCAGCTCGAGGATGCAGCCGATCCCGAACAGCCCGATCCCGCCGCAGGCGCTGTATTCCGCGGCGCAGGGAGAACCCGCCGCCAGCCGGTAGTCGCCCGCAGTCGCATCGCAGAAGAGCGGATCCCGCTGGATATTCCCGCGCAGGCCGAGCTCGTTGGCCGCCAGGTTGACCCAATCCCCGCCGCCGTTGCCGTATGCATCGCTGCACAACACCGACAGATCATGGGAGTATGATGTCCAGTCGATCCCGCGTCCGTTCGAGAACGCGACGAGGCAATTCGCGATCGTGGTCACCGATTGGCCCGTAGTCGCAAACTCAATGCCGTTGACGTTCCCGGTAAACGTCGAATTGGTAATACCGAGGCTTGTCGCCGCCCCGACATACAACCCTCCGCCGCCCTCGCTCCCATTGTCCGCGAACAGACAGGAGTCATACGAGCAGGCGCCGGCGCCGGCGGAGCTCTGGATCAGGCGCCCGCCGTATCCATCGTTGCCGATGAACCGGCAGCTGGACGCCAGTATTCGCCCGCCATCGGTAGCCTCGGTGGCATCGCCGGTCTGGTTTCTGATTTCGGTGTTGACCAGATAGGCAATCCCGCCGCTGCGCGCAAGCACACCGGTCCCGGCGCCGTTTTCGATAATGCAGTTCCTGATGGTGCCGGCGCCCGTCCGGCACACGATCGCGGCCTCGTCGCTCCCGTCGGCCCGGGCGTTCCGGATCGTGAACCCCTCGACGACGGGGGCCCCGGCCGTGTAGGCGTCATACGAGAAAGCGTAGTAAGTGTTCTGACAGTCGATAACGGTTACGGCCGCCCCGCCGGTAGCGATGATGTCGACCGGCTTCTCGCCGCCGAGACCGATACTGCAATTTTCTCTGCCGGTATAGGTGCCGGGCGCCACGAGAACGGTCCCCCCGATATACGGAGGCAGGGCGCCCCGGGCCGCCAGGATCGAAGGGTACTCCGAGGGTACTTCATGTGGACCATTGATAATGAACTGGAAGTAATTGGAGTACAGGCTGACCCCGCTCGGTCCGACCCGGTGCGCTTTGACCCGCCAGTAGTAGTGCGGGTCGTGGGCGCCCCCTCCCCCGGGCAGGTAGTCGTAGTCCGAGAATGGCAGCGGCCGCGTCACTTTGCAGCTGGTGCTGTAGATGTATGAAGTGTCGATCAGCACGTTGGTGAACTTGGGGTCGGTAGCCACCTGGAGCGTGTAGTAGTCGCCGTTGCCGGTCCATTGAAATGTGGGAAGGTTGGCCTGGATAGTCTGATCGTTTGCGGGAGCGACCAGCACCGGCACGTCCGGCTGATCCTCGTACGCCTGCACCCAGTCCACGTAGACGTTGCCATCGGACGAGTAGGCGCCAAACAGAATCGACACGGCGTCGAGGTCGGCAAAAGCTCCCTGGGATGGTTCACTGAGGGTGAGAGTCGTCCAGCCTTCCGTGGGGAGCTCGCTCCAGCCCGGCAGGTAGTACGTATTGGCGCTGCCGGCCGGTCGATACCCTATTTTCGCCCATATCCGGGAGCCGGTTCCCTTGTAGACCCGCGCCACCACCCGGTAGAGGCCGTCCCACTCGTCCGGGACATTGACCTGGACCGACTTAATACGCCACGAGTAGTAGCAGCTGTCCCTGTACCAGCCGCGAAACGGGCACGTGACCATCATGGCGCCGCTCCCGTCGAAGTAGCCCCAGGAGAGGGCAAAACTCGCGCCGTTCGCGCGCATCCGAGTGAGTTCATCGCAGGTGTATTGATCGGGGTAGTACTCCTGCACCGTGTCCGGGTGGTTGAGGAAATACCAGCCCTCCAGGTTGGAGTCGAAATTTATATAGTAGACGTTCTCGGCTGGGGCCGATTGCGGATCGCCGATGAGAGCCGGGCTGTCCGTTCGGGGCGGTCCTCCGGCGACCGATTCCGGCGATTCCGCGAGGGCCGGAGCCGCCGCCAGGAGAAACAGGATGGCGCTCACGGCCGGCCATCGCCCGCCGCTCATCGCCGCACAGACCTTCACGTCTTGATTTTTCATAGTATCCACCGCCGGGAAGAATTCTCGTTCTGCATCAAGTTCGACTCAGGACAAAGGACCACCTGCTGTTGGTTCAATATAACCGCGAACCGTCTTTCGTCAATCGGTAATCTCTCACCGGGATCCCCGCGGCCCATGAAATGGACCGGATCGGGAGACCGGCCGGACCGACTGTGCTTTTTCTGAACAGGATCCTTCCGACAATCGTGGGGGCGCCCACGGCGAGCAGAATCTGGACAGCGGAGGTCTACGGATGACATGCCGGGGCGGTTGCCCGCCGGGCCGACCGCGGACTGCCCGCTAAGCCGTTGAGGCGCCGCTGCTTGGTCCGAGCAACGAATCGCCGGAGGCACTGCCGAGGGTCGGCGAAAACGGTGGCCCGCAGGCCTCCGGTGTGCCATATTGGGCTGATTGCCGCTGTGGACGAACACCTCTGGAGGTTCCGCGATTATGCGCGCTTTCGTTTTGCCGTTCCTCGTCTGGGCCTGCACCGCCGGCATACTGCCGCCGGCGCTCGCCCGGGGCGCCCCGCCCGTCACTCACGTCATCTCCCACGACCGCACGCTGGCCGTGACCGACCCATCCACAGGCAGCAATCCGCTGTGCGCGTGGGCGGTCTTCCCGCCGGAGAGCGTCGCCTTCCGCACGGCGGTGCTCTCCGTAACGTATGCGTGCCCGGATGGCCTGCACTGCGGCGAGTGGGACTATATCGACTACATCTTTCTCCGCCGGGTCGGCGGGCAGGCGGCGCCGGCGCAGGATCTCGAGGTCGCCCGCATGATTTCCCCCTACGGCTGGCGGTTTGATTCCACCTGGAGTTTCACGTGGCACGTCGACATCACCGATTTCGCCTGGATGCTGCACGATTCGGTCGAGGTGGAGTTTCTGCATACCGGCTACGAGAGCAACACCGACCGCGGCTGGGTCATTACGCTTGACTTCGCCCTCACGGAGGGGCGACCGGCGATGACCTGCCTCGGCATGGAGACCCTCTGGCAGGGATCGATCCCGTACGGCGACAGCGCCCGACCGATCGCGCGCACCCTCGCCCCGGTTTCGGTCATCGCTCCGACGGGGGCCGCGCGCGCCCGCCTGCGCATTCTCCAGACCGGCCACGGCATGGACGACCAGGAGAACTGCGCGGAATTCTGCCGCAAGACGCGCCGGATCATCGTCAACGAGGTGCTCGTCGACGAGCGCCCGGTCTGGCGCACCTGCGGCGACAACCCGCTGTTTCCACAGGCGGGCACGTGGCTCTTCGACCGCGCCAACTGGTGTCCCGGGTCCATTGTGCAGCCCGATCTGTATGATCTTCCGGTCACTCCCGGCTCGACGCACACGGTGGCCCTCGAGATGGAACCGTACGTCAATCCCGGAAATCCGAGCGCCGCCTATGTCCTCTCGTCGTATCTTTTCTATTATGCTCCGCCATGGGCCGCGCACGACGCCACCCTCGAGGAAATTCTCATTCCGAGTTCCGCCGATGAGTATTCCCGGCTGAACCCCTCGTGCCGCGGCGCGCGCCTGCTGATCAGAAACAGCGGGCGGGAAGCGCTGACGGCCGTGGCGATATCCTACGGCCCCCCGGAGGCGCCACAAACATTCGAGTGGACCGGGGAGCTCGCCTCGCAGGCGCGGACGGAAGTCGCCCTGCCGGGGAGCATCGCCGGCGATCGGCCGTTTGCCGCCCGGCTGGAGCTGCCCAACGGCAGGCCGGACGAATACCCCGCCGACAACGAACTGACGTCGACCGGCCCGGCCGTCCCCGTTTACGCCCCCGACCTGGTGCTCGCCCTCCGCAGCAACAACGACTCCGCACACAATTCGTACCGGCTCACCGACGGATCGGGGGCGATCGTGCGGGAGCGGGCGCTCGGCACGCTCGGGGCGGGAGCCCTCTACCGCGACACGCTGCACCTGGCGCCGGGGTGTTACGAATTGACGGTGGACGACACAGCCGGCGACGGCCTCGATTTCTGGTTCAACCCGGAAGGCGGGTACGGCTACGTGCGGCTTCTTGATGGGGAGGGCCGGCTGGTCAAGTCGTTCGTTCCCGATTTCGGCCGGGGGATTCGCCACTCGTTTATGGTCGCCCAGGACGCGCCGCCCGCGGCGGCGGCCGAGCCGCTGCCGATCGTCAACCCGTTTCCCATTCGCAACCGGGGAGTGTTCGCGATCGATTTCTTTGACAACGATCCGCACCCGGTGGCGGTGACGGTCCTGAGCGAGGACAGCAGCCGGACGGTGTACGAACGTTCGTACCCCGAGGTCCGGGAGATGATGATTCCGGTGGATATCAGCGCCGAGCCCGACGGCTACTACTGGGTGCGGGTGACGGCGGGCGACAGGACGGCCACGCGCAGAATAAAGGTGACACATCAGGACTGAGGACCCCCCACCGGCGCGCTGTCGGTTCGGCGGCGGACCGCGGCGGCGGACGCCCGGGCGCCCCGGTTGCCATCACGAGGTCATGCATGCACACCTCGGCGGCCGCGCGAGGTGCGCGTCTCCCGGTGCGACGCGTTCGGCAAAACAGGGGTTTCTGTCGAGGGGTCATTTGTCATGCCGGCCTTCGGAACGGCGCACGTCAGAGTCGACCGACCGGCTGAGCGGCCTCCCGTCCCCGGCCGCCATCCGCTCACGGCCGCACGCGCAGCGTTCCGTGGAGGCGAATGTCCGTCGATGAAGATCCGATCATCACCCGGAAATCGCCCGGCTCGATCGTCGGCCTCAGGCGCTCATCGAGCGTGGTGAGCGCCTCCGGAGGAATTTCCATGGTGACCATCGCCGTCTGCCCCGGCTTCAGATGCACGCGCCGGAATCCTTTGAGCTCAATCACCGGGCGCGCCACCGATGCGAGCAGGTCGCGAACATACAGCTGCACCACTTCATCGCCCTCGCGCGCACCGACATTCGTCACCGTGAATCGGACGATCCCGGTATCGCCGATGCCGATTTCTCCCCGGTCAAAACGCAGGTCTCCGTAGGCAAACTGCGTGTAGCTCAGACCATACCCGAAAGGAAACAGCGGCCGGCCGCTCAAATCGAAATAATCGTCGCCGCGCCCGGTCGGCTTGTGATTGTACACGAGCGGCAACTGGCCCTCGGCCAGGGGGAATGTAATCGGCAGTCGCCCGCCGGGATTGACATCGCCGAACACCACGTCGGCCACCGCATCCCCCCCGGCCTCGCCGGGATACCACACCTCGAGGACGGCCGCGACCGAATCAATCCACCGGCTCATCGTCACCGCGCTTCCGCCGACAATCGCCACGATCACCGGGGTGCCGGTCGCCGCTACCCGCCTGATAAGTTCCTCTTGACGGCCCGGCAGAGGCAGCGATGCCCGGTCCCGGAACTCTCCCTCCTCGAGTCCGACGACAACGAGCGCGACGTCGGAGGCCGCGGCCGCCGCCACGGCCTCGGCCGGCAATGAATCGCCGTCGGTGCTCACACCCACATCCCAGACCAGCCGCAGCCGCGCATTGCCCGCCGGTTCGGCAAATTCCAGCCTGATCGCGTACCGGCGATTCTGCTCAAACCGAAATTCCGCCAGACGCGCAGCGCTCGAGACCTGCCGCCGGCGATCGAGGACAAGCGAATCGTCAAGATAGAGCCGGTATCCATCGCTCCCCTCAAGGCCGATCCGGAACAGCCCGCTCGCGGGAGCCGTGAGGGTTCCCGTCCACTGCGCGGAGTAACAGTCATAGGGCAGCAGGCCCGGCTCGGGCGAGAAGAGAGTCCATTGAAACTGAATCTCGGGATCGACCCGGACCAGCGAGGGCGCGCCCGTCAGCGCGGCGTTGGCATAGTACGCACCGAGCAGCCCCGCCCGAACCGAGTCGCGGACCACGCACGAGAGGACAGTCGACGGCACTGTCACATAGGCCGTGTCGAGCCGGCGGCAGCCCCGGGCATAGGTCACGGCTCCGGCCCGGCCGGCCCGCGCGCGAATACCCTCAAGGATCGACACGGGATCGTTGCCGGGACCGCTGTATCCTCCCAGCCGCGCCTCCGCCGCGTCCGGTCCGATCACCGCAATCCGGACCGGCGTGCTGTCCAGCGGCAGCGTGTTCCCGTCGTTCTTCAAGAGCACGATTGCCTCCCGCGCCGCCCGCCGGGCGAGTTCGCGGCCGGTTTCCCGTCGTTGCCGAAGGCCGCCGTCGGCCGTATCGACATACGGATCCTCGAACAACCCCAGCTCAAATTTGACGCGCAACACGCGCCGCACCGCCCGGTCGATCACATCGCTCCGAATACGTCCGTCCAGAAACGGCGGCAGGAACAGCGCCGCGTGATTGTCCGAGGTCTGGAATATGACGTCAAGCCCTCCGTTGATGGCGTGTTCTCCGGCCTCGGGATAGTCCGCGGCCGTGAAGTGCAGCACGTTGGCGCCCCCGACCCCGCCGGCATCAGAAATGACAAAGCCGGGGAAGGCGAGCTCTTCTTTCAGAAGATGGTTGTTGAGCCAGTTGCTCGCCGAGCACGGGGATCCATCGTACGAATTGTATGCGGCCATGATCGACCGCGACCCGCCCCGGCCGATGCAGGCGGCAAACGGCGGCAAAAAGATCTCCCGCAGCAGCCGCTCGTTCATGTGAACCGGATACGAGTCGCGGCCCCCGTCACCGACATTCGCAATGAAGTGTTTCGGCGTCGTGATCACGCCGCGCCGTTCGAATTCGGATACGAAAGCAACGCCCATCGCCGACACGAGAAACGGATCCTCTCCGTAGGTCTCCTCCACCCGTCCCCAGCGGGCATCGCTCGCGATATTGACGACCGGCGAGAGCACCTGCCGGATGCCCCGCGCGCGGCACTCCTCGGCGATGGTCGCGGCCACGTCGTGCATCAGCGCCGTATCGAATGTCGCCGCCAGCGCGATTGCCTGGGGAAAGGAAGTCGCCCCCTTCTGCACCAGCCCGTGGAGAGCCTCCGCAAACAGGATCACCGGGATCCCCAGCCTCGTGCGCTCGACAAAATGCCGCTGGATGCGGTTGGCGACGACGGCGACCGGAGCATCTTCGCCGCCGCCGATCTGAAAACCAAAGACGCCGTGAGCGTGGCGTTCGAGCGAGTCGCCGGGATTCTCGGCTAGCATGAACAACTGCCGGAATTTCTCCTCCGGCGTCATGCGGGAGAGAAGATCATCGATGCGGCGGTCCACCGGCAGGCTCGGATCGCGGTACGGCTGCGCTTCCGGTGCAGCCGGGGCTGAGATGCAGGCGAGCACAGATAGCAGAATGAACTTCAGAACCTTCATATCCGGCCGCTCATTCCACTGCAATCTCGTCGATAAATATCCACGCCGGACCGCCTGAGCCCTTGTGCCAGGTCGGGCAGGTTTTGAGACTGCTCGCATAGACCCGGACGAATCTGGCGTTTGTCGCTGCAAACGCAACATTGAAGGGCGCGACAACCTTGCCGCCGCGATCGGCCGGCACCGTATCCCGAACCGTGCCGACGAGGCGATAGTCCCGGCCGTCCGTGGAGACGGAGAACGTGACGCTTTCGGGCATGAACACCCACGAGTTGATGTCCTGAAGGAAACTGGTGCTGATGCGGGAGATCGTCCGGACGGTGCCGAGGTCGACGGTCGCGTCCATATCCTCCCCCTCGAATCCCAGCCAGTGCATGTGGTAATCGTCCCAGGCTTTCAACCCGTCGGTCAACGCCGCCCGGTCGCCGTCGTGATACTTCGGGCTAGCGGGCCGCCCAAGGCGGACCGCTTTGCCCCGGGCGAGATGGGTTGTCGTGCCGCTCTCCAGAAAGGCGCGCGTCGCCGCGCCGTACTCGTCGGGTGTTGTACCGTACTCCCACAGCGCGGGAATGCCGGCCTCCCTGCACCCCTGCACAAAAGCCGCCAGGAGCGAGTCGATCGTCGGTCGAACGCTCAGGCTGCCGTCGGCCGCCCGCACAAAACACCCCCTCTCCCCGGCCGCCGCGACCTTGGCCTGTTCCAGCACCGCGAATTGCACCGGCAACCGCGCCGTCCGGACACGGGCCAGGACAGCCGGCTCCCCCTGCACCGCCGCCTCCGCCTGATCAAAGAGGCGGCCGTAGAGATCCAGCATGGCCGCCGACAGGTAGCCGTCGGCCGACCGAACGGGGTAGCCGTAGATATCGAGCCCCTCTCCCGATGCCTCCATGGCGGCGTGCATGGTGTCGATGTACTGCCGTATATACGGGGCCGCCTCTCCATAGAACCCCTGCAGGAAATCATCCATGACGGAATCCACGTCGATATCCGGATTCCACAGCAGTTTCGCGATCAGGTAGCTCCGCAGCTCCGCGAATTCGCCGTGGAAGCCGGACAAACCCTGCTCGAACACGGAGGTGATCCCGTGTTGCACAAAGAACCGGATGTTGGGCTGCAGCACCCGAAGATTGGGAAACGGGCTGACCAGGTTGCGGAAGTTGATGACGTAGTCCCACAGGAAGATGTTATGCGTGAGCCGGCTCCAGTCCGCAACATCCTTGACGAACGATGCACTCGACGGATCCTCCGCCAGCGGCCTGCTCCGGTTGCACTCGATGCTGCAGAGCATGATATTCACGTTCGGCCGGGGCTTGAGCCGCGCGGGGGCCGATCGCGAGTACTGGTACGCCAGCGTCGAGATGGTCATGTCCGGGAATTCATCGGCGACCCGGTTGACAAACGCCAGGATCGAGCCCGAGGGCGACCCTTCGGCGCTGTCGATCGCCCGGCAGGCGCTGCATTCGCACGGCACGTAGGTGTCGTTCTGAGACACCGACCAGAACCGCGCGCCCGGCTTCTCGTTCATCAGCGCCCGCAGCTTTTCGCAGACAATCCGGAACACCTCGGGGTTGGACAGGCACAACTGCCCGCTCGCCGTGCGATTACCTTTGAGGAGCGAGAAGTACTCCGGATGATCCGGGAAGTACCGGTCCGGCGGCACGAGCAGCCGGAACGTGTGCACGAAGAGCCCAAAGTCATCGTTCCTGTTGAGCTTGTGCCAGGTCGTGAAGCCCGAGTCGCGGACATTCAGCATCCGAAACGCGATCACCGGAACCTGGCGATCATTGATGGCCGGGAGTGTGAGCGTGCTGCGCCGGGGAATTAGCCGCACCGCCGGGCAGTAGAGACGGCAGCCGAGATAGGTCTCGAGGAACGTGTACACGGCATTCTGCAAACCGTACGGCGTTTCCGCCGCAAGAAAGAGATCGTCCCCCTCGCTGCGAATTGCGAAGCCGTCGTCGCCGAGCCCGGCAATCCCGGCCGACGGGTCCTCGGTCCCGCCGATCTCGAACACAATGCGCGGGCCCTCGGCGGCGCCACCTTCCGACAGCGGGATCGTCGCGCCCGATACTTCCCGGATGTACTTCACAAGCGTGTCGGCGGCGGCCGTCACCTGACCGGAGGCATGCGGCGGCAGACAGAGCCGATACTCGCTGCGGCCGTCGGTCGCCAGCGTGAGGGAAGGCGCCGGCGCCACGTTCGCCGCCCCGCCGGCCAAAAGACATGCGAGCACGAGAGGGAGAAGGAGAACACTGCGCCTTTTCACTGAAGTCCTCCTTTGCCGCGGTACAGCGCGAGCGGACTGTCGAGCGACACCTTCAGAACCGTCATATACTCGTCCTGGTTTTCCGGTGGATGGATGAAGATGAGTCCGGGCACCGGACTCCACGAGATCTTGCCGACCGTTCTGTAAGTCACGGTCTCGCCGCTGCCGACCACCGTGACGCCGGCGACCCCGCAATTCAGACCCTTCACGACGACGTCCCCGCCGGTCCGCCCGGGAAGAAACAGGTACAGCGACAGCGAATCTTTCGAGAGCGTCGCGGGCCCGTAGAAATGCCCCGGGGGCGGCCCGGCAACCGTCCCGAAGATCGCCTCGGCGTGCCTGGCTGTCCAGCGCCCGAGTTCCCGCAGGATATTCCGCTGCTTCTCCGGAATCGTGCCGTCGGCTTGCGGCCCGATGTCCAGCAGCAGGTTTCCCCCCATGCTGATCACATCGGCGAAAATCGTGATGATCTCGGACGGCGTCTTGTAGTTGGTGTCGCGGCCCTGGTAGCCCCACGAATCATTCATGGTCTGGCAGAGCTCCCAGCAGCGCGACCCGGGACGCTCGATAGGGAGGTTTTGCTCCGGCGTGTCGTAGTCGCCGAAACCCTGGAGCCGACCGTTGATGATCGCCGCGGGATTGTGCCGGCGGATCAGGTCACGCACGCCGGCGGCCTGCCATTCCTCCGCCGAATGCTCCCAGTCGCCGTCGAACCAGTACAGGTCCGGATCGAACTGCGTCATGAGCTCGTTCAGTTGGCCCTGGTAGAATTGGACGAACCGCCGCCACCGATCCGGCGCCGCCCCGGCGTTGTACCGACTGGAATCGCGCAGAAAGCCGGGGTAGTCCGGGTGCGACCAGTCGATCAGCGAAAAGTACAGTCCGACTTTGATCCCGCGGGCGCGCAGGGCCTCGACAAACGGCGCAATCACGTCCCGTCCGGCCGGCGTGCGCCTCGGCACACTCAGGTCGTTCATCTTCGTGTCCCACAATGCCACCCCGTCGTGGTGCTTGCTGGTGAGGACCGCATAGCGCGCCCCCGCCTCCCCGATTGCCTCCGCCCATTCCCCGGGATCATAGGACGACGCCGTGAATCCCGCCAGCTGCCTCATGTAGTCGTCATACGGCAACTGGCGGTTGTGAAAGGACCACGACTCGCCGACGCCGTCCACGGCGTAGATCCCCCAGTGGATGAAAATCCCCAGCTTGGCATCGGCGAACCACTGCATTTTCGACTCGTCCTTCGGCTGGTCGGCCTGCTTGCCCCGACCGCTCAGCGGGACGAGCATTGTTGACAGCACAACCGCGATGATTTGGAGAATGCGCATGGGTGTTCCGCAGGCGAGGGTTTTACTGTTTCGCATGGGGTCATTTGATTACAAACCTGAAGGTCCAGGCGTAGTCGCACGGGGGATGAACTCGGGCCGATGGCGGCACGTGTATCACGAATCCCGCCGCCGCCGGCTCCCACGCCACCGGATCCTCGACGCCCCGCATCCTGACTTCGCTGCCCGCTTTGGGCGCAAAGGACGCGATCGCAATCGAATCCGGAGGGCGGTGCTCGCCGTCGCCGGCAAGATAGATGGCATTGATACTGCCGTCGGGCGACCGGGTGAAACAGACGCGGCCTTCCCCATATGGCGCAACCGCCCGGCTGCCGTAAATCGCCTCGCCGTTGACCGCCATCCAAGCGCCGATTTCGGCCAGCCGCGCCAGCGCCGTCGGCGGCAGCTCCCCCTCCGGACTCGGCCCGATGTTCAACAGCAGATTGCCCCCTTTGGCCGCAACCTCCGCCAGCAGGCGGATTAGCTGCGAGGTCGGCTTGTAAGTGTCGGTCGAGACGTAACTCCACGACGTCGCCATCGTCATGCACGTCTCCCAGACATAGTCGAGCGCTGTATCGGGGACCTCCTGCTCGGGTGTCCGGTAGTTCTGGTAGCGGCCCTCGACCGCCCGGTCAACGACAATGAGCCCCGGCTGCAGCGAGCGCGCCATCGCCGCGATGCGCGGCATGTCGATGTCCTGGTCGCAGGGGTGCTTCCCCCAACGCGGCGAGGCAGCCGTCATCGGCTGAACCCAGCCGCCGTCAAGCCAGAGAATGTCGATCGCACCATAGTCGGTCATCAGCTCCCTGATTTGGTTGGCGGTAAAGGTCTTGAACGCCTCCCAGCGCTCGGGGTAGCGGGCAATGTCGTAATTGACGTTGCGGTCGAAGGGCGGAAAGTACGGCCACCAGTAGTTCGGATTGTGCCAGTCGGGCTTGGAGAAGTAGGCGCCGATGCCGAATCCCTGCGTGCGGAAAGCGGCAAAAATCTCCTTCGCAACATTGGCGCGCGGGTTGGCGCTGAATGGACAGGCGCTCGACGTCACCTTGTAGTCGGTCTCCCTGGTATCGAACATGCAGAAGCCATCGTGATGTTTGGTCGTGAGAATCACGTAGCGCATCCCGGCGGCTTTCGCCGCCGCGGCCCAGGAGTCGGGATTGAATTTCGTCGGGTTGAACGTCGTCTGCAGATCCTCGTAGGCCCGCTTGTATTCGAAGTAATCCCCCGCTTGTTCGCCGCGCCGACGGCACCAGTCTTCGTCCTCGGGACAGAGGCTCCAACTCTCCACTATCTCCCATTGGCTGTAAGTGCCCCAGTGCATGAGCAGACCGAATTTCATGTCCTGGAACCATTCCAGTTTCGCCCGCACCAGCGGGTCGGTTTCCGCTTCGGCCTCCCCACCCGCCTGCCCCCAACCAACCGAGCCGACCAGCCAGAAGAACGCCGCACAGACGAGACCGATTGCCGTCCGCGTATGCACGCCGGGAATACAGCGCATCACCTTGTCCTCCGCATCGCCGCGGGACGTTGCCGGATCGGGCGGGCCGAAGACCAACCGGCTCCCGCTCCGCCTGAATGCGACCGCGTCATTCCGCTTTCGCGCCTGACCGCGCGTGAAGAATCCATTGTCTACAGCATACTCTGATCTCCACCCGTCTGGCAAGCGGCGATTTCGGCGGCCGTGCTATGGCATCCGCCGGCCGGGAGCCGCCGGCGCTCTCGCCGGCAGGGCAGGACAGGGGGTCGCAGCGCGGTGTGACCTCGAAGCGACCATTCTCGAAGCGAAGGGAGCCCGATGGAGGTCGGCGGCGCCGGCCGGGCAGAAGATGACAGGGCAACGCAGGCTTGCGGTTGGCGTTCCCCCGCGACTCACGCATGTGGACAGATCTCCATTCCAGCCGATCCGGCAGCGACGGCGCCGTTTGGCTCTTGACACCTGAGGAGAGCGGGGGTTACTTGAGTGACCGTGATGGGTGAGCCGTTGGCCTGAGGGCTCTTATGCGGCGCCCGCTCGCAGATGTGCGCAGCGGCTGAAAGGTTCCTGGTGTTCTCATTGGACACTTCAGCATCGCGGGCAGTCCCGGGCTGTCGCCCGCACCGGCTGCCGGAGAGGTTGCGAACGCACAAAGAAGCAGGACTTCATGGAAGTCAGGAGGTCAGTATGTTGCGAAGGGGAACGCGGCTCGCCGCGCTCATCATCTTGACGGCCGCGGCCGCCGAGGCGAAGGTGGATGTCGAACTCCAGCCGTACGGGGGGCTGCGCACGGCAACCGCGCTGGGCGAGGGTTACTACGAAAACGACCTCGCCGACAGGCTCGACGTGGCGCCCGGCGTAAGCTTCGGTCTGACGTGTGACTTTCCGGTCGGCGGGATCGGCCCCACCGGGCAACAGGCGATGATCGAACTCAGTTTCAGCTACCAGAGGTCGGATCTCCGGTTCGAACCGGCGTCGATGGACAAAGTCCCGGATGTGTATCTCGACCGCTTCGAGGTAAAGGATGACAAGCTCATCCTGGGGGACATCGAGGTGATGTATCTCCACGGCGGCGGCCTGTATCGGTTCGGCAACTACTCCGGTTGGCTGCCTTTCGCCAACTTCGGCGTCGGCGCAACATTTTTCGCCGCGCCCGACGGCGGAGCGGACAGCCGGACGAAATTCTCGTTCTCGTTCGGCGCCGGGGCGGCGCGGATGTTCAGCGAGCGCCTCGGCGCGCGCCTGGGTTTCCGGGGTTACATGACCAGCCTGCCGGCCGAGGAGGCCTATTGGAGAGACCCGTGGGGCGGGGTGTGGTCAATCACCGACGACAACTGGCTCTTCCAGGGAGAGCTCTCGCTCGGACTTGTGGTCCGGTTCTAGTCCTGCGGTGAAAATTCCGGCAGCCCGACCGCGGGCTGCCGGATGTCGAAGCGTTGTTTTTCCCGGGGCGGGACATCCCGTCCGCCACCCGTGGCGACATAACACATCGAAGCCTTCAGCGCCGCCTGCCCCCGGAACCGCTGCGCGGCCGGGCCGCTTCGCGGCTGCTCGTCGCAGCCTGCTTCCGCTGCCGGCCGTACTGATCCGCGCGTCGCGCGCCCTGCGACCGCGCGGCGCTATCCCGCTCGAGCTGGCCGAGGGTTGACGCCGCGGACGGTGTCCCGCTGCTCGCTTTGCCCGCCTGCGGCGCGACGGCGTCTCGGGAAGGACGGTCGGCCTCCCCTTTGGCCCGCTCGCCGGCGCGGGCCGGCTTCTCCGTATCCGTCCACCCCCCGTCGCTGTACTTGCTCCAGTTACCGTTCTCGTCGCGCTTGTACACGCTGCCGTCGTGGCCGGCATAGACGTCGTCACCCTTGGCGCCGATGAACCCGCCTCCCTGCGGACCGCGCGTGTTCACGACCGTCGCCTCATCGGTTCGCGTGACCCGTTTCGTCTGCCCGGCGGCCGCGTCCGTGTATCGCGCGGTGTGGGCCCAGTTGTCGCCGCGCTGGACGTACGATTCGCCCCAACTGCCGTACGCGTTGGCGCCCTGCCGCGTGGCCGCGTACGCGCCGGTGCGCGGATTCCAGGCTGCGGCCGCTCCCGCCGCGCCGTACGGGCCGTAGGCCACCGCGCCGCGGACGCACGTTCCCGTCCGCGGATTGTACGCCACGCCATACCGGGCCCCGCCGTACGGCCCGTAGATCCGTGCCGAGGCGGCGTAGATGCCGGTCCAGGGGTTGTACCGCACGGCATATCCGTAGGTGACCCAGCGCGGGTAGTACACCGGATAGGGATAGCCCCAGTACACGAACGGCGGGTAGTACCATCCCGTGCCGTAGACCGGCACCCCCCAGGCGATAATGACGCCGGTATAGCCGGAGGTGTAGGAAAAGGTGACGTAGACATCCGCCGGATCGTAGTGCTCGACGACGACGTAGGTCACGTGGTGGCACTCGGAACTGGGCGGGATCTCGTAAACGGCGGCCGGCACGTCACCCGTGACCTCCCACGGTCCGGTCGGCGTCCGCGACATGAACCAGACCCCCTGGAAACACATGTAGTACAGGTCGCCGACTCTGAGAATGTCCTTGTCCGTATTTGTGGCCTGGCGGCAGGAGGTTCCCTCGATGGGCGTGAATTCGGGATCGCCCGCATAGACAACCTCGGGCGGCTTCAGTTCCGCCTTGTTCACCCGCGCGGTCTGCGGAATCCCGGCCAGCAGGACGGCCTCCGCCGCCTCATCCGTGCCCGGCACGCACGCCAGGACGTCGGAGCGCTCGTGCTCGCGCGGGATGTTCCTGAAGTCCTCCGGGAGATCGGGCGTCGCGAATGTCCACGGTCCGGTGAAATCAGGGGCCGAGAACCACCGGCCGGAGAGCAGGAGGTACACGGTTCCGTCTGTTCCCAGGCGGAACACATCGCTCTCGGTGTTGCGGACCCAGAACAGCCGCGTTCCGGCGACCGCCTCGTATTCCGGCTCGCCCTCCAGGAGCAGCAGCTCGGCGGGTACCGTCGATACAAACACCGCCGGCGCCTCGGCGGCCGGCAGCGCGCGTCCCGGGAGGTGCGCGGCGACTTCGTTCCAGTTCCCGTCGTCGGGCAATTTGTCAAAACTCCCCGGCAGCGTGCCGGCCGGCGACCACGGGCCGCCGGCGTCGGGCGCCTGCAGCCACGAGTCCTCCCACCTCAGGTAGAACGTCTGGGTGGGAGCGTGTGCGAAGCAGTCCCAGTTGGTGTTGACCGCAAACTTCAGGTCATTGTCCTTGATAGGACTCCAGACGGGTGCGCCGTCGAAAATGACCAATACCGCCGGGCGGGTGCTGACATAGAGGGGCGGCGGCTCGGCCTTCACCCCGTCGAGGTTCCCCGGCCCGAGCTGGCTCTTGTCGATCGCCGCGAGCAGCCGATCCAGCGCGATCACCCTCGCCGTGTCGGCGTACGAGGCCATCAGTTCGGCGAGCAGCCCGCGCACCTGGTCTTTGGGGAGCCCGGGGAAGTTCGACTCGACGATCTGGAGGTTGGTCATGCGAACGAGCCGCTCCTCGAGCGAGACCTCGGTGGCCGCATGGATCTTGATCGTGCCCAGGCGGCGCTCGGTCGCCCCGGCCGGGAGGTAGGACACGGCGCAGAATGCGACGAGCCGCTCCTGATTCTCCCAGGCGGCGACCTGCGGGGCGAAGAGCGTCATTTCGCCGTCGCTTGCGGTAGTGAAGGTCCGGGGCCAGCCCCCGTCGACCGGCGGCGCATCCTGAGCCGCCAGCGGCCAGGCGAGGACGGCAAGCAGAAGCGCCGCACCCGCCAGTTTGCAGCTTCTCACAGTCAGTATTCCTCCTCTCGGCGCTAACTCCGGAAAGCCTCGCCGAGGAGCAGTTCCAGGCGCGTGGAAAAGACGACGATGCGGGACCAGCTCTCGGGGATGATCTCCTGGGAGTGGGCGATATTGTTGCGGAGCGTTTCCAGTTCGCCAATCGCGGTGAGCGCCGCCCGCCGGGATGGAATCCCTCCCTGGGCCAGGAGGTCCGTCACGCGCGGGATCCTCAGCAGCAGTTGCGCCCGATCGGAGAACTGGAGGCAATCCAGCAGATCGGCGGTGCTCCGGCGGCGCTGTCTCTCCTGCCACAGTTGCTCGGCTTTGGCCAGCCGTCCGGGCGGGATGTGGGCGCGCCAGGAATCGCCGGGGAAATATGTCCGAATGCCCCACGTCATGATCATCTCGAAAATAGTGATCATCCCGAAGAGGAACATCCGGACCGGGGGCTTCTCGAGATCGGCCAGCGTGATGACGGCGCCGACTTCACCCAGTACGCTGACGAAACAGGGGCCTCCCCCCCGCATCGCCAGTATCACTTTGCGAAGGGAATCGGCCTCGGAGAGGATACACTCGGGAGGGAACGGGCGAAGGTAAGCGCCCAGGCGGCCGCGGCCGAGTTCTCGCCTGTCGGCAAAACCGCACACGAAGCCGTCGCGGCGCACACCCGCGACCATGAGATCCCTCTGCTCCAGGAAAGCCCGGACCGCCGCCGCCGAACGGTCGTCGTCGAACGACGCGAGCGGCTCGGCGATGTCCATCGCCGAGAACCCCTCGTCAAACAGGCGCCTCAGGCGCCTTTGATTGGCCGGGCTGTTCCAGGGCATAGCACAGACTCCCCGGTGCGGCAACAGGGAACCGTCCGCCGGTGAGAGCGGATCCTGTCCTGCTGTTCGGTTTTGGACAATGAAGGGAACCTCATGTCAGGGCCGCCGCCGGCGATCTGCGGGCGGGCGGCGGCACGAGTCCGACTACCTGCCGTCAGAAGATACGATACTATGCGCCCTCCCGAATGTCAACAGCGGCGCGGCTCTTTCCGCACCCGCGGCCGCCGCTGCGCGCCGAAGGGCGGCCCGCCGGTTTGGGAAAGCGCTTGCGGGTGAACCGCCCGGTCGGTTTCTTCCTGAGATACGGAACCATGTGGCGAATCCCAAGGAGGTCTTGGTATGAGGCAGCGCCATGCACTTGCGGCCATCCTGTCGGCGGCGCTTGTCGCCGGCTGTGCCGTCGGCCCGCGCGTCGTCGACACCTGGCGCGATCCGGCCTACACCGGCCCGGCGTTCAAGAAGATCGCGGTCGTCGGCATCACCGACCGGGAATCCTCCCGGCGCATTTTTGAAACCGCTTTCGCCGCCACCCTGCGCGAACAGGGGGTCGCGGCCGTCCCCAGCTACGACGTCTACCGCACGGACGAGAAGATGCCCCGCGAAGAAATCGAACGGCTCGTCAGGGAAAACGGGATCGACGCGATCATCACGGCGCGCGTGGTCGACCGCACCCAGCGGATCGAGATCACGCCCGCGACCGCCCTGGCCGTCCCCTGGCCCGCGCACTACCGGGGCTACTACGGGTTCTATGACTACGCCTGGGCTTTCTATCATGATCCCGGTTACGTCACGGCATCCGACGTCGTGAGCATCGAGACCAACGTCTACGAGACGTCCGGGTTCAACATCGTCTGGACCGGCACCAGCCGGACAACCAATCCGGCAAACCTCGAAGAGGAGTCGAAGGGTCTCGCCGGCGGCATCATCCGGGAATTGATCTCAAGCAAGCTCCTCGCGCCCTGAGGCCGCCGGTCGCCCGTTTGACGGGCGGAGGGAACACCGAATGACGACGGCGGCCGGAAAGCATCCTGGCCGCCGTCAAACCGTATGCCTTATCTTGCGGCGCCTGTGGCCGGACTCACAACGTTAATTGCGTGCCGTTGAACTCTGCTGCAGTTGCAGCATGACCTGCTCGATGTTGAAGCTGGCCGATCTTTGCCGTGGTGGAAACTCCTTGAATGTCTGCAGAAACTGCGCCACCACACCCTGCATCGGCACGAAGGCCCAGAACTTGTCGGTCATCCACCGCGCGGCCATGGGCGACTCGCCAAAAAGGACATGGTCCTCGAACGGATCCATGCGCAGGTTTACAATCTTGGGAAAGGTCTGGGGCACCGGGTCGCCGGCCTGATACCAGTCACCAGGCAGAGCCAAGTGGGCCTTCCAGTCCCGCACCCGCACGGCGTTGAGGTTCCCGTTGTCGTCAAAGTAGAAGATCTCTTGCCGCTTGCTCGGCCCGGTGCCGGCCAGCATCTCCCGCTGATCGTAGCCGTCGAGGTGAACTTTGAACGTCTTGCCGTTGGCAGTGTGCCCCTTCAGGAGTTTGTCCTTGACGTCGGGCTCACCGGCAGCCGCCAGGAACGTCGGCGTCCAGTCTTCGTGCGACATGATACCGTTGATGACCGTGCCGGGTTTCACCACACCCGGCCAGCGGATAGCGCACGGCACGCGCATGCCGCCCTCCCACGTACTGCCCTTCTCTCCCCGGAACGGCGTGGCCCCGCCATCCGGCCAGGTGGCCTTTTCAGCGCCGTTGTCGGTCGTGAAGACCACGATTGTGTTGTCGGCGATGCCGAGGTCGTCGAGCTTCTTCAACAGGGCGCCTACAACGTCGTCGAGTTCCTGCATGCCGTCGGCAAACAAGCCATATCCCGTCTTGTCCTGGTATTTGGGGGATAGTCGGGTCCAGACATGCATTCTGGTCGAGTTATGCCAGATGAAAAACGGTTTGTTGGCTTTGACGGCGCGGTCCATGAAGTCTAGTGACGCATTGAGGAACTCGTTCTCCGCGGTCTCCATACGCTTGCGAGTAATCGGGCCGGTGTCCTTGATCGTCTGTTTGCCGACCCGGCCAAAGCGTGGGTCCACGGTCGAATCGTCGACCTCCGTGGCCTTGCACAGCAACGCCCCGCGCGGGCCGAACTGCTGGATGAACTCCGGCATCTTGGGATACTGCGGGTCTTCCGGCTCCTCCTCCGCATTAAGGTGATAGAGGTTGCCGAAAAACTCGTCGAATCCGTGCACCGTCGGCAGGAACTTGTTGCGGTCGCCGAGGTGGTTCTTGCCGAATTGGCCGGTGACGTAGCCTTCGTTTTTGAGCAGATCGGCGATCGTGGGATCCTCAGGTTGCAGTCCGAGCTCCGCACCCGGCATACCGACCTTCAGCAATCCGACGCGGAAGGGGTGTTGGCCGGTGATGAACGCGGCCCTGCCGGCGGTGCTGCTCTGCTGGCCATAGTAGTCCGTGAAGATCGCCCCTTCTTTTGCGAGCCGGTCGATATTCGGCGTGCGGCTGCCCATCATGCCCATATTGTAGGCGCTGATGTTAGACCAGCCGATGTCGTCGCCGAAGATGACGAGAATGTTGGGCTTCTGGCCCTGTGCGGGCGCGGTCTGGGCCTGTGCCGGCATGGTGCCGGTTGCGAACGCCACCCCGCCCGCGATACCCAGCATGGCCACAGTTCGCCCGCAGCTGTTGAATTCGCCGGTAACCGTCTTCTCCGGGGGTCTGTGCGGTGTTCCCATTGTTACCTCCTGCGAACCGGGCCTGATGGCCGCGGCTTTTCCTTGTTTGCTGTTGCGTCGCTCTGTCATTGCTCAACACATTGTCTCCATGCACATTCCTTTCCTATCTGCGGACCGATCGAGCCGACCGGATCGCTCCTTGACGCGCCGGCTGGTGGGCTTGAACCGGAGAACGCGCTTCCGGCCGTCCTTCATACTGACAATCGTCCAGCCGTTGTGTTCCGCCTGAGTCCGGAGCTCATCGCTGAACATGCTGACCTCCGATTCAGTCCTGTAACGGCACTCGCGCGCGGCATCGTCGTGATGCGCCAGCAGCATCAACCGCGAACCTCCGCGGGCCTGCGTCCACTCCAGCATCTACCGATCACCCTCCGACTTGCTGACGAAAGCGGCGGTGGCCTGTATGGCGGGACCTTCGTTCCGCGAAGGAAGTGGGTCGTCGCCGCTCAAGTCTGTTGCGGCAGGGGCGAGGAAACCGGTCGCGAGCGTACCTGCGACCGATTCGCCGTTCAATCTAATGGCCGCTATCATTCCGATACAGGCACTTCCTTACGTCTTACATTCGCTTGCGTGGTTGTTGCGGAGACCGGCGCAATGCGGCGGCAAGGCGCTCAACCTCAGGTATGGCGCGGGCGAAGAACTTCTTGAACCCGCGGCAGAGATAATTCAGACCTGGTTCCCCCCCGGCCGTTCGAATGATCCGGTTCTTCGGGCACTCGCCCCAGCAATCGGTCAAGTAAGGACAATCCCGGCACCACGGCGGCAGGGTTTCGCTCTTGGCATAGCCAAACCGCGCCTGTGCGCGCGAGAACACCAGGTCGACGAGCGATGTTTCGCCGATGCTGCCCAGCCGGTACTCCGGGTAGACGTAGTGATCGCAGGCGAACACCGCCCCGTCGTGCTCCACCGCCACGCCCTTGCCGCAAAACTCGCCGTAAAGGCACAGTTGTGAGCCCCGGCCCAGGCGCTGCGACACGAGCGTTTCGAAGTGGTTGACCAGCACCTTCCCGAAGTCGCGGTTCAGCCACTCATCCAGGGTCCGGCACAGGAAGTAACCCCAGTCCTCGGGATCGACCGACCAGTCGGTTACAATCGAATCCGGATGCCCCGGTCGAGCTGCTGCCTCACCATCTCTCGGCAGCGCGTCGTTGTGCCACCTGTGCGGGGCGGTCAGCTCAAATCCCCTGTACTCGACGACGGGAATGAACTGCATATAGGTGGATCCGACCTCATGCCGCAGGAAGCGATAAACGTCCAGCGGGCGCCGGGCGTTCATCCGATTGATGCACGTCAGCGTGTTGTACGGAACGCCGTAGCGCCTGAGAAGCATCGCGGCTCGAAACACTCTGTCGAAGGTCGGTCGGCCTGTTCTAGTGACCCGGTACGTGTCGTGGAGCTCCCGCGGGCCGTCTATGCTCAGCCCAACCAGAAACCGATTCTCCTTGAGAAATTCGCACCACTCCTCCGTGATCAACGTGCCGTTGGTCTGAAGATCATTCTCGATACGCTGACCGGGCCGGGCGAATTGCTTTTCCAGGGCGACGACCCGGCGGAAGAAGTCCAGGCCGAGCAGCGTCGGCTCGCCGCCTTGCCAGGAAAAGACAACTTCATCGCCGGTCACGCCTTCGATGTACTGCTGAATGAGCCGTGCCAGCATCTCCTGGGACATCCGCCCCCTTCCGGGCCCCCCGGGCAAATGCGCCTTGCTCAGATAGAAACAGTAGGCGCAGCCGAGATTGCAGGCCGATCCGATTGCCTTGATCATGCAATGGAACCGCCGCCGGCTGCCGCGACTCACCGCCAGGTGCGGCGCATCGTATCTGTCCAGCAGCCAGGGAGCCTCAGCGGGGTCGGCTACGTTGAATCCGTCGGGAAGTGACGGGTGCTTCTTGTCAGCGTCGGGCACAACCACCTCTCAGAATGCTGTCGCAACTCTCCTCGGCCAGCGCCAATCCGCCTCGTTTTCTCTGCCGGTCCGCTCAAAGTCCGGCGTCAGAAATTGACGGCTAGAAAGATGCCCGCGCCAAACTCGTCGGCATCGTACAAGTACCAGTCTGCATCACCCTTATCGTCATTTTCATAGTCAATCGCGGTATATGAGAGATTCGGGCCAAACGAAAAATGCGGCGTCGGGGTGAAAGGCAGGCTCGTCGTAAAGTAGAAGGTTCCGTCCGAACCTCCGAAGACGGCGTCGCCGCTCGCAGTCCAGGTGAATCTGGGCGTCAGCCGGTAGCTGATTGTTGCACCGACGAGCGCGTCGGTCCACTTATAATCCCGACCCCGGAAGATCGGTGTAGACTCGTCTCCCTGAGTCACCACGAAGTCGGCGTTGATTTCATGCCTCAGGTAGCGTAGTCCGGCGTACGGGGTGAAACTGAATTTCATCTTTTTGTCGCGGTAGACGGTGCGGCCAAGCGTAATCTTGCCGTTCGTGACGTTGAACTCCACATCAACATCCAGGGTTCCGCCCCCGACCTCGGGCGGGAGATCTACTCTGCCGTCTCCGCCCAGTGTGAACACACCGAGGGAGTACTGGATTATCCACGTACCGTCAGTTGCGTACCCGGCAAAGCCGAACGCAGATTCCAAGACATCGCTGATGTCATCCGGATCGAGGTCGAGGTCGTACTGAACCGGTCCGTAGTTGATGACGGTGTAGCCCTGTTCCCCCTGGATATTCATGAACGTGAAGCCGGTGCCGACGCCGAAGAACCAATGCTCGGCGTGCGCCGGCGAGCCGCCCAACAGCAGCAGGGCCGCGCCCGCTACGATGACCGCGCGCATGACGGCCGCTAGCATGCAGGTAGTACGATTGCTGTCCATGGTGTGAGCCTCCATTCGCTGAAAAGTTGTGGTACCCGGCGTCCCAGAGAATCGTGACTTCCGGTCTTGGCTTCCGATGTATCGCAGAAGCTTTGGTTCACGGTTGCCCGCGGAGCTTGATGCCCTCCTCGATCCGAAATGATTCGGCGGCCGCGGCGTCCAGCCAGCTGCCGGCCAGCGCCTGGTGGAGAGCGATGACGCTCTTGTGGAGGTCCGCTGTGGTTTGGGTGTAGGCGAGCACGGTAGCGAAGAGCGCCCGTTCGGCATCGAGGACCTCGAGATAGCTGGTCACGCCCTCGTCAAAGCGCATGCGGGCGAGGCGCGCGTAGGTGGCGAGGGCGGCGACGCGTTTACCCTCCGCCTGGAGCTGCTCGTTCGTGCAGCGGCGCCGCACGAGAGCGTTTTCGGTGTCGCGGAAAGCGTTGTGCACGGCCTCGACGTAGGCATAGAGCGCCTGTTTCTGCCGGCCCTCGGCCGCCTTGACCTGCCCCTTGATCTCGCCGAATCGAAATATCGGCGCGAGAACATCGCCCCCGACCCGCCACGTGCGCGTGTCGGAATTGACCAAATCGGAGAGATCGTCGCTCGCGTAACCGAGCAGCCCCGACAGCGAAAGGGAGGGGAAGTAGAGCGCCCGGGCCACGCCGATCCGGGCGTTGGCGGCGCGCAGCTGCTCCTCGGCGAAGCGGATGTCGGGCCGGCGCTCGAGGAGTTCGGACGGCAACCCGACGGGCACGGCGGGCGGCGCGAGATCCTCGAGCGTCTTCCCGCGCGCCACCGGACCGGGGTTGCGGCCGACCAGGCAACTGATCATGTTTTCCAGGAAGGCGATGTTCTCCTCGATGAGCGGGATCTGCGACATGGCAAGCCAGTACTCCGCCTCGGCCTGGCTGAAGATGAGATCCGACAGATCCCCCTTTTCGCGCCGCACCTCGAACAGATCGAGCGCCTCCCGCCGGGTGAGGGCCGTCTGGCGCGCAATCTCAAGTTGCCAATCCATCGAGAGCAGGTCGACATAGGTGCTCGCGACGAGGGCGACCGTGGTCAGCACCACGCCGCGGCGCGCCTCTTCGGTCGCCAGCAAGTCGGCCCGCGCCGCCTCGGTGGCCCGGCGGAGCTTGCCCCACAAATCAATCTCCCAGTCGGCCGCGAGATTCACCTGAAAGCGGTTGCGGGTGGACTCGAGACCGCGGCCGGCCTCGTCCGACAAGAGCTGCCCGCGCGAGGCCGCGCCGGCGGCTCCGAGCTTGGGAAAGAAATCCGACCGGGCCACGCCGTACCGGCCCATGACTTCCTCCACCCGGGCGGCCGCGATCCGGACATCGGCGTTTTCCTGCAGGGCGGCGGCGATGAGATTGGTCAGAACGGTGTCGCCGAACAGGCCCCACCAGGCGGTCTCAGAGCGCACCGCGGCGGTGTCGGCCGCGAAAACGGAGTCGGGATTCTGCCACCGCCCGGGTGTCTCGATCTCCGGCCGGACATAATTGGGGCCGACCGCGCATCCGGCCACGAGGGCCGCCGAGAACCCGGCCATGAGGAATTTCATCATACGCCTGCTCCTTTCTCTGCGGCCCCGGCGCCGTCGTCGCAACGCCGGGCGGGCTCGGGGGACCTCTCGCGCACGAAGTATTTTTGCACCACGACGTACAGCATCGGGATCAGGAATATCCCCAGGCTGGTGGCGACGAGCAGGCCGGCGAAGACCGCCATCCCCATCACCTTGCGCGCCTCGGCGCCCGCCCCCGCGGCGAGCACGAGCGGTACGACGCCGAGAATGAAGGCGAAGGAGGTCATCAGAATGGGGCGCAGGCGGAGTTTGGCGGCCGCCAGGGCCGCCTCGACGGTCGGCAGACCCTTCTCCTTCTGCATCTTCGCAAACTCCACGATCAGAATGGAGTTCTTCGCCGCCAAACCGATCAGCGTCACAAAACCGATCTGCGCGAAGACGTTGTTGACGTACGTGGTATCGACCATCCGCGACACCCAGAGCCCGGTCATGGCGCCGAAGATGGCGAAGGGCGTGGCGAGGAGCACGCTCAGCGGCAGCGACCAGCTCTCGTACTGGGCGGCCAGGATCAGGAAGACGAAGACGAGGGCCATGACGAAGACAACTCCGCCCGTGCCGGCCGCCTTCTTCTCCTGGTAGGACATGTTCGCCCAGTCGTAACCCCAGCCGGCGGGGAGGACGTCCGCCGCCACCTCCTCGAGCGCGGCCAGTGCCTGGCTCGAACTGTAGCCGGCCGCCGGACCGCCCATCATCTCCGCCGATCGGTACAGATTGAAGCGGTTGGTGTACTGGGGACCCGAAACCGGTTTCATGGTCACCAGGGTGCTCAGCGGCACCATCTCGCCGTTCTTGTTGCGGACATAGAAAAGTCCGAGATCCCACGTCTCGTTGCGGTACTCGCCCTCGGCGGCCAGGTACACCTTATAGACCCGGCCGAACCGGTTGAAGTCGTTGATGTAGTTTGCCCCGAGGAGCGATCCCAGGGTGGTGTTGACGTCGGCGATGCTCACGCCCAGTTTGAGCGCCTTGTCGCGATCCACCTCGGCGTACATCTGCGGGACGCCGGCGCGGTAGAAGGTCGCCACGCGGCCGATTTCGGGGCGCTGGCGCGCCGCCGCCGCAAATTGTTCGGCCATGGCGGCCAGTTCCTGCGGCGACCCGCCGGTCATGTCCTGCAGCATGAAGGTGAACCCGGCGCCGGTGCCGAGGCCCTGGATGGCCGGCGGCCCGAACGCGAACACCGCCGCCCCGGGGATCTCGCGGGCAAAGCGCTGGTTGAGCGCCGCCACCAGACCAAACGAACTCTCCTCCCCGGTCGTTCTCTCCTCCCAGGGCTCAAGCGAAACGAAAAACGTGCCCACGTTGGAACCGGGCGCCTGGGAACTGATGCTGTAACCGGCCACCGCCGTGTAGTTGGCGACCCCCCGCGTCTCTCCGAGGATCGCCTCGATCTTCCGACAGACGGCGTCGGTGCGCTCCAGCGACGCGGCGTCGGGGAGCTGGACGGTGATGAGGAAGTAGCCGTTGTCCTCCTCGGGCACGAAACCGGTGGGAACGCCCTTCAGGAGGAGCGCCGTGGCCGCCAGCAGGATGCCGATGAAGACCACGCCGCGCATCACCTTGCGCACGAGGATGCCGGTGACGGAGAGGTAGCCGCCGGTGAACCGGCCGAAACCGCGGTTGAACCAGTCGTAGAAACGCTGCAGCGGCGACCGCCGCCCCTGGCCCTTGGGCCGCAGCAGCTTCGCCGCCAGAGCCGGACTCAGGGTCAGAGCGTTGAAAGCCGAGAAGAGCACCGAGATCGCGATCGTGATGGCGAACTGCTGGTACAGCTGGCCGGTGATCCCGCCGATGAGGGCCACCGGAATGAACACCGCGGTCAGGATGAGGGCGATAGCAACAACCGGTCCCGACACCTCCTCCATCGCCTTCAGCGTCGCCTCCTTCGGCGGCAAACCCTCCTCGATGTGGTGCATCACGGCCTCGACGACCACGATAGCGTCGTCGACCACGATGCCGATCGCGAGCACCAGCCCCAGCAGCGACAGCGTGTTGATGGAGAACCCGAGGAGGGGAAACACCATGAAGGTCGCCACCAGGGACACCGGCACGGCGATCAGCGGAATGAGCGTGGCCCGCCAGTTCTGCAGGAAGAGGAACACCACCAGGATCACGAGCAGCACCGCCTCAAACAGCGTGTGGACGATCTCGTTGATCCCCTCCTCCACTGCCCGCGTGGTGTTGAGCGTAATCTCGTGCACGAGGTCGGGCGGAAAGCGCTGCGCGAGCTCCTCCATCGTCTTGCTCACGCTCTCCTCGACCGCGAGGGCGTTGGAACCGGGGAGCTGGTACACGCCGATGACGGCGGCCGGCTTGCCGTTGTTGCGGCTCGTCTGGCCGTACATGAGAGTCCCCAGTTCGATCCGGGCGACGTCGCGCAGGCGCACCTGAGAACCGTCGGGATTGGTGCGGAGCACGATGCGGCCGAACTCCTCTTCGTTGAACAGCCGGCCCTGGGTGCGCACGGTGTAGGTGAACTCCGTCCCCGGCGGCGCCGGGGGAGCGCCGAGCTGGCCGGCCGGGCTGATGACGTTCTGTTCCTGAACGGCCCGCACGAGGTCCGACACGGTCAGCCCGAGCCGCGCCAGGGCATCGGGCCGGACCCAAATGCGCATCGCGTAGTCGCCGCCGCCGAAAAGCTTGACGTCGCCGACACCGTTGATGCGGCTCAGCCGGTCGTTGATGTTGATAGCCGCATAGTTGCTCAAGAAGATATTGTCGTAGGACTCCTCGGGCGAGGTCAGGGCCACCAGGAGCAGGGGGAACACGAGCGACTTCTTGGTCGTGACGCCATAGTTCTTCACGGCCGGGGGTAGCGACGCCTGGGCCTGCGACACCCGGTTCTGGGTGAGCATGTTGGCGACGTCCAGGTCGGCGCCGACCTCGAACGACACCTGCAGCGTCATCATGCCGTCGCTCGTGTTGATAGACTTCATGTAGATCATGTCCTCCACGCCGTTCACCTGCAGCTCGAGCGGCGTGGCCACCGACTGCTCGACATCGATAGCCGAGGCGCCCACGTAAGTGGTGGCGATGTTGATCATGGGCGGGACGATGTCGGGAAACTGCGAGATCGGGAGGCCGCGCATGACGATCAAGCCGACGAGGACCATGACAATGGCGATGACCATCGCGACGATCGGGCGGTTGACGAAGAATTTCGACATAGGTCAGCGCCCTCCGCCGCCCGCGAGGGAATCCGCCGGTATCTCGACCGGCCGGACCGGCATATCGGGACGGACGCGCTGCTGGCCCTCGACGATGACTTTCTCGCCCGCCGCCAGCCCGCGGTCGATCACGGTGAAGGGGCCGGCCGAGGGCCCGACCGCGACCCGGCGCACCGCCACCTTGTTGTCTGCGCCGACCGTGAACAACATTTGCTGCCCCTGGAGTTCGGTCACGGCCCGCGCCGGCACCACGACAGCGTCCTTGCGCATCCCGACCTCGGCGACCACCCGCGCAAACTGGCCGGGCCGCAGGAGGCGCTCCGGGTTGGGATAGAGCGCCTCAAGCTGCAGCGTCCCGGTGGCCGGATCGATCTCGCGCTGCCCGACGCTGACGCTCCCCACATGGGGGTAGCGGGTGCCGTCAGACAGGATCAGGCGCAGGGGGAAACGCTCGCGCGCCGGCGGACCGTCGGGCGTGGCCTGCAGCCGCCGAGCCAACTCCAGATACTCGTTTTCCGTAATGGAGAAGCGGACGCGGACCGAATCCACGCGGGAAACGGTGTTGAGGATGACGGGGCTGGGCGGACGGCCGACCAGGTCGCCGACCCGCGCGGCCGACAGGCCGATCAGGCCGTCGATAGGCGCCGTGATCGTGGCATACCCGAGCTCGATCTCGGCCAGGCGGAGAGCCGCCCGGGCCGCCTCAACCTCCCCTTGCCGTGCACCGTATTCGGCCAGAACCGCCTCCAGGTCCCGCTGGCTCACCGCTTTGGCCTCCGCAAGAGGACGGTAGCGGTTGGCGTCGGATTCCGCCCGCACGAACATCGTCTGCGCCTCGGCCACCTTGGCTTTCGCCTGAACCACCTTCTGCTCCAGTTCGGCCGGGTCGATCGTGTAGAGGAGGTCCCCCTTCCTGACCTCGCTGCCTTCGCGGAAGTGAATGCTCTCCAGCCACCCGTCGACGCGCGCCCGGATTTCGATGTCGACAGCTCCGAGGGTCTGGCCGAGCCACTCGCGGCTGACGGGCACATCTTTGGTCGCGGCCACTGCCACCCTGACCTCCGGCGGGCCGGCGGCAGGAACCCCTTCTTTCGTGCCGCAGCCACCGGCGCCGAGGGCCGCTGCGAAAGCGATCGCAGGGATCAACAAGAGATAGTGCTTCCTCGCGCGAGTCATCACGATGTCACCTCCTGGGCAAAGCGAATGGAGAGAAAAAACAGTGGTGGTAAGGCCAGCGAACGCAAGCCGGATGCGGTGAACGAAAGGCTGCGGCCGCCGGCGGCGCGATACCATGCGGCGCCGGCGCACGGGCGATCGGTCCCGAATGTTCCGGCGGGAAACAACTCAATTCCGCCGAATGGCGCGCCGCCCCCTGCCCGCCCGGGCCCGGGCGGAACGGGATCACCATCGGGAGACCAAAGCAGCGCGTCGTGACATATCGTCGGCAGGCTCAGCGCCCGAATGACTTCGACGAAGGCCCGATGTGTTCGGTCACGCATCTGCGTTTCCTCGGAGAGCCGACTCTCACGATAATGACCATTGCCTTTGATGATATTATAGTCAGCATGCCACCGGCCTGCAAGTATGTTGTGGACAAACATCACTATTTTCGTTGCATATCGGGCATAGATGTTCGGTGACAATCTGCAGTCCCAATGCGAGCTCATGTCGGCGCAGTGATCTGATCGAGGCGACATCCGCCCGCCGATTCGCGGCGAGTGTACGAGGCTGCATGCTATATCGCCGGACTGCGGGTCCTCCTGACCGCTCTAGCGGTAACCGAGAACGATCAGCGCGGAGTGATGCTGGAGGGGAAGCCGCGAGTGGAGCGGATTCTGGGGATTATCGGGGGAGCATCCAACTTGAGTAATGGCGGGGGGAGGATTTGAACCTCCGACCTTCGGGTTATGAGCCCGACGAGCTACCAGACTGCTCCACCCCGCGATCAACAGACCCCAAGATACCCCGCCAACCCCCGTTGTCAAGTCCGATTCTCGTGCGCTCGTCGATTTCTTGAGAAATGATGTCTCCTCCCGAACGCGCGCCGCCCCGCCCCGGTGCGCCCGTCCAAGTTGCGTGGCCCGCCGCCTATCCTTTCCCCGGACAGCCCAGGCAAAGGACACCTTCTCCCTCGGGCGCATACTCCTCGCCCGCATACATCCGCTCGGTGTGATAGTCAATCGCCTGCGCCCCGAGATCGTCCCACAGCCGCGCCCGAGATTCGGTCACGAGCGGGCAGCGCAGGATTAGCGGCCGGTCGCTCTCTGCGAAGGCGGCGTCGCACAACGCGGCCGCCGTTTCCGCCGCATCCCCCGTCCCCGGGTCGATCACCCAGGGTCCCGCCTGCCTATTGGCCGCCGCCTTGGTGGCCCACAAGTACCCCGCGACCTTCCCCTCTTTCTCCGCCAGCCACCCCCGGTGCAGGGGATTGCGCCGCACGAGGTCGAGCACCCGGCGGCGGTCCTGTCCGAACATCCGCCGGTCCAGATCGGCGATGCGGACGAGATCATCGGCCGCGAAGCGCCGCACGGCCACGCTCGGCGAGGGCGCCGCGCCGCGGCGAGTTTTTTCGAGGCGGTAGTGCTGGGTGCGAAACTGTCTTTGAAACCCGATCCGCCGGTAGAGCGGCGCCGCCTCCACCACCGCTTCGAGCACGATCGAGCGCATCCCGCGCGCGATGCAGTACCCCATTCCCTGGCGCATGAGGCGTTCCCCGAGTCCGGCGCCGCGGCGCGCCGCCGCCACATAGAGCCACCCCAGCCAGGCGGTCGTCTGGTAGCACAAAGCGGTCACCATCCCGACCGTCTCGCCCCCTTCGGCGAGCGCGAAACACCCTCCCGGTTCATAGGCGAGATAGTCCCGCAGGCGCGCCGTGAACCATTCCCGTTCGATTCCCGGTTCTTCCCGCAGCCGGAACTCCAGCCCTGCGATTGTCAGCGGCGCGATCTCCATTCTACGGCGTCGGCCGGCCGGCCGCACCGGACTTTTCCGCCGGCGCCTCGGTCCGGGTGGTCCCTCCCCGGTGCATCGACCAGATCAAGAGGGGCGGCGTCACCAGGGTCGTCACGATGACCATGATCACGACCGCAGCGTAAGTTTCGCTCGACACGACCGCGTGCCCGTCGAGCATGAGCGTGAGCCCGATCCCGGCGAAGATCAGTCCGACCTCGCCGCGCGGGATCATTCCCAGTCCGATCGCGAGCCGGTTGGTGCGGCGGTCGAAAATGGCCAGCGAGCAAGCCTGTTTACCGACAATCGCGGCCAGCGTGAGCATCGCGGCAAACCCTAGAATCTCGACCCGGCCGAAGGCCGTGAGATCCACCATCATGCCCATGCGCACGAAGAAGATCGGCACGAGGAAGGTCGCGATCGGCTCGATCAGCTCGCGGAGCGAGTGTTCCCCGCGCTCGGTGAAGCGGCGAAAATGCACTTCTTCAAGGATCAGCCCCGCCGCGAACGCCCCCACGATCGGTGCGAGGCCCGCCTTTCCCGCCGCGTACGACAGCGCGAACAGGACCAGGAGCGACACCGACAGCAGCATGCCGTGCCCGCGCAGGCGGAAAGCGACCCGGAAAACGCTCGGCAGGATGTAGTTTCCTATGACGATGGCCCCGGCGATGAACAGCACCGCCTTGCCGAGTATCCACAGAATCCCCAGCGAGGTAATCCCTTCGCCGCCGCCGTGGGCCACGGCCGCGATCACGCCCGTCACCACCGCGAGGATCACCAGCCCCATGACGTCGTCGATCACCGCCGCCCCGAGAATGATCTTCGCCTCCCGGGTGTGCACTTTGCCCACGTCTTTGAGCACCCGGGCCGTGATCCCCACCGAGGTCGCGGTCAGCGTCGCCCCTATGAAAATGTGGACATAGATCGACTCCTCCGGAATGAACCACGCCGCCACTCCCCAGCCGAGGAAAAACGGCGCGATCACCCCGAACGTCGCCACCAAAAACGACGCCACTCCCACCTGCATCATCTCTCGCACGGTCGACTCCAGCCCCACCTCGAACAGGAGCACCATCACCCCGATTTCGGCGAGCACCTGGAAAATCATGTTGAGGTTCGGGTCGTGCAGGTAGGGTTGAAAGGCGACGATCCCGATCAGGTGGGCGTTGCCGACCAGCATCCCGAGCACCAGCTCGCCGAGCACCGCCGGCGCCTTGATCCGCTCGAACAGGTCCCCGCCCAGCTTGGCCGCCAGAATGATGATGATCAGTTCCAAAAGCACCGAGAGGACTTCGCTCGCATGCCCGCTTCCGGATTGCTCCCCGTGCGCGACCGGTACCCCGGCGGCCGGCCCCGGCGCGGCCGGCTGCTCGGCGCCGGTTGCCGCCTGGGCCGCCGGGGGATTCTGGTCCCCTTGCGCCCCGGCGGCGCTGCCAAACGCCAGGCTGTACACGATATAGGCGCCGATAATCGCCAGGGTCGCGAAGAAACGTCGAGTCGTGAGCAGTCGCACGCACACCTCCGGAGTCGTTGGCGGCGCGCCGGGTGGTGATCCCGAGGCGCTGCGGGGCAGTCAATTCGGCTGAAACTAGCCAAAAGCCGGAGGGCGAACAAGCCTTTTTTGGCCCGGCCCGCCCGGCGCCGGAGCCCGCGCTGCGCTCGCGCCCGTAGCGGCCGTTCTGCGCTTACTCAGGGGCAAAACTATCTTTTGTGCTTGACAGCCGCTGTCATCTCATCGTTATTAGGGTTGGGTACAGGCTGGTCAGGATCACACACCGGTTTAGCCGGACACAAGAGTTCTCAGAAGTTTGGACATAACAGGCGTGCGGCTTGGTGTTGCCGCGTGATTCACGCGGCGGCCCGGGTTGCCGTCGCTATCGATAATGCACGGTTGATCGGCAGACCGGCAAGTAGGCGTCGGTCGCGGTTGGTCGAACCAAGGGAGAGAACGCATTCGTTTGACCGAATGCAAAAGCAAGGTGTTGCTCATGAAACGGTTGATTATCGGAGGAGTGATTGCGGCGATGAGCTTGGCGTTGGGCTCGAGCGCCGCGTGGGCAAGTGCGTGGGACCCGGAGCATCCGCCGGCGTGGATACCGGTGCAAATGGCATCCGAGCGCCCCAGCGGTGACGAAGGTAGCTGGGTTGACCCGCATAATCGCATCGCAAGTATATCGCCCGTCGGAGATCTGTTTCAGCGATTGCTGCTGAAAGTCACTGTGTGGTTCATTGTACCAAGTGCGCAACCGTCATCAGAGACAACCATTCCAGATATTGGGCAAAGTACCGGGGGAGTCTCCCATGTTTCAGGAAGCTGAAGCGCTCCTGAGCCAGAATCGGTTCACCGAGGTAATCGCGCTGCTCGATCGAGTTCCACCCCAATCTCTCTCGACCGAGGAACGCGGTTACTGCTGCATCTTGAAGAGCGAGGCCATGCTCTATCTCGGATTGGATCCGGGCGACCTCATCGATCAGGCGTCCGAGGTGTTCCGCATGCATGCCGAGGCCGAGAAGTTCGCACGCGCGAAACTGCTCAAGGGCTGGTATCTGACCACCATCGGACGCTATGCCGATTCCCGCGAGGCTCTTTTGGAGGCATATGCCAATTATCTCCGGTGTCGGCACAAGCGGGGAGCAGCCAGGGCCCTGAACCGCCTTGCTTTCGTGCACCGCCAGCTGGGCCACTACCGAGCTGCCGAGGAGAACCTGACTCGCAGTGCTGAAATCTATCGCGAACTCGCCGATGAAATCAGCATGACCGGAGTGCTGACCAACAGAGCCTACTTGTTGATGAGCGGCGGGAGTCTCCGTTGCGCTGAGACCGAGTACTCGAAGATGCGTGACACGGTCGTCCAAGCCGGAGAAAAGAACGTTGTAGCCCACGGCAACATGTCGGCGATGTGTTACGCCCTCTTGGGCGATCTCACCACCGCCCGAAGAACCATCGACGAGGGCAAACCCTACCTCGACACCTACATCCGCGAGAAAGCCATCTACCACGAGAACCTCGGCCTCATCGAAATTCTCTCCGGGAATTACGAGGCGGCCGAGCAGTCGCTGCAAACCGGTCTGGACATCTCGCTGCAAATCGCCCCGGAATCCGCGCTGGTCTCGCAGATCAAGCGCCTCTTCGCCGACCTCTATATTCAAACGCAGCACTGGACGAAAGCAGAGAAGTTTGCCCGGGAAGCGCTCGCTGTGGCCGAGCAGATCAACGAGCGCCTCGAAATCGCCGCCTGCTGGCGGGTTTTCGCCCAAGTCGAGAACCACCGGGGTAATCATGACCAGGCCCGCGCCTGGTTCGACCAAGCCATCGACCTCTTCAACCAGATCGGCTCCCGCTACGAGCTCGCGGTTACGCGCTGTCTCGCCGCCCTCTCGAACCTGTACGACCGGAACAAGCGGGTCGCGCTGCTCTACCTCGCGCGGGAGTATTTTGAGTCTGAAGGGGTGGCTCCCTGGCTGACCAGGGTGACGGAGGCTCTGGAGAACGAGGCGCCGCCGGCGCCGCGGGCCCGGCCGGCCGCAGCGGCGGCCGTCATTGTCGGGGCGGACAAGTCGCTCAGGCAGATTCTCGCGCTCGCCGAACACGCCGCGCCGACCGACTTCACCGTCTTCCTCACCGGCGAGACGGGCACGGGCAAGGACCTCCTCGCCCGGCACATCCACGCCTGTTCCGGCCGGAAGGGGGAGTTTGTCGCGGTCAACGCCGCCGCGATTCCCACCGACATGATCGAGGCCGAGTTGTTCGGCCACGTGATGGGGGCGTTCACCGGCGCAGCCGCCGACCGGCGGGGTCTCTTCGAGCAGGCCGCCCACGGCACATTCTACCTCGATGAGATCGCCGATGCGTCCCCGCTTTTCCAGGCCAAACTGCTGCAGGTGCTGGAATCGAGGCAGATTCGGCCGCTCGGCCAGAACGGACTCCGTCCGCTCACCTGCCGGTTTGTCGCGGCCACCAACCACGATCTGCACGACCTGCTCAAGAGCAATGCGTTCCGGCCCGATCTGTTTCACCGCCTCAACCACGTGCCGATCCACCTTCCGCCGCTGCGCGAACGGCTCAGTGACATTCCGCTGCTGGTGGAGCATTTCCTCAAGGAGGACGGCATTGTGGCGCGGTCTCGGAACGAAACGCTTGCGCTTGAGCGCCTCTGCCGCCTGCTGGCCGCCCGGTCGTGGCCCGGCAACGTCCGCCAGCTCCGCTCGGTCGTGCTGCGACTGGCGATGATCGGGGGGCGCGATCTGCCCCGCATGGTCGAGGCGGCGCGCGCCGACATCGACCAGCCCTGCGAGGCGCAGGATGAACTCCTGTACATGCTGCAAACCACCGGCTGGAATCGGCGGGAGACCGCCCGCCGGTTGGGGGTGAGCGAAGCGACTGTCCGCCGCCGCATCGCCGAATTCGACCTCGCGGTGCAGATTCCTCAGCCGCCGGCCTGATCCTGTAGATTCGGCTGTCCCCGGCCTGCGTCATGAGCGCGGTTCCTGACGCACTCGTGACGCAGGCCTCGCTTTATTAATGCCTTTAGTTTCAACAGCTTTGCGCGGCCTGCGTCACGCTGCGTCACGCCGTGCGTCACAACGACGTCCCGGCCCCGGCGCGGCTGCTCGCGCACGCCCTCCGCATTCCTCGCCAACTGCTTCCCCGTCAATGCGATGCTCAGAAAGCTTTCAGGCGTCTCTCTGTTCGGCACGCGGGTTGATTATAGATCGCATGCAGACGGTTGGGTTGCGGCGGCGGTGACACGAGGCATCTGCCTATCGCCGACCGCAAGCTAGGGAAGTCGCAGGCATGGTCCTCACACGGGTCGGGCCGGCTGTTCCCGCCGAGCCTACTCAACGCACCGGGAACACCGGCCTTCCCCGGGGGACCGGACACGTGGTGACCGATCAGCTCCGGCGACATGTCAGAGCGGATCGCGATGCACTTGAAGCGGCATGCGACAGGGCAGTAGCACGAAGAGCGGCTTGACGGACCGCCGGCTGGGCGACGGAATGAGCAGCACAATGTCATGGAGAATAGCGGGGATGGCAGTGCCCCGAGGGCGATCTGAGAGTGTTCGCCCATGCCTCTTGTTCCTCTTGTGTCCAATGCACTTCCTCCTGGACGGCGGCGGGGAGTTGACGGTTACTCCCCGCTGCCGCCAATGCCGCGGAGAGCGCGTGCCGCCCCGGACGCCGGTCTGACCGGGGACACTGGACGGGAAGAAGCCAATGGACGTCCTGTAGATATAGCAGTATCTTACGACCACACAGCACAGGAGGGTACTATGAGGTATCGAAGCAGACTCGCTCTCTTCGGGCTTGGGTGCATGGCGCTGTTATGGGCGACGCTTGCCTTGGCGACGCCACCGGGGGTTTTTTTGCCCTTTGCACTCGATCTCCGCATTGTCTCCTATGACCAGTCGACCGGCCGCGTCGTCCTGGATGTTGGCATTGCTACCCACGTCCCGTGCCCCGACGGCCTTTCCGCACGGGTCGACAGTTTGGATGGTCTTGCGTACTTTGGTCCTGATAGCTGGCAGTTGGCCATGGAGCCTGGCGGGGAGACCCTTTTCACGCGCGTGGAGTTCACGATTCCGACCCACGACACGAGCGGATTTGAACTCATTACTAGTTGTGGTGAGCACGTTTACGACTGGAGCCGCTACTTTGTGACGGCCGGTGATAGCATCGCCATTGTTTGTGGGGATCCCCGCACCTGGCCCGACCCCGACCCCGCCCCCGATTCCGTCGTTCGCCGACTGGTGTGGGAAGAGATCGAGCGCCAGTTAGCCGAGCAACGCCGCACCTCCCCGCCGCCTCCCCCGGAAGGATACAGCAGCACTTATATTATCATTTATCCCGGTGACAGCGCGTTGGCCGACAGCCTGACCGATGACGGCAAGCGCCGGCTGGCCATTATGCGGAGTCGCGAGCGGGAACCCCTTGTTGACAGCGATATGGACACCTGGGAAATCGAGGGCCGCGTCTTCCAACGGGCCAAAGGCGAGCGACAGTTCCATCGCATTAAGGGACACACCACCGAGGAGTGGTGCGAGTTAGCGGTACGTATGTGGGACTCATTGGACGCCGCCGACGCCGACAAGCCCTTGGAGATTTTCGTCGATCTGCGGAAACCGGAGCAAGAGGCCTTCATGCGCTCGTTTGTCGACTCCCTCATTCCTACTGACAGCGCCGGTATCTATCGGACCGTAATCCTGTACCGCCAGCAGAAGGATTTGGAGGCCCATGGAATCCGCTACCGCAACGCCAGCGCCGGCATGTGGCGACAGCGCAGTCGCCAACCGGTAGGGAATCCCTCGCCGGAGAGCCGGGAACAGGAGGCGCCCGGTAAGTCCGCTGACAGCGGGCGCTCGTCCATGTTCTACGAGGATTTCGAGTGGGGGTCTTTTTCGAACACGTGGATCGCGATGGACACCTTGCCTCAAAACGGCCTGGACTACTGGGGAAGCATCTAGGACGATTACACGCCGTTCGGCTCTAAAGACGCCTGGTGCGCCGCGCAGGGCGACATGCCCGAAGGTATTCACTACGACAACTGGATGGACGCCTTCATGGAAGTGAAGTATCCCGTGAGTACTGAAGACCATACTAATACGCAGTTGTGGTTTTGGGTGGATTATGACACCGAGGCAGGTAGGGATTTCCTTCAGGTCCAGTCTCAGTTCGGCGATCTGGTCTGGTATGCGATCTCGCCTCCCTACAGCGGTTCCCCGGCGACGGAGCGTCTGCTCCCGCCGCCCCCGAACCGCCCCGGCTCCGGGGGAGCGACAAGGCACCGCGAATTGCCCGATGCGACACCCCTTGTCCGATAGTCCGAGAGCGAAATCTTCACCGGGATGACAACCGGGAACAGAAGGGGTGAGGGAAAGAGCGGGAAGAGACGAAGCGGCAGCGCCTGGAGAAACGAGCTGACGTGCGGGAAGGTCAATGCGCACTTAAACGGGAAGACCGCCATAGGCGTCCCTGTATCAGGGTAGTATCTTACATGTAACACAGGAGGGTACCATGAAGTATCGAAGTGGATTTCTGATTCTCTTCGGGCTTGGGTGCATGGGCCTCGTGGCCAGCCCGGCCGAGGCGTGGAAGGAGAACTACGTCGGCTACTTTGACTGCTCGACGAAGGTAGTCAATGCAAACCCGGCGACCGGCCAGGTGACGGTAGCCGTGACCCTTACGCCCCTGTCCGGCTATGACCGCCGATGCGAAGCGGTTTCCTTTGAGATCACCGACATCGAGGACGTTGAGATTCTCAGTCCCCTGCGATGGGACCTCCCTTTGATCGATTCGATCACGCCGCTGGTGGCGATGATCGATCTCCGCGTGCCAACACACGACACCGCTGGTTTTGCGCTGGTGACGACGTGCGGGACATGGAACTACAAGTGGCCCCAGTTCTTCGGTCCGGCGGGAGACAGCATCCGCTGGTTTTGGTCTGATCCCCGCACCTGGCCACCGCTGGGCGCGCCCGCCCCCGATTCGGTCCGGGCCCGGCTCGCCCAGGAGCGGTCGGAGCGGTACCTCGAGTGGCTCCGCCAGCAGCCCCCGCCGCCTCCCCCGCAAGGATACAGCAGCACTTATATTATCATTTATCCCGGTGACAGCGCGTTGGCCGACAGCCTCACCGAGCAAGGCAAAAGCCAACTCGCCGGTATGCGCAAGAGAGAGCAGAGCCCCTTAGTCGACGCCGACTGCGAGCCGTGGTCAGTCGACGACCGGCACTTCATCCGCCACCGCGGCGAATCCCGCTTCCGTCCCGTGGAGACGTTCACCCTCGACCAGGCGCGGGAACGCGCCCAGCGCAAGCGGGACTCTCTGGAAGTGGCTCAAGCGCACATCACCTACGAGGTGCTCGTCGACCTGCGCAACCCGGCGGACTCGCTCTGGGTGGCCGCCCACGTTGATTCCCTCATCCCGACCGACTCCACCGGCTTCTACCGGATCAAGATCAATAAACGGACGTGGCGTCAGATGGGAGAGGCGGGCGTCCCCTGGTGGGAGACTTCGACGCGGAAACCGCCGGTACCCCGCTCTCACCCTGAGCCCCCAAAACCGCCCCGCTCCGAGCGGGACGCTACCCTTCCGCTCCACCTCGCGGACGGTCGCTCGCTTCTGTTCTTTGAAGGGTTTGAGGGGGCATGGCCCGGCGCGTGCTAACATAGAGCTACAATCACACGAATCAAAGGAGGAGCGCGATGCGGCGATGGACGCGAGCATGCGGGATCATGTCGGCCGGGAGCATCCTGGCCGGATTGATGCTCATTGTCGGGCTGCTGGGGCCGGCCTGCGACGACGACCCTACCGGCCCCGACCACCCGGATTTGCCGGACGGCAAGGACTATGTCTTCTACTACCGGGATCAGGCGACCGGGACCCTGTACGGGTACCATCTGGTCAGCGAGCGTGTGGATACGTTCACCGTTCCCTACGTGGCCCGGTTTGGGATGTTTGTGTCGGCCGACGGGCAAAGGCTCTACGTTGCCGGACCGCAGGCCACCGGGGTGGTGGCGCTCGCCACCAGGACGCTGGTGGCGGAACTGCCGTATGCGCAGTACCCGGTAGGCAACGGCATCATCTTTTCGCCGGACGGGCGGTTCATGGCTTTCCTGGGCAGTACGCTCACCATCCTCACCTACCCGGATCACGAGCCGGTATTTCGTGATACGATGGGCGCGGGGACCGGGTGTTTCACGCCGGGCGGGGAGCGGCTGTACTATGTTCCGCCGGGGGCGGACCAGGTGCGGGTTGTTGAGACAACCGGCGGGGAGGCTCGGGTGCATCCCCGGGTGTTCAATCCCCGCCTCAGCAAGATTCGAGTGCTCTCCGACGAGTCCCGCTGGGTGCTCTACCAGAGTATCTCCTGCGACATCGGCGGCGTGGTATCGGTCTATGACCCGATCCGGGACACGATGGAATTTCAGGAGTGGTTCTACCTGTCGTGCGGGATGCTCGCAGTGTCGGCCGATGATCGCTGGGCGTTCTATGATAACCCGGGGCCTTTGCTGAACCCTGTGCCGGGCACTCCACTTGAGTTCCGGGTTCTTAACTTGGTGACCAAACGGCTCGATCGGTTGGTCAGCACGGTGGGGATAGCGGACGGGCTCAACCCGCAGGATATGGCCGTGGGGTGGCTCTACGTGTCGCCCGACAGCCGCTGGTTGGTGGCGGCGGGCACCTGGGGGGATCAGTTTCTGGTTTTCGATGTGAGGCACTTAAAGGTAGATCGGTACATCAAGCTGGACGGTTTCTGGTCCGACATGTTTGCCGGCCAGGAAGGACTCTAGACGTTCCGAGCACAGGAGGTTCTGCAATGTACAGGTGGAGGGATTTACTCGCGTGAGGCGCAGTCGTGGCCACGCTGTGCTCGACGACGGTCGGGGAGACCCACTACTACGCGGGAGGTGGTCCAGTCGAAATGGCTACCGACAGCGGGTGCGTCCAGGTAATGCCGGATTCGATGATTCCCGTAGACTCGTTGATCAGGCTGATCACGCAGCTTGACGGCGTGGTCGGCCTGCCTGACGAGATTCCGTTCTCCGGCGGGTACCTTGTGTGCATCCTGACGACCGCTACTTTCGATTCCACTGTCTTGGGGTTGGAAGCGCTCATCTATTCTGCATCCCCCGAACCGCCCCGGGCCCGGGGGGAACGAGAGAAAGGAGGCGATGAGTGCATCGGGGTGAGGCCAGAGGCATCTGCTAACCGCCGACCGCAAGATAGAGAAGTCGCAGGCATGGTCCTCACACGGGTCGGGCCGGCTGTTCCCGCTGAGCCTACTCAACGCACCGGGAACACCGGCCTTCCCCGGGGGACCGGACACGTGGTGACCGATCAGCGTGTTGGGGGTCGCGTTCGGAGCTGTCCAGCGGCTCTGTCGGCGGCGCCGCGCAAAAAACGGGTAGCGGCGTTTAGTCGGTACTGGCCGGCTGCGCAGTCTCATCAGGCGGGAGCCGCAAGGCTCCCGCCGCCGACGCCCGCGCAAGAAAGGGAGGATGACATCGACGTGATGTACAAACTCGCCGGTTACCATACTGCAGATAGGCAAATATCGGGAAAGGAGGTCCTCCAGTGAAAGAGACAGCCAAGTACTTTCTTTGGGGTGTAGCTCTCAGCGCTCTGCTGTTTCTTATCGACCGCCTGACCGGCATCGACGATCTACCGTACGGCTGGTCGCTCATAGCAGGAATCGGCGTCGCCATTCTCGTGGGAGCCGTGTTCGCAGTCGTCTACCGGCTGATCCGGCGGCGCCGCGCAAAAAACGGGTAGCGAGTCTCGTGGATGCTCGCCCCGTACGCATTCTCATCGGGCGCGAGCGACCGGGGCGGTGGATTAGGCGGCATCGCACAGACGTCTAATAGGAGCGTTCGGAAATCATGATTTCATTAGTCGCACTGGGCCTGATGGTGATCGGCATCGTGCTTTTGGTCCTCGCCTATCGGCGGCAGCGCCCGGACGCACCGCGCCTCGGCTCGGTGGACGCGCATCAGCCGCGCACCTGGCGACCAGTCTGGCGGCAGCGTCACCTGTTTGCCGAAAAGAGAGGCTTTGTGTGCTATCTCATCGGAGCAACTCTCATTGTGAGCGGCGGAATGCTGGGCGCCGTATTCGTTTTCTGAGTCGTCCGGCGGGGCTCTTCGGGTCCCGCCGGCGACCCAACCCCTTCGCCCGCTCTCCTCACGCCACCTGCGGGCGCTGCGACCGGCGCCTCTCGACCCGGTCGATGAACTCCTCGATCCGCGCGTTGACTTCCCCGGCGTGCGTCACCGGCCCCATGTGGCCCAGTTCGGCGATGCGGACCAGTTCCGTCTCCGGCATCGCCGCCAGAAGGAGCTGGATCACGCGCCGCGCGGTGGCCGGGGATCGGAGGCCGCACAGGAGAAGCGTCGGGCGGGGGAACTCGCGGAACGGCACGAGGTCGCCGGGCATGCCGCACACGGCCTGGAAATCGGCCGTCACCTTGCCCATTTTGGCGGCCAGTCCGGCCCGCCGCCATTCGGGGATACTTGTCCAGGCGCCCGCTCCCGACCAGTAGTCGACGAAATGCTGCGCGGCCGCCTCCCGCCGCCCGGCCGCGGTGCGGGTTCGGACGAACCGTTCGACCGCGCGGATCTCCTCCCACGCGGCCCGCGAATTCGGATCATCGCGCAGAAGACCGAACATCACCGGCTCGTACAGCGTCAGGCTCGCCACCCTGTCGGGGTAGGCGACCGCCACCCGGGCCGCGACGGCGCCGCCGTAGGAGTGCCCCACCAGGTGCACCGGTTCATCGGCGGCCGCGATTTCATCGGCGATGAGCGAAATCTCATCGTCGAGCGTCAGCGGCCGCTCACCATGCCACTCGGGCGACTGGCCGTAGCCGTACAGGTCGGCGGCCACGACCCGATACCGGGCGGCCATCCGCTCGGCGAGCGGCTGCCACTGCTTGGAGGAACTCGTGCTGGCGTGCAGGCAGAGGATGGTTGCGCCCTCGCCGTGGACCAGGCGATGGGCTTTCCGTATCGAAGTAGTTTCTGTGCTCATACTCCCTTTCTGGATTTCCCGTCATCTATCTTGGCGGCGCGGTTTGTCCCGGTCCGGCCGGAGCGGCCGCCGCAGGGGCCGGTGACGATCTCAGATAAAATCTATCCACAATACGGCCCGGTACGAAGAAAAACAAGACTTGTTTCGTCCGGTTCCGGTTATTTTTCTGCTGCGGACTCCCGCCCCGGCCGCCGGCGGCCGTAACTCTTTGCCCGAGGCCCCGCTTCGTCCCCCCAGGGGATCTTCGGCGCTTGACGGACACGCGGTGCGGTTGTATTGTATAAGCCCATATGAAATATCTTTCGAGAATGATCCTCCTGCTGCCGGCCGCGTTCGTGTGCCTGGCGGGCCGCCCGGCGGCGCAAGACTCGCTGAAGATTTATCTGGAGCTGGGCGGCAAGGCGATTCAGAACAGCAAGTATGACCGCGCGATCGAGGTCTACACGCGCGTCCTCCAGCTCGACTCGGCCAACTATGAGGCGATCTCGAATCTGGGGGTGGCCTACGCCAGTCTGGGCAACTATGCGCGGGCCCGGGGGTGTCTGGAGCAGGCGCTCCGGCGCAACCCGGGCGATGCGCAGGCCGCCAACAATCTCGGCACCGTGTTCAGCAACGAGAACGACCGGACGGCCGCGATCGAGTATTTCGAGAAGGCGGTCGGGCTGGCTCCGAAAAACGCGCTGTTCCTGACCAACTTGGGACGGGAATATGCACGCGATGGCCAGGTCGGCAAAGCACTTCCGGTTCTTCGGGAGGCTCTCGTCCTGGCACCCGACAACCCGCTGATTCCCTACTCGCTGGGGTCGGCTTTCGCCTCCGCGGGTTCCCTCGACAGCGCCGAGGTCTATTTTGAGCGCAGCCTTGCCAAAGGCGGCACGGGCGTCGAATTGCACTACTTCCTCGGCACGGTCAAGGACCGCCTGGGCAAGAAGGATGAGGCGGTCAATCACTACAAGAGCGCGCTGGAAATGGAGCCTGACCATCTCAATTGTCTCCAGTCGCTCGGTCTGATCTATCTCAGCCAGGATCGGTTTCCGGAGGCGATCGAGCAGTTTCGCCGGGTGATTGCGGTCGACTCGACTCAATGGGCCGGCTGGATCGGCCTCGGCGCCAGCTATTCGCTGTACCGCATGATCCCCCAGGCCGACAGCATTCTCGGGCGGCTGTTCCAGGCCGACTCCGCGATCGGGTTTCAGATGCTCGATTTCATCGGCCAGCAGCATCGCCTCCGGCGCGACAGCACCGGCAGCAAGACGCGCTAGCCGCGGCGCCGGGGCGGCCGGGTCGCGCCGGTTCCGCTCCGCCGACAGCACTATCCAAACGCCTTGCTCTCCCCCCATACTGTGTGCCCCCGCGCCCACATCCGGGCGGGCCCGGCCGGGCTGCCCCCTTGTCCTTTGACCCGTGGCGCCCCGGCACACCGTTTGAATCCCGCTTGGACATGGATTTTGTTTCGAAAGGAGACCGTATGCACGCACGCGTTCGGGCGTTGTGTCTCGCCGGCCTGGTGCTCCTGTGTTCGCCGGCCGCTGCCCAGGATTGGTTCAACGGAGGGCCGGACACCCTGGCCGGGGCGGATCCGGCGCCGCGTCCGGAGACGATCTCCGACTTTATGCACGCGGCCGACCTGTGGCACGACGCCACGCTCAAGGGGGATCCGCGGATGATCCGCAAACGCGAGCTGCAGCTCGTGCGGTTTCTCAATGAGGACATCGCCGCTTCCCGGCGGCGCTACGAGAGCTGCGCGGCGCGGGTGGAGGCGGCCGGCGGCCCGGATTCCGGCCGGGTCGGCGTCTTCCCGCCATCGGCCCAGCGCGCCCTCGATGATCTCGCGCGCGCCGAGCAATGGCTGCGGGTGAAAAAGCGGCTCCTCCGCGGCTTTGAGCAGGGCGGGACGTTCGCGGCGCAATACCGCCAGATTATGGATTATCGGGACATTCTCCGCATGGAGTATGATCAGTGGCGCGTGCTGGTGGCCGACGGCGCCTCAGCGGACAGCGCCGAGACCAAATAGCTCCGTCGATTGACAACCAGGGCAGCCCTTTCGAGCGCCGCCGCGGTTTCGGCCGCGGCGGTGTTTTTCTGCCGGCGGTCAGCCCCGCTCCGGTTTGCGGGCGGAGATTCTCGCCGACGCGACTTTCCCGGCAAACCGCGCGATCACGCCCCGGTCGATCGCCCGGTCCGAGGCCCCGCAGCCGCAGGCGTCGTTGGCCAGCGTGCCCAACGACGCCTCGTCGTACGTCATCTTGTCAATCACGCGGACATCCTCGAACCCGGCCGCGCGGATCAACTGCAAGTATTCGTCCTCTTCGGGCGCCCCGGCCAGGCACCCCACCCAGGCCGAGAGGTCGTCCCGGTACTCCTCGGGCAAACTGTTGGTGACGATATCGGCGATCAGCACACGTCCGCCCGGCCTGAGCACGCGGAAGGCCTCGGCGAACACTTTCTCTTTGTCCGGCGAGAGGTTGATCACGCAGTTGGAGATGATCCAGTCGACGGAGGCGTCCGGAAGGGGCATGTGCTCCATTTCGCCGGGCACGACTTCGGCATTGGCGATCCCGGCGGCGGCGAGATTCCGCCGGCAGGTCGCGATCATTTCGGGCGTCATATCCAGGCCGATCACGCGCCCGGCGGGCCCGACTCTTTTCGCCGCCAGGATGAGATCGAGTCCCGCGCCGCTGCCCAGGTCGAGCACGGTCTGCCCCGGCTTGATCTCGGCAAAATTGACCGGGTTGCCGCACCCGAACGAGGTCACCCCGTCGGGCAGCCCTTCGGTCTCGCCCGCACGGTAGCCGGCCAGTTCCTCGTACCGCCGGGCCGCCGCCGGGTCAAGCGCTTGCGGCTGCGGGCCGCAGCAACCGCCGGTCCCTTTCGTGATTGCCGTCCCATAGTGTTCGCGGACCGCTTTGCGGATTTCCTCGGGAGATCGTTTGTCTGTCACGGCCGGCACCTTTCGTAGAGGCCTTCGCTCGTCTTTGCCTATTATAACCCGCGGGAGTTTCCCCGGTCCAGGCGAAAAATCGCTTGCGCCGGGTCCGTTTCCGCAATATATGGAGAGCGACTGAAAAGACCGTTCCGTTGGGGGTGGCGTAAGAACGACCGCCTGAGATCATACCCCCTCGACCTGATCCGGGTAATACCGGCGTAGGGAAACGGAGATGTTCGCATCGCATCCCCTGGCCTTTTCCGGGCTACCTATGACGCTCAGGACGGAACCTTGCTGAATCGTCACATCGACGCGAGGTTGTTGTCATGAGATGTGCTGTCCTCATCACGATCATGCTGGCGCCGTTTGCCGCGGCGGTGGAGGCCGCGCCGCTGTCCGGCATGGTGCAGAATCCCGACGGCGAGCCGCTGGCCGCCGTCTCCCTGACCACCAACGTCGCCGGCCTGGGAACGAGCACCGACGCCGCCGGCGCTTTCACGCTCGAGTGTCCGGGCGACGTCCGCTGGGTGACCTTCTCCTCGGTCGGCTATCAGCCCCGGCAGTACCCGGTCGACGCGGTGCCGGCGCGGGTGGTGCTGGCGTACGAGTACTCGCCGGGGGGGGATGTCGTCGTGCGCGGCGACCGCGCCCAGCCGGGTCTGTCTCCGATCGCATTCACCGACTACTCGCGGAAAGACATCGCCCGCGACTACAGCATCGGCGAGTTCCCGCTGCTCCTGCAGGCGACCCCGAACCTCTACACGTACACCGACGGCGGGGGCGCCCTGGGCTACAGCTCGGTGCGTATCCGGGGCTTCGACGACAAGCGGATCGCCGCCTCTCTCAACGGCGTCCCGCTGAACGACCCGGAGGACCAGGCCGCCTATTTCGTCGACCTGCCCGACTTCGCCGCCAACATCACGGACATCCAGGTCCAGCGCGGGGTCGGCAACGCGCTCTACGGCGCGGCGTCGTTCGGCGGTTCACTCAACATCGTCACCGGCGCCCTCAGCCGCGACCGCCGCGTCACCGTGACCTCCGGCTACGGCGAGTACACCTCGGGTGGCGACCGGGTCAGCGACCTTGCCAAGTCGAGCATCGAGTACGTGTCGGGGCTGATCGACGGCCGCTGGCTGTTTACCGGGCGCTTCTCCGACCAGCGCTCCGGCGGCTACCGCCGCCACAGCTGGTACGACGGCTGGTCCTACTACCTGTCGCTGGCCCGGCTCGACCCGCGCATGACGACCGAGCTGTACCTCTACGGGGGACCGATCCGCATGCACCTGGCCTACTACGGGGTCGATCGGGCGACGCTTGCTGTCGACCGCCGCGCCAACCCGCTGACCTACCGCAACGAGACCGACAACTTCAACCAGCCCCACTTCCACCTCCACAACACCTACCAGCTCAGCGAGCGCGCCACACTCGCCACCACCCTGTACTACATCCAGGGGGAAGGCTACTACGAGCAACTCAAACAACTGGAGGATCCGGACGACTTCGCCGTGTACGGTCTTGATCCGGGGGAGCTTGCGGTGGATCAGCCGAGACTCGTGCGGCAGAAGTGGGTGGACAAACGCCAGTGGGGGTGGAACCCGCGGCTTGATCTCGCCCATGCCCGCGGCCGCCACAGCATCGGCGGTTCCGCCTACTACTTCACCTCCGATCACTGGGGACAGGTGGTCTGGGTGGAAGGTCTCGAAGACCGGTCCTACGGCCCGCGCCAGCGGTACTACAGGTATGAGGGGAGGAAAGTCGAGGCCAACCTGTTCGCCCAGGAATACTGCCGCCTCACCGACCGCTTGGCCGGCGAAGCCACGGCCATGCTCCGGTACCAGCGGTACGACTTCGATCAGACCCGCATGTACTCGTTCCGGGGTTTTCGCTACGACGTCGACTGGCTGTTCTTCTCCCCCCGCCTCGGTTTCACCTACACGCTCGCCCCGGAAATCGCGCTCCATACGGCTTTCGCCGTGTCTTCGCGCACTCCGACCGACGAGGATATCTACGAGGCCGATGATCCCTTCGCCCTCCCCTCGCTGGACATCCGTTCCGTGAGCGCCGACTCCGCGCGCTGGGAGTTCGGCGATCCGACGGCCAAGGCCGAGCGGGTGTACGACTTCGAGCTGGGCGGCGGGTACCGTTCCGACCGGTACGCGGTCGAGCTCGCCCTGTACTGGATGGAGTTCCGCGACGAGATCATCCCGGAGGGAGCGGTTGACGCCTCCGGCCGGCGCCGGACCATCAACGCCGACCGCTCGGTCCACGCCGGCCTCGAGCTCAGCGGCACGGCCCGGCCTACGGAGGCCCTGGCCCTGTCGGGCAATTTCGCCTGGGCCTACAACCGGATCCGCGACTACACGGCATCGCTCGACCTCTACGACACCGACTGGAACTACGCCGGGCAATACCGGTTCGATCTCGCCGACAAAACCGTGCCCGGTTTCCCGGCGTACCTCGGCAACGTCCTTCTGGATTACCGCTATCGCGGTCTCCGGGCGGTCTGGCGGCACCAGTTTGTCGGCGCCCAGGAGCTCGACCTCGCCAACACCGACAGTCTGCGAATCGAGCCGTTCCAGCTCGCCTCGGTGAGTCTCTCCTACCGGTTCTCCGATTTTTGGCATCTGGGCGCTCTCACTCTCACGGCCCGGGTCAACAACGTGTTCGATCGGCGCTATGAGGCGGGCGGCTACGGGTGGAACTACGCGGTTGCAGGGGATGGCGGGACGGACGTGCTCGGCGGCGCGGAGTATTTCGCCGCGCCCGAACGATGGTACTATGGAGAAGTGAAGCTGGAGATCTTCTGACCGGCCGGCGGCGGGTATGCACCTCGTTGATTACGCCATCATTGTCGCCTACCTGGCCGTGCTGTTGTACCTCGGCCTGCGCAACCCGCTGACGGGGAAAAACAGCACGGGCGAGCTGATCCTCGGGGGCCGCCTGCTCGCCCTCCCGGCCTTTGTCGCCAGCCTGGTCTCGACCTGGTACGGCGGGATCCTCGGGGTCGGGGAGTACAGCTACCGTCACGGGCTGTCCAACTGGCTTGTTTTCGGGCTTCCCTACTATCTCGCCGCGGCGCTTTTCGCGGTGCTCCTGGCCCGCCGCGCGCGCGAATCGCTCGTGCTGACTATCCCCGACCGCCTCGCCCAGGCGTACGACAACCGCACCGCCATCGCCGGGGCAGCCATCATCTACCTCATGACTGTCCCCTCCGCCTACATTCTTATGACCGGCGTTCTGTGCGAGTATCTGTTCGGCTGGCCGTTCTGGCTGGGCGTCGTGGTCGGCACCTTCTTCTCGATCGTGTACGTGTACACGGGCGGGTTCGTCTCGATGGTGCGCACCGATATGCTGCAGTTCGTACTCATGTTCCTCGGGTTCATTGTCATGCTCGGAGCAGCCGTCGCGCGCTACGGCGGGTGGTCGTTTCTGCGCTCGGCCGTGCCGGCGGACCATTTCACCTGGCACGGCGGCAACGCCCCGTTCTACGTGGCGATCTGGTATGTGATCGCCCTGGCCACCCTGATTGAGCCAGCGTTCTACCAGCGCTGCTACGCTGCGACGAGCGTGCGGGTCGCCCGCGTCGGGATCTACATCTCCATCGCCTTCTGGGCCGTCTTCGACTTCCTCACCACCGTCACCGGCATGTACGCCCGGGCCATCCTCCCCGAGCTCGCCGATCCGGTGTCGTCGTATCCCGCGCTGGCCTTTCATCTCCTCCCGCCCGGTCTGCTGGGGATTTTTGCGCTGGGGCTGTTAGCGACGGTGATGTCCACGGTCGATTCGTACGCGCACATCGCCGCCACCACGTTCGGAAACGACATTGTCGGCCGGGCCGCACGGCTCAAGGCGGGGGGGATCCTGTTCTACTCGCGGCTGGGGCTCGTCATCTCGTCCGTCCTCGCCATCCTCGTCGCCATCTTCTTCCGCTCGGTCGTCGACATCTGGCACGCATTCGGGTCGGTGGGAACGCCCGCCCTGCTGGTGCCGGTGGTTACCTCATTTGTGGGGCGCCGGCGGCTTCGCCCCGCGTGGGCTTTGTTATCGATTGTCGCGTGCGGCGGGTTGTCGGCGCTCTGGCTGGCGGCGAGCTATGTCCGCGCCGACGGCGGCTACTGGTTCGGGATCCAGCCGATTCTCCCCGGCCTTGTGCTTTCGCTGCTGCTCTTTGCCCTCTTTTCCCGCCCCGTTGCCCCTGGAAACTTGCCAACTCCCCCGGATTAGCGTATTATAAGGCGTATGAGCGAACCGATTTACATGTCCAAAGACGGCGTCCGTAAACTCGAGGTGGAGTTGACCCGCCTGAAGTTTGAGGAACGACCGAAAATCGTAGCCGACATCAAGCGCGCCCGCGAGCACGGCGACTTGTCCGAAAACGCCGAATACCACGCCGCCAAAGAGGCCCAGGCCCACCTCGAGCGACGCATCGCCGAACTGGAGCTCAAACTCTCGCGGGTCCAGACGATCGACACCGACGCCATCCCCTCCGACCGGGTGTACCTCTATGCGAAAGTGCTGGTGGAGGACATGGTCGACGGGGAGCAGATTCAGTATGCCGTCGTCCCCCCGGCGGAGGCCGACGTCGACAACGACATCATTTCCGTCGAATCCCCGATCGGCAAGGGTCTGCTGGGCAAAGCGGAGGGGGAGGTGGCGGAAATCGCTGTTCCCGCCGGCATGCTCCGATACAAGATTCTGAAGATCTCGCGCGACTGAGCGGCACCCGCGTTGGGCCGCCTGCGTTCCGCAGGGAGTTCGATGGCGGGGGTTTTTCCCGGCGCCGGGAACGAGCAACCCATCGCGGCCCTCCCCCGAGGCGGGCAACCTGCCCGCGGGTCCGTGTGATCCCTTGAGTCCCTGCGCGAAGCTCCCCCGATTCCCTTGCGGCGCGCCTCCCCCGGCGGCGCCGCTCAATCACTCGTCGTCGTCCCCGAACGTCCCCTCCACCGGGTCTTCTTCGAAGTAGTCCTCGTCTTCTTCCGGTTCGAGTCCGGCGGCAAGATAAGCGCATTCAAGGGAGCAGTATATTTCCCCCTCTTGTTTCACCGGTTTCCCTTTGATCTCTTCGCCGCACTGTGCGCACTGCATGCTGGTATCCCTCAGGTTATGACCTTCCTGCCACTTTTGTGCGCGGGTGCGGTGACCCGCGCCGCGGTCAGGTTTTTCGACGTCTTCTGCCATCGCTGATTTACGGCCGATGACTCTGTCGGGCGGCCGTTTTCAGTCCCCATATAGAACGGGTGAATTTCCCCGCGCAACTGATTTTTCCATGTCGGGCGCGGTTTTTGACCTCTCCCGGCGCGCCCCGAAAGCCCGCCCGCCGCACGACTTCCGGGCCGGCACGCGCGGTCAAGCGGCGAATTCATCCGGCTGAGCCACCGGCCGGGTTCAGGGAGCGTCCGGTGCGTCAATTTCAGTCGAACTATGACGGAATTCGACCGGCTGCGCACCCTTCCGCCGCTCCGGAGGCGGCCGCCGCGTTCCCGCGTTTTCCTGTTCCGGCGGTCCCGATTGCGCCGGTTTTCCTATGGGTAGCCGCGTGCGGCGCGGAGTACGGCCGCCGCCTGCAGGCGCGCCCGATTTCGGTTGACCTCGCATTCCTGCGTCCTATATTGTACGCAAGTTGTGAAATCGTTCACATTAGGCCCCAAAGCGAGGATTGCAATGTCGATTGTCAGGCCCTTCAAGGGGCTTCGCCCCCGACCCGAATACGCCGGCCAGGTCGCCGCGCCGCCGTATGATGTCCTGTCCTCGGACGAGGCGCGCGCGATGGCCGCCGGCAACCCGATTTCATTTCTCCACGTGAACAAGCCGGAAATTGATTTCCCGCCGGACCAGGACCCGACCGCTCCCGCCGTTTATGAGGCCGGGCGCAAGAATCTCCAGGCGCTGGTCGACCGCGGCGTCATGTGCCGCGACACCTCCCCCTGCCTCTACCTGTATCGTTTGACCTGGCGGGGGCGGAGCCAGACCGGTCTCTGGGCGCTGACGTCGTGCGATGAATACAATCGCAACCTGATCAAGAAACACGAGCACACCCGTCCGGCCAAAGTCTCCGATCGGGCCGACCACATGGAGACACTCGGCGCCCAAGTGGGACCGGTCTTCTCCTGCTTCCGGCACAACGAAGAGATCCGGCGGCTTTTCGACCACGTCAAGAAGGTACCGCCGATGATCGACATTACGACCGAGCAGGGCGTGCGCCACGAGCTCTGGGTGATCAGCCACCGCGACACACTCGACAGCCTGGCGGCGGCCTTCGGCCGGCTGCCGTACCTGTATATCGCCGATGGCCACCACCGGTCGGCCGCGGCGGCCGAGGTGGCGGGCCGCCGGGCGGCGAAGAACCCGCACCACAGCGGCGACGAACACTACAACTTCTTTATGAACGTGATCTTTCCCGACGACGAGCTTCGCATTCTCCCGTACAATCGCGTCGTCCGGAGCCTCAACGGCATGACCCTCGAGGAGCTCTTTGCGCGGGCCGGCGACACCTTCACGTTCGCGCCGTCGGACGCTCCGGTCGAGCCGCAGAAACCGTACGAGTTCGGCCTCTACGCCGCCGGCCGCTGGTACCGGATGAGCGCCCGGCCGGGGAAGGTGGCGGCGGCCGGTCCGGCTGAGGCCATTGACTCCGCCGTCCTGACCCGGCACTTTCTCACGCCCTATCTTGGCATCAAGGATATTCGCACCGACGACCGGATCGACTTTGTCGGCGGCATTCGCGGCGTGAACGAGCTTGAGCGCCTGGTCGACTCCGGCGCCTTCGCCATCGCGTTCTCGCTTTTCCCGGCGACGGTTGACCAGCTGCTGGCGGTGGCCGACGCCGGCGAAGTCATGCCGCCCAAGTCTACCTGGTTTGAACCCAAACTCCGTAGTGGCCTCGTGGTGAACTACCTCGATGAATAGATGAAAGGGATGGATGTATGTTGATTCTCATTTCCGACGCGTTTGATGCTTCCCTGCCGGGCATTTTGTCCCGGTTCGGCGAGGTGACCGATGACAAGTCCCGTCTGGCCGACGCCGAGATCGTGCTGATTCGGAGCAAGACGAAAGTGACGCGGGAGTACATCGACTCGGCTCCCCGTCTGCGCTACGTCATTCGGGGCGGCGTCGGCCTGGACAACGTCGATGTCGCCTACGCCCGGACCAAGGGGATCAAGGTCGACAACACGGCGGATGCCTCCACCACCGCGGTGGCCGAGCTGGCGTTCGCCCTCATGATTGCGCTGCCCAACCACATTGCCGCCGCCGACGCGTCCATGCGCCAGGGGAAGTGGCTGAAGAACGAGCTCAAGCGCACCGAGCTGTACGGCAAGACGCTGGGGATCCTCGGCATCGGCCGGATCGGCCTGTCGCTGGCGGTCCGCGCCCGCGCTTTCCAGATGAGAGTTCTCGGGTGGCACCCCGATGTCTACTTCACCGACTTCGCCGAGATCTGCCCGACCATGGAAGAGGTGCTCGAGCGCTCCGACTATGTGTCGCTCCACATGCCGCTCGTCGATTCCACCCGCGGCATCATCAACAAGGAGACGCTCAAGAGATTCAAGGACGGCGCCTACCTGATCAACACCGGCCGCGGCAAGTGCATCGTCGAGCAGGATGTCGTGGACGCCCTCAAGAGCGGCAAGCTCCGCGGGTATGCCACCGACGTGTGGAATTCCGACCCGCCAGAGAATTCGCCGCTGCTGGGCGCTCCGAACACGATTCTTACGCCGCACATCGGCGCCTCCACCAAGGAGAACATGATCCGCATCGGCATCATTGTCGAGCGGCTCATCGAAGACTACACGGCCAAGAAGTAACCGCTCACGGCATAGGGAGAAAATCTTATGGCTCATCGTGTCTACAATTTCAATCCCGGGCCCGCCGTCCTCCCCCTGGAGGTCCTCGAGACCGTCCAGAAGGAGCTTCTGGATTACAAGGGCACGGGGATGTCGATTCTCGAGAGTTCCCACCGCGCGGCCGAGTACACCGAGGTCAACGACCAGTGCATCGCCCTCGCGCGCGAGCTCTTCGGCCTGCCCGCGGATTACCACGTTCTGTTCATGACCGGCGGCGCCTCCACCCAGTTCGCACTTGTCCCCATGAACTTCCTGAACGGCAAGACGGGCGCCTACATCGACACCGGCTCCTGGTCCAACAAGGCGATCAAGGAAGCCAAGATCGTGGGGAAAGCCCACGTCTGCTACTCCGGCAAGGAGGGCGGCTACAAACACATTCCGACCCAGAAGGAACTCGATATTCCCGCCGACGCCGCCTATCTCCACATGACCACCAACAACACGATCTACGGCACCCAGTTTTCCTCCATTCCGGACAGCAAGGGGCTGCCGTTGATCGCCGACATGTCCTCCGACATCGCCTCGCGGCGGCTCGACTTCACGAAGTTCGACCTCATCTACGCGGGCGCCCAGAAGAACATCGGCCCCGCCGGCGTCACCCTCGTCCTCCTGAGGGACCGGCTGCTGAAGACGGCCAATCCGAACCTGCCGACCATGTTCAAGTACGGCACCCACGCCGAGGAGAAGTCGCTCTACAACACGCCGCCGGCATTCGGCGTCTACGTCATGAAACTCGTCTTCGAGTGGATCAAACGGCAGGGCGGCCTGGCGGCGGTCGAAAAGGTCAACCTGGCCAAGAAGGAACGGGTGTACCAGATAATGGATCTGTACCCCGATTACTACCGCGGCCACTGCGACAAGGAAAGCCGCTCCTGGATGAACATCACCCTCCGCCTTCCCACCGAGGATCTCGAGAAGAAGTTCCTCGCGGAGGCCAAGGCGCAGGGGTTCATCGGGCTCAAGGGCCACCGCAGTGTCGGCGGCATCCGGGTCTCCGCCTACAACGCCCTGCCGCTTGAAGGCGTCGACAAGCTCGTGGCGTTCATGGAGAAGTTCAAGAAGCAGAACTGACCCGGCCCGTGCATCCGGTCAACATCCGCGGCGAGGCCCCAGCCTCGCCGCTTTCTTTATCCGGCCCGACCGGGCGGCCCGCCGGCGCCGCATCGGGCCGGGAGTCCCGGTTCCGGATCGCCGGCGGCAAGCGGGGCGATCGCATTCGTGGATTTCGCTCGCACCGTCCCTCGCGAGGGTGCGCCCGGCCTTCGATTCCGGTGGGCGGGTGAGGGCGGCCAGGCGGGGGGAGTTCAGCTCTAAGATGTTATTTCGCAAGAGGTAACGATCTCCCGAAGCGAACCGGCTATTAACTTGACAAACATACCCAGAATGGCTTTCATAGACGGTTCGGACGGAGTGTGCCAACCGCAACAAAGGAGTTGACTTGCCAGCCGAGAAGAAGGCCGCTGTGGTGACGTCATACCCGGACCTGTTCGAGAAGTGCTACGCGTACACCGAACCGCAGAAGGTGCAGGCGATGGGGATCTATCCCTATTTCCATCCCCTGCAGTCGGCGCCGGGCAACGAGGTGATTGTCGACGGTAAGAAGTGCATCATGGTCGGCTCCAACAACTACCTCGGCCTGGTCGACCATCCCAAGGTGAAGGAGGCGGCGGCCGAGGCGGCCCGCAAATTCGGTTCCGGGTGCACCGGTTCGCGCTTTCTCAACGGCACGCTCGACCTGCACCTGGAGCTGGAGGAGCGGCTGGCCCGGTTCATGCAGCGCCCGGCCGCCCTGGTCTTCTCCACCGGTTTCCAGACCAACCTGGGGACGATTGCGACGCTCGTGGGTAAGAACGACGCCGTCGTGATCGACCGCAGCGACCACGCGAGCATAGTCGACGGCACCCGGCTCTCCTTCGGCAAGGTGTACAAGTTCGCCCACAACAACACGGAGGATCTCGACCGGGTGCTCGCCCGCGTCCGGCGCGAGATCACCCGCGGCGGCGTTATCATTGTCGTCGACGGCGTCTTCTCCATGGAGGGCGACATCATCAATCTCGCCGACCTGGTCCCGGTGGCCGAGAAGTACAACGCGCGGGTGCTGGTTGACGACGCCCACGCGGTGGGCGTTCTCGGCAAGACCGGCGCCGGCACGGCCGAGCACTTCGGCCTGATCGACCGCGTCGGCATCACCATGGGCACGTTCTCGAAATCGTTCGCCTCGCTCGGCGGATTCATCGCCGCCGACTGGGAAGTCATCAACTACATCAAGCACCGGGCGCGGGCGCTGATCTTTTCCGCCTCCATCCCCCCGTCCAACGCCGCCGCCGTGCTGGCCGCGCTCGACATCATCCAGGCGGAACCGGAACGGCGCGAGCGCCTCTGGAAGAATGCGCTGCGCATGCAGAAGGAGTTCCGCGACCTGGGCTTCAACATCTGCCACTCGCAGACCCCGATTGTCCCGCTCGTCGTCGGCGACGACCTCGATGCGTTCGCCTTCTGGAAAGCTCTCTTCGACAACGGCGTTTTCACCAACCCGGTGATTTCTCCCGCCGTGCCGCCGGGCCAGGCCATGATCCGCACCTCCTACACCGCCACCCACACCGACGACCAGCTCGACCGCGTGGTCGAGGTGATCGCCAAGGTCGGCCGCGAGAAGGGGATCATTCCGTAGACGCCTATGCCGAACAACGTCCAGGTCGTCGAAGTTGAGTCGCGCGCGCAGTTGCGGGATTTCATTACCTATCCCAACCGCCTCTACCGGGATGATCCGTGCTACGTCGTTCCGCTGCTGAGCGAGCGCCTGGAGTTCTTTGATTTTGAGAAGAACCCGTTCTACCGGGCCGCCCGGGTGCGGCTCTTTCTCGCCAAGCGGGGGGAGGTAACGGTGGGGCGGATCGCCACCTGCATCAATTATGCCCACAACGAGTTCCACGGCGAGAAGACCGGGTTCTTCGGCTTCTTCGACTGCCCCGACGACTACGATGTTGCGTTTGTCCTGCTCAAGGTTGCCATGATCCGGCTCAAGATGGAGGGGATGGAGAAGATGCGCGGCCCCATGAACTTCTCCACCAACCACGAAATCGGCTTCCTGGTCGAGGGTTTTGACGAGCCGCCCCGCATCATGATGCCCTACAACCCGCCGTACTTGCCGGAGCTCGCGGCCCGTTTCGGCCTGCGCAAGGCGATGGACCTCCTGGCGTACAAACTCACCGATGAGACCCCGATCCCCGAGCGCGTGGAGACGGTGATCGGGAAGATCCGGCAGCGCGGCAATCTGGTCGTCCGCCCCATCCGCCTCCGCGACTTCGACAACGAGGTCGACCGGGTGAACCAGGTCTACAACCAGGCCTGGCAGAACAACTGGGGGTTTGTGCCGATGGGCGACGCCGAGTTCCGCTGGATCGCCCGCAATCTCCGGCAGGTGATCGATCCCGACCTCGCCCTGCTGTGCGAGCACGAGGGCCGCCCGGTCGCCTTCATCCTCGGCATCCCCGACATCAACCAGGCGCTCGCCCGCCTCCGCGGCCGCCTGTTCCCGCTCGGGCTGCTCCGGCTGCTCTGGCACACCAAGATCCGGAACAAGATCGACGGCGTGCGGGTGCTCACCATGGGAGTCATTCCCCCCTACCAGCGCCGCGGCATCGACATGATGCTCTACACGGAGGTCTACCGCCGGGGCGTCAAGAAGGGGTACCGGTGGGCCGAGCTCTCGTGGATTCTCGAGACCAACACCCTCATGCGCAGCGCCGCCGACGCGATCGGCGCCAAAGTCTACAAGCGCTACCGCATCGTCGAATTGCCCCTCTAGCCCCGCCGGTCGGGGCGCGCCGGCGGCCGCCCGAAACGCCGTTGACCTGGCGCGCGCCAACCGCTATACTGTCCCCATGCCGAACGTTCTGCCGCGCAACACCCGGGCCGTGCTCGGCGCCGTTCTCCTGGCCGCCCTTCTCGGCGCCGCCTGCACCAGCCGCTACCGCATGGAGCTCTACTACCTCGCCGACGCCGAGCGGTCGCGCATCGACGTCGAGCAGGCTCTCTTCACGCCGGCGACCCGCCTGAATGATCCGCTCGCCGTCCCCGACATCGTCAGCGGCGAGGGGAGCACAGCCGTGATCACGGTCGGCAAACGGGGCGAACGATACCCGGGTACCGGCGCCTACCGGGCCCTCTCGTTCGACCAGTACCTGCAGTACCGCATCTACCTGGAGTTGCCGAGCCCTCCCTGGGACGGCCTTCCCGACACGATCCCGGTCGTCGGCCGATCCTACGTGCGCCTCATGCGGTTCTACGAGCGGCCCCCGGCCGAGCGCACCTACGGGCCGGAGACCGGCGCGTTCGTGATCGACTCGGTGCGCGGCAGCAGCCTCTACGGCACGTTCGACGGCGCTCAGTGGGTCAACGGCGCCGGCCACCGCGTCGGCTTCGAGGGCCGCGTCAAGATGCGTGTGAAGTAGAGCGCGGCGGTCCCGCCGTGCTCACCGGTGTGCCTCCGCCGCCTTCAGAAACGCCCGGTACCCGAGTTCATCGTACAGGCAGAAGACCACGCGCTCGAGGTGCCGCGCCTCGGTGCGGAAGCCGCGGGCTGCTTTGACCATGATGTTCGCGCAGGCGGTCATGGGGAATCCCCCCACGCCTGTCCCGAAGGCCGGCAGCGCCACCGACTTGAGCTGCAGGCGGTCGGCCAGGTTCAGGCTCGCGATGGTCGCCTGGCGGATGTAGCGGTCGTTTGTCCTGAGATCCTGCCCCATCACCGCGGCGTGGATGACATACTTGTAGCGCAGCCGCCCGGCGGTGGTCGCCACCGCCTGGCCGGGCGGGATCGGTCCCTTCGCGATCGCCTCCTGCTCGACCGATTCTCCGCCGGCCGCCTTGATCGCCCCGGCAACGCCCGCTCCCATCCAGAGCTTCGTGTTGGCGGCGTTCACGATCGCTTCGGCCAGAGCCTCGACGATGTTCCCTTTCACGATCTCGACCGTGAACGCTTGATTTTCGGTCATCACTCCCTCGCTTTCTTCCCATCGGCCGATTCGTTGGGCGGGATGCAGCCCGGCCGGGCGCGCCGCTCGGCCATCCTCGTTTCGACCCAGCGGTATCCCTGGGCCGCCGCCGTCCCGATCGCCGCTCCGAGGAGCGTCCCCACGGCGACGTCCCCGACATAGTGGACGCCGACGAAGACGCGGCTGAGTGCGATCACCGCCGCGAGGGCGAGCAGCAGCCACCGCCACCGGGGCGCGGCCAGCGCAAACAGGGCCGCCTGTCCGAACGCATTGGCGGCGTGCGAGGAGGGCATGGCTTTGCCGCCCCCGCAGGCGACGAGCAGGTGAATGTCGGTCAGCGCCTGGCACGGCCGGGGCCGCGCGATGAGCGGTTTGAGCACCGCCGAGGATAACTGGTCGGTGAGCACGAGCGCGGCCGCCGAAAAGAGCACCACCCGGCGCACGCGGGCGTCGCCGCGCAGCAGCAGGATCACCATCGCCGCCCCATACCCCACCCGCAGCAGCACGTCGGAGGTCACCACCGGCATCAGGAGGTCGGTCACCGGGTTCGCCAGCGTCATGTTGACGAACAAGAAGAGCGCCCGGTCGACGGCGTTCAGCGTCTCAAGCATACGTCTCCGGCGGCCGCTGGAGGAATTTCCGCAGTTGGGACAGGGTGGGCATCCCGCCGCGCGCTCCCGGCCTCGTGCACTTGAGAGCCGCCGCCGCGCTCCCCAGGCGCAGCCGCTCGGCCATGTCCTTCCCCCGCAGCAAACCGTACAGGTACCCCGCGTGGAACGCATCCCCCGCCCCGGTGGTATCCACCGCCTCGATCCGGTACGCGGGGTGGTGGCTGCGGCGTCCCGCCTCCAGTCCTGTCGCGCCGCGGATTCCCTCCGTGATCACGACCGTCCCCCCGCAGATTTCGGCCAGTCGCGCCAGCGCCCGGGGCGTCTCCCGCTCGCCGGTGTAGGGCAGCGCCCACGAATCGGCGACCACGAGGTGATCCACGAGCGGCAGCACCGGCGTGACATCGTTGCGCATCGATCCGATATCGAAAGTCACCGTCGCCCCCGCCCGCTTTCCCCACCGGGCCAGCCGCACCGTCGCCTCGATATCCCGCCCGTCGAGATGCAATACCCGGGGGACCGGGTAGTGCGAGAGTCTGAGATCCCTCGGCTCGATGAAGATCCGGCGGTGGAGAACAATTGTCCGCCGTCCGTCGGGCTCGATGAACCCGTACGCCGTGGCCGACGGCGTGCGTTTCTTGACGATCATGTGGGCGGTCTCCACGCCCTCCCGGGCCAGTTCGGCCAGCAACACCTGTCCCGGGTGATCATCGCCAATCGCCGCGATCACTGCCGTCCGACAGCCCATGCGCGCCAGACCGACCATCGCATTCGGCACCGGCCCGCCCCCCTGCACCGTCATGTGCGTCGCATCGGCTTTCCCCCCGAGTTCGGGGAACCGCGGAATAGCCGCGAGGTAATCCAGCGGGATGATCCCCATCCCGAGGGCATCAAGCGGTGTCGTCGTCGTCTGCCGCAATGGTTGCTTTGCCTCCGGATATTTGCACGATGTCGCGGCGGAGCGCCACCGCCCTTGACCGGCGCACGGCGATGACGAGCCGGACGCGGTCGGTGAACTCGGCCTCAACCTGCTGCGCCTCGTGCTGGTGCATGGCCTTGGCCACGAGGTCGTACAGGGGGAACTCAATCCCCACTTCGAGGCGCTCCGTAAGATAGTTCGCCCGTGTTCCCGCCGCGTCGAGCGCGCCGGCGGCCGTCTCGCTGTACGCCCGCGCCAGTCCCCCGGGGCCGAGTTTGGTCCCGCCGAAGTAGCGGGTCACGACCACGATCGTGTTGGCCAGCCCCCGCCCGATTACGGCGTCGTAGATCGGCCGCCCGGCTGTTCCCGACGGCTCGCCGTCGTCCGAGTACTTGAACATCGCCCCCTCGCTCAGCCCGACCGTGTAGGCGAAGCAGTGGTGGGTGGCGGCGTGCTCCCGCCGGCGGATCCCCGCGAGGAACTCCAGCGCGGCCGAGGGTGTTCCCGCTTCCGCACACTCGCCGATGAACCGCGAGGCTTTGACCTTGATCTCATGCCGCGCCGGCCGGGCGATCGTATGGTAGACGTCCTCCATGCGGTTCACACGAGGGCGGCGATGATCTGGTCCGCCTGCTCCGGAGAGTCCAGCGGCACCGCCCCATACTCGGTCAGCCGGTCCATCGCCGCCGAGTCCGACAGCGGACCGAGCCGGTGGTGCGCCACGATGAACACCAGCTTGCCGATCTGGCTGCAGAACTCGACCAGGTCGAGGGCCTCCCGGGAATCGGCGTAGATCTCGGTCACGACCACGGCGTTGCTCAGGCCGGCGAGGAGGCGGTTGGCCGCGGCGAAACCGCCCTGCTCGTGCCCCTGGTCCGGGGCGAGTTCCGACAGGACGCCTCCTCCGCGCAAGGCGTCGATCGCCACCGGCAGTTGCTCGGCGGCGTCGATCCGGTCGAGCCCCGATTCGATCACCGCAAACGATCCCTGCTCCGCCGCCCGCGCGCCGAGATGGGCGGCGGCATCGATCCCCCGGCGCAGCGACGCCACGACCTGGACGCCGTCCGCCGCGAACCGCCGCGCCAGATCGACCGTCAGTTCGATCCCCTCTGCCGTGGCATCCGAGGCTCCCGCGAGCGTAACGGCCTTCCGATCATTCGCCGGCAGACTTCCCCGCACGTAGAGCAGCGGCGGCGGGTCGTTGAGTTCCTCGAACCGCCGGGGATACTCGGCATCGAGGCGCGTCACAATGCGGATGTCGCGCTCGCGCAGACGGTCGTACTCGGCCTGCGCCTCGCCCAGATGGGTCTCGGCCTGCCGGATCTGTTCCGCCCGGTCGTCCTCCAGGTCGTCAATCGCGTGCAGCGAGGACGCCGACACCGCGAAGATCGCATCGAGGCTGCCGAACCGCCCCATCAGGAGGTCAAACAACCGGGGTCCCACCCCGGCGTAGCGGCAGAGGGCGAGGACTCTCACGGCCTGGTTGTATCCGGGAATATGTTCTTCCATGTTCCAAGCTACGGCCGCGTGCGGGCAATGTCAACGGCCGCGTCCGGCGCGCCGGTCCGGGATCGCTCGCCCGCCATCAGATACCCCATGCGCTCGGCCATCTTTCGCGCGCCGTCCGCCGCGGGCCCCGTCTCGGCCAGGGAGAGGTAGTAGTACAGGGCCGCCTGGTCGGGGTCCTCGTGCAGCGCCGTCCGGAGCAGCCGGGCGGCGGCGGCCCGCCGCCCCGCCGCCAGCAGACCGACGGCGTCGGCCGCCTGCAGGAACGACGTCCGCCCGACCGCCTCGCGAAGCCGCTTCCGGTCGGCCGGGTGGTCGATCCCGGACAGGAACTGGTGGAAGAAGCCGGGGTAGTCCGCCACCCCGTAGGCCGTGGAATCGAGCACGCGCGCCACCGTAGCGAGGTATTCGGCGGGGTCGTCAAACCGTAACCGGCCGGTCAGGGCCGCGCCGATGATCTTCTCATTGACCCGGTCAAAGGCCGCCGCGTTCACCCAGTTCGCGCCGTGCGCCATGACCGAGTTGACATCGGACACGTGAATCCCTCCCAGGGCGTGGCCGATCTCGTGCAGCAGCGTCAGCGCATTCGCCATCGCCTGCCACAGCGTGTCTCCCGGCGCCGCCGCCGGCAGCAAGTCCATGTACACGCGCCGCCGGCCAAGCTGGGCCATGCCGATCTCCTCCCGCACTCCGCCGCCGAAGTATTGCTCGCGCGAGAGCATCCGGTGGAAAGCGACGGCCAGCGTGTCGGCGGAGACGGACACGGCCCGGCGAAATTCGGGGTACCCGGCCGCCAGCGATCCTTCATCGGCGGCGTTCTCCGGCAGAGGCGCCGCCGAGACGATGCGCAAGGCGACGCCGAACTGGGCGGCGAGGTGTGTCGAGGCGAGGTCGACGATCCGGCGGATGAGCGCCATTGCCGCGCCCGAATCGGCCGCCAGCTCTTTCCCGAGGTAGACTTTCACCGGCGCGGTCGCGCGGAGGGCGCGGGCCAGGGGTTCGGCCGGGGGAAGCTCATCCCCGATCTGCGCGACCAGCCGCTGCACCACACGTTCGTAGGGCTCGCCGGCAAGCGTGCGGCCGGGGCGGCGGCGGGCGTTCGGGTCCGGCCGCCCCGCCGCGGCCGCAGTTCCCCCGGCTGCCACCTCCCAGCCGTGCGCGGTGAGCTGCCGCCGTTCGTACGCGGCCTCGATTTGGAGGCAGTCCTCGACCACCGCTTTGTACCGTCGCCGGTGGGCGTCGCGGATTTCACCCGTCCGCTCCCCCGCCCGCCCGCGCCAGCGGACCACCAGCACCTCTCTCACCCCTTCCCCGGCCAGCGAGTCCAGGAGACCGCGGTCCTCCGCCGGCGTCTCCCGCAGGGTCACCGTCACCCCGCGCCCGGTCATGGCGGCCAGGTGCGCGAGGTGGTTGGCCAGCGACCGCCCGAGCCGGTCGGCGAGCGCCGCCGGCTGATCGGCGGTGCTCTCCGTATCCATCGGCGCCACCACCGCCACCGGCGCCTGGACTTTCGGATGGCTGCTGTCGACCGCCTGCACGGGGGAAGACGCGAGCAGCACCGACAGGAAAAGGGCGGGACGAGGGACCATAGGGCATATATTACGGCCGGAGGGCTTGAAATTCAAGCCGCGTGTTCCTATCATATGCGCGAACCGACAGCCTGAGAGGATCTATGCTGCGACTGCTCCCGATCGTCCTGGCCGCCCTCCTGATCGCCGGCTGCGGCGGCGAACCCAAGACGGAGGCCGAGCTTCGCGAGGCCGGGAAGAAAGCCTTCGTCAAGGAGGATTTCGCCAAAGCCCGCGACTACCTCGGCCGGCTCGTCCGCCTCCATCCCTCCGACCGCGACGCGCTCTATTTCCTCGGGATGGCCTACTCGAAAGACCTCAAGTATGATTCGGCCCTCTACTACCTCGAGCGCGTCAACACTCTCTACGAGGACGACCGGGAGGCGAATCTCGAGCTCTACCGGATCGGCATGCTCACGCAGGATGCGAAGGTTGCCAAGGATGCCATCGGCGCCCTCATCCGCACGGGCGACCCGGCCGACATGTATTACGAGGACCTGGCCCGGTTGAGCCTGATGCTCAAGCAGTATGCGCTCGCGACCCGCTATTTTCGCATCCTGCTCGAGCGCGAGCCCGATCAGCCGCAGCGCTATCTCGACGCCGCCAACGCCGTCGCCGGGCTCGACTCCCTCGCCGTGGCGGTTGCTCTCCTCGACTCCGCGGCGGCCCGTTTCGGCGCGCGGCCGGAGTTCCTGCTCAACAAATCGCTCTACCTGACCGCCCAGGAGAAGTACGGGGAGAGCGAGGCGATCATCCGCGGGCTCATCGCCGCCGACACCGGCAATCTCGGGTACAAGGTCAACCTCGCCCACGTCCTCTCGTCGACTGACAGCGAGGCGAAGCGGCGCGAGGCCTACGCGCTCTACCACGACCTGAAGGGCCGGGTCGACGCCCGATTCGCGGTCGATTCCCTGATGGCGGATCTCGCCCGGAAGCTCGACAGCGCGCAGTGACCGTGCGCGGGCCGCGCCCGGCCAAAAAAAGGGCCGGCGGATGAACCGCCGGCCGCTGCCAGAAGATCAGCTTCTCATTTGAAGCGCTTGGGTCGGCGGGCCTCCCATTCGACCACGATCGGGCTGGCCACGAACCAGGAGCTGTATGTCCCGACGATAATCCCCAGCACCATCGCCACCGAGAACGTCCGGAGCACCTCGCCGCCGAAGATGGTGAGGGCGAGAATTGACACGAGCGTTGTGCCGCCGGTGTTGATCGTCCGCGAGATGATCTCGTTGATCGACCGGTTGACGGCGCCGGCGAACTCCCCTTTGGTCCGCCACTTCTTGAGATTCTCCCGGATCCGGTCGAACACGACCACCGTGTCGGTCAGCGAATACCCCGCCAGCGTCAGCAGCGCCGTCACCAGCAGGAGGTCGAATTCGAAACCGAGCAGGAGCATGATCCCCAGAACCGCCAGGACGTCGTGGAAGGTAGCGACGGCTGCGGCCACGCCGAACCGGAAGTCGAAGCGGATCCAGATGTAGACGAGGATGCCCAAAAGCGACAGGAGCACCGCTTTCTGGGTATCGCTGCGGAGCGATTCTCCGACGGCCGGGCCGATGATGTGTTCGGACACTTTCTCGAACGAGTTGTCGGTGAAACGCTGCCGGATCGCCCCCTCGATGGCCGTGAGCCGCTGCTGTCCCTCTCCTTCCACGGTCGGTCGCTTGGTCTTGAGGATGAAAGCGTTCGGCTTTTCGAAATTCTGCAACTGGGTGATCTGGGCATCAGGCGCGGCCGAGCTCACTGCCATCCGCAGGTCCTCGATCGCGACCGGCTTTTCGAACGCGGCGTAGATCATCGTCCCGCCGGCGAAATCGATTCCCAGGTCGGCCTTGCCCGTCCAGACCAGGACCGTGGCGAACAGGCCGCCGATCACCAGCACGATGGAGATCGCGAAGGCGATCTTCCGCGCGCCGATGAAGTTGATGTTGGTCTCGGGTACTATTGTGAACATGTCGTCTTCTCTCTCCGTTCTAGATGCTCAGCGACCGGTACGATTTGCGAATGTCGAAGATCTGCTTGGTCACCACGTAGGCGGTGTAGAGCGAGATCGCCACACCCCAGAACAGCGTGACCGCAAATCCCTTGATCGAGCCCGACCCGAGCAGGAACAGCGCTCCGGCCGTGATGAGCGTCGTCACGTGCGAGTCGAAAATGGCGACGAAGGCGCGGTCATAGCCCGCCTCGATGGCCGCCCGCACCGTCTTCCCCGTGCGCAGCTCCTCGCGGATGCGCTCGAAGATCAGAATGTTCGAGTCCACCGCGATACCCATCGTGAGGATGATACCCGCGATCCCGGGCATCGTGAGGGTCGCGCTCAGCCCGGCCATCACGGCCAGCAGGAAGAAGATGTTGAAGAGCAGGCCGATGTCGGCGATCAGCCCCGAGATCCGGTAGTAGACGGCCATGTACAACAGCACCAGGCACAGCCCCAGCAGGGCCGAGTAGAACCCTTTGCGGATCGAGTCGGCGCCGAGGGTCGCCCCCACGACGTTTTTCTCGATGATGTTCACCGGGGCCGGCAGCGCGCCCGCCTTGAGCACGATCTCGAGGTTCTGGGCATCCTTTATCGACGCTCCCCCGCCCATCGTGATCTGCCCGTTGGTGCGGATTTTGCTGTTGATGATCGGGGCGGACTCCACGCGGTTGTCCAGCACGATCGCGAGCGGCTTGCCGATATTCGCGCCGGTCAACTGCGCGAACCGGGCCGAGCCGTCACCCGACAGCGAGAAATCAACGGTGTACTCGCCGTACTGGCCCTGGCCGAGGCGGATGTTCTCCAGAAACCTGCCCAAAAACTGCACCTTCCGCTTCAGCAGGTACAGCGTGTAGACCTCGCGCGACTCCCGAATCTCCGACCGGGTCGACCACGCCCACTGCACGTCGATCGGCATGAGCGCCTGAACCTCCGGGAGGCCGATCCACCGGTCGATTCTCTCCTTCTGATCCTTGGCCACGTAGAACCCCGGCCAGCCCTCGCCGCTCTGCGAGGAGTACAGCGCCGGCGACAGCCGCGAGGACAGCGGTTTCTCGTTCTCCGCGTCGGCCGTGTTCTCATCGAACGCGAACGGATCCTCGGTCGTGTCCTTCGTTGCGGAATCCCCCATCAGTTCGGCCATGACGTCCGGCTCCTGGGCCGCCGAATCGGCCGTGGGAGCGGTCGGCGCAGGCTCGCCCGGAGTTTCCGGCGCCGCCCCGGCCTTCGCCTTCTCATAGCCGAAAACGGCCGAGTCGATCTTGGTCAGGAGGAGCTGCGCGTTGTCCATTGTCTCCAGGAGCTTGAACTCCAGCAGCGCCGTCTGCCCGATGAGCTCCTCCGCCCGGTTGGCGTCGGTGTAACCGGGGAGGTCGACGATGATGCGATCGGTCCCCTGTTTCTGAATGGTCGGCTCGGCCACCCCCAGGCCGTCGACACGGTTGCGGATAATCGCGATCGCCCGATCCACCGCACCGTCGCGCTCGGCCGGGGCCAGCTCCGCCATGTCGACGCGGAGCACGACGTGTATTCCTCCCTGGAGGTCGAGGCCCAGCCGGATCGCTTTCTGCTGCAATTTCAGCAGCTCGCCCGGTTGTTCCTCCTGCATCCGCGCCTTCTCGGCGTCGCTCATGGTCCAGAGGCTGAACGTGTGCCAGAAGGCGAAGAGGGCCGCGACCACGAGCACCAGGGTCAGGCCGATACGCCAGTTGTTTTTGGACATACTGTTTCCCTTTCAGTCTTTTATCAGCACGTTCGAGAAATGTCGGAACTGCGGTCGGCGCCGGCAGAGCGGCGCGGGGACGGGCGGTCAGCCCGTGCCGGAGGGTTTGGCGCCGACCAGCGTGAACTGGCGGCCCAGAAGAGGGTGCACCGCGGCGGTCGAAGTGCAGGGGGAGGTGCGGTCGCGCACTTCGCCCGCCCGGCGGCAGGTGTGAAAATACGCCCGGTCGGCGGCCGCCGGACGCTTGTCTGAGTTGTCGGTCTTGATGATGAGCGGGAGGATGAGATGGTCCGAGGGTTCCCCCGGCGGCTGCCCGTTCGGGGTCATGCTCTGCTGCCCCCCGTGGCCCGCCGGGGGGTAGGTGCAGGCGTACCCGTCGCCCGGCCCCTCCCAGTCGGTCCCCGCCGACCAAGTTATCCCGGCGACAAACAGGCCCGTGCCGCCGATAATCAGAAAGACCAGCCCGGTGAGGCCGGTCCGGGCGCTCCGGCGGAGCAGTTCTATCCGGTCCCGTTTCGTCATAAGTTGCGTGAATATACCATGTTATCCGGGGTTGTCAACGCCAAAATTCCGCCCCCGCGGGCCGGTTGACATCCCTCCCGCCCCGGTATACCTTAGCATCGGCAGATCGTCGGCTCGACCAAACCGCCGCGAAGGCAAAAAGAACCGGGAGTTCATATGTCGAAACCCGTCCCCGTCATCGCCGTCCTCCTCGGCGCGCTTTCGGCCCTGGTGGCAGGCCCCGCCGGCTCCTGCCGTGCCGCCGAAACCTACGAGCTGGACAACGGCATGACCGTGATCCTCAAAGAGCAGCACGGCGCGCCCATGGTCTCCAGCATCGTGTTCGTCCGCTCCGGAAGCAAGTATGAGTCCCGGTTCGAGAACGGCATCACCCACTTTCTCGAGCACCTGCTTTTCGACGGCACGGCGACCCTCGCCCGCGAGCAGCTCGACGCCTCGATCGGCGATCTCGGCGGCTACATCAACGCCTTCACCCGCAAGGAGCTCACCGCCTACCTGGTACTCCTGCCGAAGCAGTACATCGAGTACGGCATGACCGTGCAGGCCGACATGCTCTTCAACTCGGTCTTCCCGGAGGCGGAGTTGGCGAAGGAACGCAAGGTCGTGGTGGAGGAGATTCGCCGCGACGCTGATGCGCCCGGTGCGGCAGCCGAGGCGTTTTTCACAGACCGGGCCTACGCCGGCACGGATTACGCTCGCCCCGTGCTCGGCTACCCGGCGTTCATCGAGAACATCCCCCGCGCCGCCGTGATCGACTACTGGCGGCGCTACTACATTCCGCGCCGCATGACGCTGCTGGTGATCGGCGATTTCGAGCCCGCGGCGATGAAGAAGACGGTGGCCAACGTCTTCGGCCGCTTTACCAACCCGGCCTCGGCGGCGGACTCCGCCGCATCCGCCTCGCCCGCTCCCGCCCCCGTCCTCGAGGGACAGACCATCTACGACACGGCGGCGCAGGTTCCCTCCACCTACCTGAATCTCTCCCTCGCCGCCCCGCCCATCGGCAGCGCGGAATACTACGCCATGGATCTGCTCGCCCGGTACCTCGCGATGGACGCCGTCTCCCCCCTCATGGTCGCGCTGAAGGGGGGCGCCGAGCCGCTGGCCACCGAGGCGTCGGTGAGCCTTGTCCCCTATGAGGAATTCTCCCGCCTTGAGATCTCGGTGATCACCGAACACCCGGAGCGGCGCGACTCGATCATCACCGTCATCTTCGCCAACCTTGCGGCGATGGCGCGCCACGCCGCCGACCCGGGATCGATTGCGGGACTGCAGACCTCGGTGCAGACCGACGACATCTACAGCGAGGCCAAGCTCCACTACTACGGCTTCATGATCGCACCCTACCTCATGACCGCCGGCTGGGATTTCGTGCAGACCTACGCGGAGAAGATGGCCGCCGTCACCTGGGCCGACTGCAACGCCGCGGCGGACCGGTGGCTGGCGCGGCCCGCGTACATCGGCACCGTCGTGCGCCCGGCGACGGATTCCGCCGCCGCGCCCTACCGGCCCGAAGAGATGTCGGCCGACGAGGTCCTCGCCCACTTCGCCGAAGCGACGTTCCCGGAACACGAGCTGGTCGCCGGGCACACGATCACCTATCCGCCGACCGACTCGATCAGCTTCACGCTGACCGACCGCGCCTCCTACCGCCGGGAGCAGCTTCCCAACGGCATGACCGTGATCGTGAAGACGGTCCCCGACAACGAGGTGTTCGCTTTGATGGTGCTCGGCAGGAACCGCAGCGCGAACGAGCCGCCCGGCCGGGCCGGCATCACCGAGTTCGTCAACCGCTGCCTCGAGCGGGGGACCGCCACGCGCTCGGCGAAAGAGCTGGCCGACGCCCTGGCCGGGATCGGCGCCCAGGTGACGCTCTACGACAACCCGTGGATTCCTTACGACGACCGCTACACGGCGCGGGCGTTTTCGTTTTTGAAATTTGAGACGATCGAGGCCTTTGCGCGGAAGGGATTTGCGCTCTTCAGCGAGGTGGCCTTTTCCCCCGCTTTCGATTCCGCCGAGGTCGAGAACGTGCGCCAGGCGATGATCGGCGTGCTGCGGCGCCAGGGGACCTCTCCCCGCGAGGCCGCGCGCGACCTGTTTTACACCACTCTCTTCGAAGGGAGCGCCTACGCGCGTCCGATCATGGGGGATTTCGAGAGCCTGAACGCGATCACGGTCGACGATCTTCGCGCCCACCACCGCCGGATCTACGCCCCCGAAAACACGATTATCGCGGTCGTCACCAGCCGCCCGGCCGACGAGATCCTGGGATGGTTTGCCGAGGGGCCGGGCCGGTTCGCCCCGACCGGTTTTGTGAGCGCCGTCCCCGCCCCTCCGCAACCGGTCCGGCAGATTATCGCGGCCCAGGTGCCGCTGGAGAAGGAGCAGGTCGCCATCTACCTCGGCGGCCCCACCCCGGGCGCGGAGAGCCCCGACGCCCTCGCTCTGGAAATGGCCGCCGGGATTCTCTCCAACCGGCTCTACCTGAACCTGCGCGAGAAGCAGGGGCTGGCGTATTCGGTCGGCGCCGGGGCCGACGCTGACCGGGGGTTCGGCTGGTGCTATGCCTCGATGCAGACCGGGGTCGACAACTACCGCCAGGCTGTCGGCGGAATCCTCCTGGAGATGGACAAGCTCCGGTATGACGGTCCTTTGGCGTCGGAGGTCCGGCGCGCGCGGAACGAAATCTGGGGCCGCCTCATGAGCGCCAAGCTCTCCGCCATCAATCAGGCGTTCTACCTGGCGGTCGATGAGTTCCTCGGCCGTCCGCTGCCGTACGATCGGACGCTGCTCGACCGGCTGGGCGCGATCGACCGCGAAGGCGTGCGGCGGGTGGCCGCCCAGTATTTCCGCACCGACGCCTACGTGATCGCGACGGCCGGCAGAACGCCGGCGGAAACCGCCCCGCCCGCTCCGGGGGAGTGAGCGGAGGGGACCGATGTTTCGGAGGCTGAGAGAACTCTTCGGGTCGGAGGACCTGCTCCAGGCGGCTTTCGCGACCACTCTGACCATGCTAGAGATGGACCTCCGCATGTTCGAGGCCTCGAGCGCCGCGCTCCGCCGGTCGGACTCGGCCGAACTCCCCTTTGACGTCCGGCAGGAGGACCGCCGCATCAACAAGTACGAGCGGGAGGTGCGCCGCAACGTCCTCACCCACCTGTCGGTTGCCGGCACCCAGAACATCGTCCCCGGCCTCGTGCTCGTGTCGATCGTCATCGACGTCGAGCGGATCGGCGACTACACGAAGAACATCGCGGAGCTCGCCCAGTTGCACCCGGGCCGGCTCGAGGGCGGCCCGTACGAGGGGGAGGTGGCGGAGATCGAAAGCCAGGTGAACCGGATTTTCCCGCTCGTCCTGCGCGTCTTGCGGGAACAGGAGGCCGAGCTCGCCCGCAACATCATGGCGCGGGAAGACCGCACGGGCAAGATGGCCGAAGCGATCGTCCAGTCGCTGATTTCCGAGAAGGGCCGGGGCCTGCCGGTCGCCGAGGCCGTGTCGCTGGCACTCTACGCCCGGCACCTCAAGCGCATCAACGCCCACCTCACCAACATCGCCAGCGCGGTCGGCAATCCCTTCCCCCGCCTGGGCTTCCGCGCCAAACCGGACCAGGGCGACTGAACTTGAGAGGCGAACCTGTTGGGTGAGGGGCGACGAGGCGGAGGCTGGATCCGGCCGTCTATGAGGTTCCCGGGCGTCCCCGGATCCCCAGCCCGATCCGCGCCGCCGGCAGGAGGTGGCGCCGGTTGACCCAGTGCCAGATCACGGCGAGCACGATGTACACGGCCGCCACTTCCATGCGGATATCCTGCCACACCAGTTGGAGCGCAAACAGCCCGAACAGCAGCACGCCGTCCCAGCGGGTGAGGACGAGATTGACCAGCACGGCCACGGCGAAGAGCGACTGGGCCGCCGTCAGGATCAGCTCGTGCGTCTGCACGTCGGTCGGCCCCTCGCCGTAGGGAACATCGAGCACAAAGGGGCGGATCTCGCCGGCCGAGATGGCGTACACCAGTGGGATCGTGCCGACCAGGAGAGTCCACTGGTTGACTTTCGACGAGATGAGGGCTTTGAGCGCCGCTCCGGCCTGCCCGCGGAGCGCCCAGGTGGCGGCGACGATGAACTCGGGCGATTCCGAGGCGATCGGGGCCAGCCACTGCACGAGGAAGAACTCATCGATCCCGAGGTGTCCTCCGCTCTCCACGAGCGCGTGGGCGAACGGCTCGGCGACGAGGAAAATGACGAACCCGGAGAACAGGAAAAACAGGGCCGTGAACAGGCGGCGGGGAACGGTCGCGGCGTTGGCCACGATCTTCACCGGCCCCACCATCTCCGGCTCCTCCTGCGGCATCTGCGCCGCCCGCCGCGTGTACAGCCCGAACAGGGTCACGAGCACAACGGTGTCGATCAGGTTGAGGCTCCCCTTGAGCGGGATCGTGAACGAGTACAGGGTCGCCATGGCGAGATAGAAGATCTCCACGCGCTGGGTCTCATCGAGCCGGACCTCGCGGCGGCGCTTGGCGAGGATGTACAGGAAGAGCACAGCCGGCCAGCCCAGCCCGACGAGGAGCCGGTTCGCTCCGGTCATGTTGGCGAGCGCGTAGTGCGCCTGGGTCGGATCGTGCGCCGCTTTCCACGTAAAGACGAAGTCCACGGCGTACTCGGGGAGCACCGCCACGAGTGCGAGGATGGCCACCGCCAGCGACTGCGACATGTCCATCTGCGCCACCTCGGCCGCCCACGAGAGGATGAAGGCGGCCCCGAAAATGGCCACCCCGAACACGACCGCCGCGTAGGGTGCGTAGAGGTGTTTCCCGGCCGCGACGAGGTACAGCCCCGGCAGGCAGGACAGGAACGTGCCAATCAGAATCAGCCACAGGTAGGGGTCGATGTCGTAGCGGTGCGGTCTGTCTGCCATCCGGTCCTCTCCGCGGGCTTTGGCCGCCTAGCCCCGAATAATCATGTTCACGATGTCCTTGCGCAGGAGGATCCCGACGAGGTTGTCGTTCTCGGTGACGAACACGCGCGTGAAATCCTTGAAAATCATCATCGCCGCCACCTCCACGATGCGCGTCTCCGGCGTCGTGGTCTCGAAATCCTCCCGGTAGAGCTGCGACACCTTGATCTTGTCCTCGCGCTTGAGCAGTTCCTCGAACGGCTCCACGTCGAGCGAGTAGTTGAGATTCGAGATGAGCGTCCGGTAATCGGGCAGGGCGGCCTTGATGAGGTCGCGGTCGCTGATCACGCCGAGCAGGCGGTTGTTCTCGTCGACCACCGCCAGCGCCGACAGACGGTGCCGGAACATTTCGTTGGCGACATCCTTGAGGGTGTCGTCCGGCCGCACCTTGGCCACGTCGTGCCGCATGATGTCCTTGACCATCAACTCCTTGTCGACCGTCACCCCGGTGTCGGCCACCAGTTTCACCAGGTCGCGCGGGTTGATGATCGACCGCACGCGGTCGAGCGAGCCCGGCATCCGGGCGAACGTCGCCAGCCCCGACAGCGTCTGGAGGTAGAGCTTGGCGATCGCCGAGGGGGTGAGGAGAAGGCAGACGACGTGCACCGGCACGCCGTCGGGACCCCCCTCGTCGAGCCCCTCCCGCGACACGCCGATGAGGATGTACAGTTCGCTGACCGCGTTGGTCCGGGCGTGGGGGAAGGCGAATCCCCGGCCGTAGGAGGTGCTCTCGATCTCCTCGCGGATGCGCACCGATCGCACGATGTCGTCGTAATCCAGCGCCACCCGCTCGGCCCGGAGCAGGTCGAGCAGTTCGTCCACGGCCTCGGCCTTGGTGTGGGCCTTCAGATCGATTCGGATCCGGCGATCCATGAGCAAATTCGCAAGCTTCACGGTAACCCCTTACTGCCGGTGTCGGCATCCTTGGCGGACCGTTCTTTGAGGAGCGCCGGCGTCACCACGCCCCCCGAGACAATGAACTTGACCCCCTCTTCGATCGTCATGTCCAGCGGCCACACTTGCTCTTCGGGAATGATCACGACCATCCCGGAGATCGGCGTGGGCGTCGAGGCGATAAACGCCACCGCGCACTTGCGCACGGCTCCGTTGAAGAGCGTCTCGGTGCGCCCGGCGATAAACACCATGCTCCAGAGGCCGAGCCTTGGGTACTCGATGAGCGCCACCTCTTTGAAGGCGTTCATCTTGGGCCCGGCCAGCGCCTCCAGGAGCTGCTTGGCCGCCGAGTAGATCGGCCGTATCAGCGGCAGCCGCACGAGCCATCGTTCGCCCAGCCCGTAGAGCCGGTGGCCGACATAACTGCGGACCAGGACCCCGGCGACGAAGATCAGCACGATGAGCGCGACGAAGCCGACCAGCGGAATGTCGCGGCCGATCAGCTTGGCCAGGGGGGGCCGGAGGATGCCGTCGAGCGTCTCCAGCAGGAAGCGGAGGACGAGGTAGGTCAGGATCAGGGGTACGACGACGAGCACCCCGGACAGGAAATTCCGTTTGAGCATCGACCCGATTCCGGCCATCCGCGTCCTTGCCTCACCATTCGGCGCAATCTGTTCGGAGAATATCACTTGCCGGGGGGTCTGTCAAGCAGAACCGGAGCGGGGACCGCTGCCCCGACATGGCCCCGCCCGGTGCATCGTGCGATGCGCCGGGCGCTTGATCCTTCCCCCGCTTCTCCCGCCCTACGGAATCACCAGAAACGAATGGGTGATGTCGGCCGCGAGCCGCAGCACCGGCTCGGGATACAGCCCGAAGACGAACAGCCCCGCCAGGCCGATCGCCAGCACCGCCAGCGCCGGGGGAGTGTACTCCATCCGATAGGGCGACTCCTCCTTGGCGAAATACATTGCTTTGATGATTCTCGCGTAGTAGTACAGCGCGAACACCGAGGTCAGCAGGCCGATCCCAACCAGCCAGTAGAGCCACCCGGCGGAGGCATCCGCCTGAGCCGACTGGATGGCCGCGGCGAAGACATAGTACTTGGCGAAGAATCCGGCGAGCGGGGGAATTCCGGCCAGCGAGAGCAGAAACACCGCGAACGTGGCCGCCATCAGGGGCGAGGTCCGGGCGAGTCCGTTGTAGCTGTCGATCTGGACCGAGCCGGTGCGGTCCTCGAAAATCGCCACACAGGCGAACGCGCCCATGTTCGCGAAGAGGTAGGCGAAAATGTAGAACGCCATCGACCCCATCCCGAACCGGTTCATAGCCACCAGCCCGACCATGATGTAGCCGGCCTGGGCGATCGAGGAATAGGCGAGCAGGCGTTTGATGTTGGTCTGGCGGATGGCCACGGTGTTGCCCACGATCATGGCCGCCGCCGCGAGCATGGCCGCGAGTTTGCCCCAGTCGTTCGGGGCCATGTAGGTCGGGTGAAAGGCCTCCATGCCCTTGGCGAATACCTTCGCGAAGGCCACCAGCCCCGCGCCCTTTGAACCCACCGACAGAAACGCCGCCACCGGCGTCGGCGCTCCCTCGTACACATCGGGCGCCCACTGGTGGAACGGCGGCAGTGCGAGCTTGAACCCGATACCGGCCGCCATGCAGACAATCGCCAGCACGAGGATGAAGCCGAGCGTCCCCACCGCCTGGTGGGTCGTCGACAGGGAAATCTTCAAAAGCAGCAGGTCGGTCGTGCCCGCCATGCCGTAGAGGTAGGAGATCCCGAACAGCAGCAGAGCCGAGGAGAACGCCCCGACGATGAAATACTTGACCCCGGCTTCGACCGAGAGCTTGTTGTCTTTGTAGAATGCCGCCAGCACGTACAGCGGGATCGTCGTCAGCTCCAGCCCGACATAGATCGTGAGCAGTTCGTTGGCCGAGGCGAGGAACATCATCCCCACCGTCGACAGGAGGATCAGCCCGAAGAACTCCCCCCGGTGGTGCGTGATCCGCTGCCGCATGATCCCGAAGGAGCTGCCAATGGCCATGAACGCCGCGCCGAGGAAGACCATTTTGAAGAAGCGGGCGGCCGTGTCCTGGACAAACATCCGCCCCCACCCCGCCCCGTCGCCGGTGAAGGCCAGGAGCAGGCCCGTCACCACCAGCCCGAAGAGCGCGAGGTACCCGGCCCCCGTCTCGCTCCGCCGCCGGCTCGCGGCGTCGTAGGCGATCACCACGCACGCCCACAGGAACAGGAACATCTCGGGGAGCATGTAGCGAAGGTTGATGTCGGGATACTGCACGTCCATACGGCTACCGCACCATCAGGTTGACGAGGTTTTGCAGCGTCGCCCCCATGAGCACCTCCACCGGCTTGGGGTACACGCCGATGGCGATAGTCAGCACGGCCAGGGGCGCTACGCAGATCAGTTCGCGGAGGTTGATGTCGGTCAGCCCGCCCCAGCGGGCCAGGTCGAATTCGCCGAGGAACACCCGCTGCACCATACGGAGGATGTAGGTCGCGCCGAGCACCACGCCGAGGACGGAGATGCCGACGAGGATCTTGTTGGTCCCCATGAAGGCGCCGACGAAGACCATGAATTCGCTCACGAAGCCCGACATGCCGGGCAGCCCGAGCGAGGCCATCCCGAACAGCACCATGAGGCCGGTGTACACCGGCACCTTGACGCCCAGCCCGCCGAAGGCGGCGATCTCGCGCGTGTGCGCCCGGTCGTAGAGCACGCCCACCAGGAGGAAGAGCGCCCCGGTGATCAGCCCGTGGGAAATCATCTGGAACATCACCCCCGCGAGCGCCGTCACCGACGTGTAGGCCCCGAGCGCGAGCATGCAGTACCCCATGTGGGACACCGAGGAGTAGGCCACCAGCTTCTTGAGATCCTTCTGCGCCATCGACACAAGCGCCCCGTAGATGATGCCGATCGCCCCGAGCACCGCGATCCAGATCCCGAAGGTCGCCAGGGCCGAGGGGAACATCGGCCACGAAATCCGCAGCATCGCATACGTCCCCATTTTCAGCAGCACGCCCGCCAGGATCACCGACACCGCCGTGGGCGCCTCGACGTGGGCATCCGGCAGCCAGGTGTGGAACGGCCACACCGGCACTTTGATCGCGAAGGCAATGAAGAAGAAGGCGAAACAGACCATCTGAAGCCCGTGCCCCAGCCCCGGCCCGGTCTCCAGGAGGGTCACCATGTTGAGCGTGTGGGGGGTGGAGGAGAAGTAGAGGATGAGGATGGCGACCAGCATGAAGATCGACCCGAACAGGGTGTAGAGGAAGAACTTGATTGCGGCGTACTCCTTGCGCGGCCCGCCCCAGATGCCGATGAGGAAGTACATCGGCACGAGCATGACTTCCCAGAAGACGTAGAAGAGGAAGAAATCGAGGGCCACGAACACGCCCATCATCCCGGCCTCGAGGAGGAGGAAGAACGCGAAGTACTCTTTGACCCGCTTCTCGATGTTGAACGACGCGAGCAGCGAAATGCTCGAGAGCAGCCCGGTGAGGGCGAGCATGGGCACCGAGATCCCGTCCACGCCGAGATAGTACTGGATGTTCAGCGAGGGAATCCAGTCGAACGGCCCCTCGACATACGCGAGCATGTGCGACGCGGCCTTGTTCACGAAATAGTCCCACGTGACCCAGAACGACAGGACCATCGGCACGAGGCTCACCCCGAACGCCGTCCACCGGATGGCCGCCTTGTTGTCTTTCGGCAGCAGCATCACGATGAGCATTCCCGCCAGGGGGACAAATACCAGGAGACTCAGCATGCTATCGTTTCTCCTCCACAGTCACTTGAAATTCTTTGGCCTCGGACGGTTCGTCCGGTCCTCCGGCATCGCGGCCGGAGCGCGCGAACAACCCCAGCAGGATCACGCCGGCCCCGAAAATTACGGTCAGGTAGGGGAAGCGCGCGCCGGCGACGTTGGCCTCCAGCTTGGCGAGGGCCGCGAACACCAGCACCGCCCCGATGGTCAGCGCGTAGAACTGCGGCCGGCCGCTCTGGAGGTAGCGCAGGAGCCCGCCGAAGCCGCTGACCACCCAGCCTGCCCCGTTGACCGCCCCGTCGACAATCCACGTGTCGAACCACTGCTTGATGTCCGCCCACAGAATCGTCAGCCAGGCTGTCCCGTTGACCGCCCCGTCGACTATCCCCGCATCGAACTTCCACAGGAGGCCGGCGAAGCGGCTGAGCGGGTTGACGATCGCCGCGAAATAGAGCTCGTCGAAATACCACTTGTGGTACAGGAACGCGTGCACCGGCCGGACCGCGCGGACAACGCTGTCCGCGGAAATCTTCTTCCAGTAGTACATGGCGGCCGCCAGCCCGATCCCGGCCAGCCCCACCAGGAGCGACACCCCCATGAGCCAGTAGGCCGGCGTGTGGTGCTCCGGCGCCTCCGCTCCGAAATAGAGGAACGAGGCGATGCCATGCCCGGTCAGCCACTCCATCGGCAGCCCGACCCAGCCGGCCGAGACCGCGAGGACCGCGAGGAACACCAGCGGGTAGGTCATGTTCGCCGGCGACTCGTGCGCGTGGGCGAAGCGGTGGGGGTCGCGCGGCTCGCCGAAAAACGTGAGGAAGCACAGCCGCCACATGTAGAACGCCGTCATGAACGCAATGGCCAGGGTGAGGACGAAAAACACCGGGTGGTCCAGCGTCGCGGCCACGATCTCATCCTTCGACCAGAACCCCGCGAGCGGGAATATCCCCGCGATCGAGAGCGAGGCGATCATGAACGTGTACGACGTCCGGGGCATCTTCGTCCGCAGCCCGCCCATCTCCCGGATGTCGTTGGTGTGAACGGCGTGGATCACCGAACCGGCCCCGAGGAAGAGCAGCCCCTTGAAGAAGGCGTGGGTCATGAGGTGGAACGTCCCGGCGTAGTACCCCACCGAGTGGCGGGCGTGGGCCGTGTCGTAGCCGAACAGCCCGAGCGCCATGATCATGTATCCGAGCTGGCTCACCGTCGAATAAGCCAGGATCCGTTTGATATCGAACTGGGTGAGAGCGATCGTCGCGGCGATGAACGAAGTGGTCAGCCCGATGATCGCCACGACCAGCGCGGCCTCGGCCGAGGCCGCGAAGAGCGCCATCGACCGCGCCACGAGGTAGACACCGGCCGCCACCATGGTCGCCGCATGGATGAGCGCCGAGACCGGCGTCGGACCCTCCATCGCGTCGGGCAGCCACACGTGGAGCGGGAACTGGGCCGATTTTCCGACCGCCCCGCAGAACACCCCCACCGCCGCGAGCGTGAGAATCCCCGCCGGGATCGTCCCCGACCCGGCCAGCGCGAACACCTCCCCGTAGTTGAACGTCCCGAAGTAGATCCCGATCGTGAGCAGCCCGACAATGAACCCGAGATCCCCCGTCCGCGTCGTCAGGAAGGCCTTCTTGCAGGCGTCCGCCGCCGACTTCTTCTCGAACCAGAACCCGATCAGCAGGTACGAGGTGAGCCCGACGAGCTCCCAGAAGATGAAGATCATGAAGAAGTTGTTCGCGAGCACCAACCCGAGCATCGAGAACAAGAACAGCGACAGGTAGGCGAAAAACCGGCTGAACCGCGGATCGTTGTGCATGTACCCGAGCGAGTAGATTTGCACGCAGGCTCCCACGGTGGTCACGACCACGAGCATGATCGCCGTGAGGGCGTCGACCAGGATCCCGATCTGGAGATGGAAATTCGGGAAATCGAGGAAGCGGTAGGAGGCCTCGTAGGCCGCGCCGTGCCGCCCGATCGTCTCGATCAGCACGATCACCGACAGCAGGAACGAGGCGAGAATCATGGCGATCGAAAACAGCGACGAGAGCTTCTCGTTCCAGCGGAAGAAGAACACGATAAGGAGGAACGAGAGGAGCGGCAGCACGCAGATGAGAAATGAATACTCCGTCATAGCCTTCCCTACCACTTCATGACGCTGTAGTGGTCGCTGTCGATACCGCGCCAGTTGCGGTAGATCAGCAGGACGATCGCGAGACCGACCACCGCCTCCGCCGCCGCAATGACGATCACGAACATGGCGAACAACTGCCCGACCAAGGGGGTGGTCTCCACGAACCTGTTAAAGGTCACGAAATTGATGTTGGCCGCGTTGAACATGAGCTCGAGCGACATCAGGATCCCCACGGTGTTGCGCCGGGTGAGCACGCCGAACAGCCCGGTCGCGAACAGGATCATCGCCAGCACGAGGTAGGGCAGCATTACGACCGCTCCTTCCGCGCCAGCACGATGGCCCCGATCATGGCCGCCACCAGCAGCACCGAGACGATTTCGAACGGGAGCGCGTACTCGGTCATGAGGTACTGCCCGAGCAGCTTGATGTTGTCGACCGTCAGATCCTTGGCCGCGTAGTGCCACACCCCCGCCGTCGTCGTCCCCCGGATGAGGAGCACCCCGGCGAACACGAACACGACGCTCACGAAGAACCCGACGAGGACGTTCTCATTGAGCTGGCGGATCCGCCGGGAGGCGAGATTGCCGGTGAGCATGATGGCGAAGATGATGAGGATCGCCACCGCCCCGACGTAGATCAGCACCTGGGCCGCCGCGAGAAACTCGGCCTCGAGGAGGAGGAAGATCCCGGCTACCGAGAACAGGCACAGGATGAGAAAGAGGGCGCTGTGAAAGATGTTCTTCAGCGACACCACCATGAAGCCGGACACCAGGAGCACCGTGGCGATGATCCAGAAAACCGGCCCGACTCCTTCAAACAACTGTTCCATTACTCCGCACCCTCCGCCGGCCGGCCCGGATCTTCCGGGGTCGTTTCGGTCGCGGCCTTGCGGGCCGCCGGCCGCGCCGGTTTGTCGTCCTCGTCGCCGCCCGTGTCGCGCGTCGTGTTGGCGCCTTCGGTCGCGGCCGCCGGGCCGATTTTCCGCACCGGGTTCTTGCGCCGCCGCGTGTCCTCGTAGGGCACGCCCTTGCCCCACTGCTGGAGCATGGCGATGTCGAACACCAGGTCCGCAGGCCGCCGCCGCGAGTACTCGTAGTTCGGCGCGAGCTTGATCGCGCAGAAGTTGCACGCCTCCTCGCACATGCCGCAGAAGCAGCAGAGCGTGTGGTCGACGACGAACTGCGCGAGCTGCTTCTTCTTGTCCTCCCCCCGCGGCGCATCGATCGTAATCGCCCCCGTCGGACACGCCTTCTCGCACAGCAGGCAGGCGGTGCAGTTGAGCTCGCCGGTCTCTTTGTCCGACAGCAGGACCACCATTCCGCGCGACCGCTCCGGGATCTCGTCCCGCTGCTCGGGGTACTGGATGGTCACGGCGTGGCGCCCGAGGTGCTTGCCCGCGATCTGCAGACCCTGGAGGAGCGCTTTGAGGTCGTTGAGAACTCCCATACCGCGTTGTCCTTGCCCTACCAGTACCATCCGAGGTATTTGAACACGCCGGCCGCGATCAGATTGGCGAACGTCACCGGCACCAGAAACTTCCACGCAAACTCCATGAGCTGGTCGACGCGCAGCCGCGGATAGGTCCACCGGAACAGCATCAGCAGCAGCACCATGACCAGCGTCTTGCCCAGAAACCAGATCCACGACGGCACCGCCGCCCAGCCGTTCCACCCACCGAAAAAGAGCGTCACCGCCACCGCCGACACCGTGAACATGTTCACAAACTCGGCCAGGTAGAACATCGCGAACTTCATCCCCGAGTACTCGGTGCTGTACCCGGCGATGAGCTCCTGCTCGGCCTCGGGGATGTCGAACGGCGTCCGGTTGGCCTCCGCCGTCGCCGCCGTGATGAAAGTGAGGAAGGCGATCGGCCCGTAGGGGAGGCGGAAGATGAACCAGTTGAACACCAGCCCCGCCTGCGACGTCACAATATCGACCATCGAGAGCGAGCCGACGAAGATGATCACGGTGAGCACCGACACGACCATCGGCACCTCGTAGCTGACCACCTGGGCGGCCGAGCGCATCCCGCCGAGGAGGGCGTACTTGTTGTTGGACCCCCACCCGGCCATCAGGAGCGAGATCACCGTGAAGGTCGTCACCGCCATGATGTAGAGGATGCCGATGTTGAGGTCGGCGACGATGAGGTTGTCTCCCCAGGGGATCACGATGTAGGCGAGGAAGGCGGCCACGAAGCCGACCACCGGCGCCCAGAAGAACACCGCCCGGTCGCGCGTCGCCACCCGGATATCCTCTTTCTGCAGCAGTTTCAGCGCATCCATGACCGTCTGGTACCAGCCGTGCCAGCCGTGGCGCATCGGGCCGAAGCGCTGCTGGGTGTGGCCGGCGATCTTGCGCTCCCACCAGACGAGGAAGAGGGCCACCAGGCAGAGCACCCCGAACATCATCGCCCCGAGCGTCCCGTAGCGGACCGGGTCGATCATCCACCCCGGGAGGCCGAGGTCGTGCAGGCGCTCGCCCAGCCAGAAAAAGACCCGGTACAGCTCGAACATCTCCAGCGCGAGCAGGGCCGGCAGAATCATCGGTCGACCTCCGGCATGATGACATCGAGGGTGGCGAAAATCGCCACCAGGTCGGCGATGAGCACGTTGGTGGCGAAATGCGGCAGCGCCATGAGGGCGTTATAGGATCCCCCGCGCAGCTTCACCCGCACCGGCTTCTTCCCGCCGTCCGCCTGAATGTACGCCCCCAGCTCGCCGCGCGAATTCTCCACCCGGTGGTACACTTCGCCCGCCGGCGGCTTGTAGTTAACCGTGACCCCCTTCGCCATGATCTCCCCCTCCGGCAGTCCGTCGAGCGCCTGGTTCACGATCCGGATCGACTGCCGGATCTCGTCGAGCCGCAGCATGTAACGGTCGAAGCAGTCCCCGTTTGGCCGCGTGGCGACATTCCAGTCCAGCCGGTCGTATATGAGGTAGGGATCATTCCGGCGAATATCGTAGTTCACTCCCGAGGCCCGCAGGTTCGGTCCCGAAACTCCGTAGGCGATTGCCAGGTCCGCCGGCAGCACCCCGACCCCCTTCGTGCGGCGCAGCCAGATCGGATTCTCGTTCAGCAGCCCGGTGTAGTCGGACATCTTGGCGCTGATTATCTTCAGCGCCTTGCGCGTCCCGTCGGCAAAATCCGGCCTGATGTCCTGCGACACCCCGCCGATCCGGATGTAATTGTAGGTCAGCCGCTGCCCGCAGGTCTCCTCGAACAGATCGATAATCAGCTCCCGTTCGCGCAGTCCGTAGAGGAAGGGGGTGTAGGCCCCGATATCCATCGCCGTCACCCCGTAAAACAGCAGGTGCGAGGCGATACGATTGAGCTCGAGCATGATCGTCCGAAGGTACTGCGCCCGGGGCGGGACCTCGATCCCCCCGAGTTTCTCGACCGCCCCCGCAAACATGTACCCGCAGGACATGGCCGTGACGTACTCCACCCGGTCCATGAGCGGCACGCACTGGGCGAACGTCCGGTTCTCGCATATCTTTTCGATCGACCGGTGCAGGTAGCCGATCACCGGCTCGACCTTCATCACTTTCTCGCCGTCCATCGTCAACAGCAGCCGGCAGACGCCGTGCGTCGAGGGATGGACCGGGCCCATGTTGACGATGAACTCTTCTGTCCGCAGCGCGTTGGCCATCGCTCACTTCTCCGGCATCCGGATAAAGTCCGGCGCATCCCAGTCCTTGCGCATCGGGAATCCCTGGTCCCAGTTGTCTGGCAGCAGAAACTGGCCCAGCTTGCCGTGGTTGCGCACATGAATCCCGTACAGCTCCCAGAACTCCCGCTCGAACCAGTCCGCCGCGGGCCAGACCGCCTGCAGCGAGTCCACCTCCGGCTTCTCGGCCGGCAGGGTGATTTTCAGATCGAGGCGGCAGCTGTGGCGGATCGAGGCCAGCGCGTAGTGGATCTCGAAGCGTTTCTCCGGGGCCGCGGCGGTGCCGGTGTCGATGGCCCCGGCGTTGCACAGGTAGTCCATCCGCAGCTGCTCGTCATCCCGCAGCGCCCGCGCCACCTCGAGCAGATCCGAAGCCCGGTTCACCAGGAACAGCGGATCGTACCGCCCGGTCGCCAGACGCGTGACCCGGTCGCCGAACTTACCGGCCACGTAGTTGCCGAGTTCTTCTCTCGTCACGCCGGCTTCTCCTGCCAATCGAGGAGCCGCTGCTTCTTGATTTTCTCCTGGAGGTGCAGGCACCCCTCGAGCAGCGATTCCGGCCGCGGCGGGCAGCCGGGGATGTAGATGTCCACGGGGATGATGTGGTCGATTCCTTTTTCGACCGCGTAGCAGTCGTAGTAGAACGGCCCGCCCTTGATCGTGCACCCGCCCATGGCGATGACGTAGCGCGGCTCGGCCATCTGATCGTACAGCCGCCGGAGCCGCGGGGCCATTTTCTTGGTGATGGTGCCGGCGGCGATGAGGAGGTCGGCCTGGCGCGGCGTCGACCGGAAGATCATCCCCAGGCGGTCAAAATCGTAGTGCGACGCCCCGGTGCACATGAGCTCGATCGCGCAGCAGGCGGTCCCGAACAGCAGGTACCACAGCGACTTCGCCTGGCTCTGGTGCAGCACCGTCTCCAGGTTCGTCAGCACCAGCGATCCGCCGGGGATGTGCTCAAGGTAGACGGGGAGTTTCCTTATGACACCCATTTGAGCGCTCCCTTCCGCCAGGCATAGTAGAGACCGAAAAACAGGATGAGGATAAACACCACCATCTCCACCAGTGCAAACAGCCCGAGTTGCCCGAACGCCACCGCCCACGGAAAGAGGAACACTACTTCCACATCGAACAGCACGAAAATGAGGGCGAAAATATAGAAGCGGTTATTGAACTGAATCCAGGCCCCGCCGATCGGTTCCTCCGCGCACTCGTAGTTCATGTCTTTGGCCGGGTACGGGTGGTGCGGGCGAACGAGCCGGGCCACGAAGAAGGTGATCAGGACAATGGCGATCCCGGCGGCGATGAACATCAGAATGGCGAGGTACTCCGACATATTCCTTGACCTTTTTTAGCTGCCCTCTCCAACATTTGCGTCAGTCGGCGCATGTGACTGAATTCACAAAAGTTCGAGAGCGTAACAAATCTCTTTTTCCCCCCGTGTCAAGCGATTTTTGGGGCCATTTGCACCACCAAACCTGTTCCGCCACAATAGGAAACGAGAACCGTTCGGCGGCTCTATAGTGTTCGCCGAAACCGACTTAGAAAAGAGGACTCGAACGGTCGATTAACCCGAAAACGATACGATTCTGTATAAAATAACGAACTCTCATCCGGATTCGCCCGGCCGCGCGCTCGCTACCTGAGCCGCCGTATCTTCAGCCACAGCGCGACCGCCAACACCGTAATGCACAGCGTCGCCAAACCCAGTCCCTTGCGCCGGAAGTAGTACTCGTCGACCAGCCGTTCGCCGGCCCCGATGGTGGCGCTGATGAGGGTGAACCCCTCGGCGGCTTTGGCCTCCGCCTGTTCGGCGCTGAGCGCGTGCACGGTTGTCCGCAGTTGAATGAGCGCCTGCCGGATATCCTGCAGCCCGAAGGCCGATTCGGTCGTGGCCATCCCGAGTCCGCGCGCCCGGGCCACCACCGCCTGAGCCGAGTCGTACCCGGTCCGGAGCGAGTCGAGGTTGTGCGAGATGGCCGCGGCCACGGCAAAGGCCCGCGTCCCGTCGTCGCCGCTGTGGCACTGGATGCACACCGCCGGCTCGTCCGTTCCCACCCACTCGTCGGTCGGGTGTTCGATCCTGTGGTTGCCGTGGCATGTTTCGCACATGGGGAAGCCGGCCGCCGCAAACGCGGGGGCGTGGGGCGACTGGTTGAACAGCTCCATCTGGAAAGCGTGGCAGGTGCCGCACACGGCCGACAGACTCGCCACCCCCGGCGGGGCCGCCCCGTGGTTGCCGTGGCAGTCGTTGCACGCCGGCGCCCCGAGGTCCCCCTTGTCCAGCAGCGCCTGGCTGTGGACCGAGGCCGTGTAGTCGGCGACCTGATCGGTGGCGATGCCGTACTCGGCCATGTAAGCCGCGTCCGCGTGGCACTTCCCGCAGGTCGCCGGGATATTCTGCGGGTGCGTGCGCGAGTGCGGCATCGCGGCATCCCCGATATCGTGCGCCCCGTGGCACGCTACGCAGTCGGCCACCTTGCCGTCTTTCTGCGCGAACAGCCGCTGGCCGTGGACCGAGGTCCGGTACTTCGCCAGCTGGTCAGTCGGCAGCCCCGGGTTGTGTTCGTGCATGTAGGCCGGGTCGGAATGGCAGCGCGCGCAGAACTCGGGAATCTCCAGGTGGCCCGGCACTCCCCGCCAGTTTTTGGCCCGGCGCACTTCGTCCATATCGTCCAGCGCCGGGTCGCCGCCGTGGCAGTCGTGGCACGAAATCCCGTTCTGCCCGTGCACCGACCGCGCCTCGGCGAACGAGGGTCCGTCCTCGGCCTCGAACGACTGGTGGCAGGCCACGCAGGCGCTCTCCTGGGCCGCCGCGATCCCCGGAATGACCGTCGCCCCGAGCCCGATGAGCAATGCCAGTGTCTTCACCGCCGCCTCCTACTCCAGCAGGTATCCGAGGATGGTCATGACAATCATGAAAGCCGCCACCGCCGCACCGAAGGCGAGCGCTTTGGGCGACCGCCCGCCGCGCGCGGAGGGACGGTCGAGGAACGGGATCAGCGCCCAGATCACGCCGCCCGCCGTGAACACGAGAATGCCGAACAGCTCCCCCTCGATAAACCCGATGTGCGCCGGGAGAAACTTCAGCGCCTGGAACGCGAACATGAAATACCACTCCGGCTTGATCGCTGCCGGCGCCGGGGCCAGCGGGTCCGCCTTCTCCCCCAGCGGCCAGTGGACGACCCCGATTCCATCCGGGAAGAGCACTGCCAGCACCGCCAGGATATTGAGCACGATCAGCCAGACCAGCAGATCCTTGAGCAGGAAATGGGGGAAGAACTTTTCGTACCGGCGCGCCTCGGCCGGAAGCGCCTGCCACGCGAGCGGCTCGCTCATGCCCTGGCGCTGGATGAAGATGAGGTGCGCCGCGAGCACCACGGTCGTGATCCCCGGGAGAATCGCGACGTGGAGGCCGAAGAACCGCCCGATGGTCGCCCCCGTTACCTCCTCGCCCCCGCGCATGATCGTCAGCAGCGGGCCGCCGATCAACGGCACCGCCCCCGCCATCCCCGTCCCCACCCGGGTCGCAAAATAGGCCAGCTCGTTCCAGGGCAGCAGATACCCCGAGAACCCGAATGCCAAGGCCAGGCCGAGCAGCGCGATCCCCGACAGCCAGGTCAGCTCCCGCGGCTTGCGGTAGGAAGCCGAGAAGAACACGCTGAACATGTGAATGAAGACCGCGAGGATCATCAGGTTCGCCGACCACGAGTGGATCGACCGCATCAGCCAGCCGAACGGCACCTCCGCCACGATGTACTGCACCGACTCGTAGGCCGAGTCTGCGCCCGGCCGGTAGTACATGAGCAGCAGGAGGCCGGTGACGACCTGCACCGAAAACAGGAAGAGCGAGATCCCGCCGAAGTAGTACCAGAACGAGGCCCGGTGCTGCGGCACCTGCTTGTGGCCCATGTAGGCGACGAGGTTCTCGATCTCGTACCGCTCGTCGAGCCAGCGGTACACCCGCCCCCCCCGCGCCTTCGGCCCGGACCCGCCCCCCATCACGCCTCCTCCTTGCTCACGATGATCTCGCCGTCGATGATGTTCACCCGGTAGGGCGCCAGCGGCCGCGGCGGCGGGCCCGAGATGTTTCGGCCGTCGTAGCTGTACTTCCCGTTGTGGCAGGCGCACCACAGGATCCCCTCGTCCGGCCGGTTCTGCACCGTGCAGTCCAGGTGCGTGCAGGTCGCCGCGCACGCCCGCACTTCTCCCTTGTCGGTCACGAAGACGATCCCCAGGTCCCGCCCGAACTTGAAATACTTCTGCTTCTGCTCCGCCGCCTCCAGATCCGCCTGCGTGAACTCCAGCTTTTTCAGCGCGACATCCGTCTCCGCCACCGCCGGCGGCGTGATGTACTTGATGATGGGATAGATGATCGCCCCGAGCGTGGCGAGGGCGCTGCCCCCGAGGATCAGATTCAGAAAACCGCGACGGTCCGTGTTTTTCTCAGCCACGCTGCACCTCACCCGACTGTCGGCCCACCCGTAACTCCTCCATCTCTGCGCGCCGCCCATGAACCCCGGACATTCACCGAACGCCGGCGGCCGCGGCCGCGCCCGTCTCAGCGGAGACGAAAACGAAAGAGGGGCGAAATGTCAACAATAAATATCGAAACGGTCCCTGATCGGCGCCGCGGCGGCGCCCCCTCACACCACCGCGATCGCGTCGATCTCCACCTTCACATCCTTCGGCAGCCGCGCCACCTGGACCGTGGCCCGGGCCGGCGGGTTGGCCTCGAAATACGATCCGTAGACCTCGTTGACGGCCGCGAAATCGTTCATGTCGGTCAGGTAGATGGTCGTCTTCACCACCGTGGAGAAATCCACGCCCGCGTCGGCCAGCAGGCCGAGAAGGTTCTCCATCACCTGCTTGCACTGCTCGGCCGCGGTCTTGCCGACCACCGTCCCCGTCTCGGGATCGAGCGGAATCTGCCCTGAGCAGAATATCATCGTGCCGGCTGCCACCTTGATCGCCGGCGAGTACGGCCCGATCGCTTTCGGCGCCCGGCTGCTCTTGATCGCTTTGCGCATATCTCCTCCGTAAGAGTCTTCGCACCCTATACCGTCGTTTTCGCCGCCCGAATATACCGCGGTCGCGGGCCCGGCCCAAGCGGTTATTCGGCGAGGGGTGGTGGAGTGGATTCGGCCTTGCCGATTCCGGCGCGCGTGCCTATATTACAGGCGTCCACTTGAAAACCATTGCGAGGGCGGGTCGTTGCCGCGAGCGGCAGTCCCCGGAGTCCAGTTGCCGGGGGAACGCTGCAGGGCGCGCGCCCCTGCCCTCAGGAGAGAGTAATGAAGCGCCTGGCCACCCTGCTGGTTCTTTGCCTGGCTGCGGCTATGGTCGCCGCCCCGGCGGCTGCCGCGGCCCTCGACCGGGCATACGCCCGCCACGCCGACACCTGGCTTGACTTCCCCGCTTTCTATGCCGGCTGGGACTCCGACGACAGCGCCCGCTGCCTGGGCGCCTCGCACGCGCTCCACCCGGCGGTGGTCTTCTCGCCCCGCGGCTTCCTCGGCTACCGCTTCTGGATGGCCTACACGCCCATCTGCATCTCCGAGTCGGACGAGAACCCGCACCTTGCCGTATCGAATGACGGCCGGGAGTGGGCGGAATTCACCGCCGCCTCCGGCTGTCTGGCCAACCCCGTGTTCGACCGATCCCTCTTCCGCGCTATCCACCTCTCCGACGCCGACCTGCTGCTCGAGGGTGATTCCATCCTGTACCTCCTCTTTCGCGCCACCTGGGAAATCGCCGGCGTCGACAGCAACGCCCTGTACGCAAGCGCGACGGTCGACGGTCTGGTGTGGACGCCGCCGGTCAAGATCCTCTCCGACGGCCTCCTCGGACAGCCCCGGCAGTCGGCCTTCGTCTCCCCCGCGCTCGCCTCCGAGGGGGACTCGGTTTTCATCCTCTGGGTGGTGGAGCCCCGCGCCGATGGAGTCTCTTCTCTGGACACCTCGCGCATGGTTGAGTACCGCGCCCCCCACCCGTTCGGTCCCTGGGCGCTCGTCGACACGTGCGCGGTCGCTCTGCCCTCCGACTCGCTGAAAATCTGGCACCTGGAGGTTCTCGCGGACACCCTTTTCGGCCGCACCGCCCTGCTCAACCTCTCGCCCAACAGCGGCCTCAACGGCGGCGACTCCGCCGATCTATATATGGCGGCCTACGATGAGGCGGCCGCCCTGTGGACCGTCGCCGCCGAACCCGTGCTTACCTGGCGGAGCGACACCTCGGCCTGGTACGGTCGCCGCATCTACCGGGCGAGCGGGGTCTGGATGACCACTCCCGCCGACACCATCCTCTGGCTCTACTACAGCGCCTACGCCCGCCGCGCCAACGCCGGCGGGGCCGGGACCGGGTGGCAGACCGGCCTGACCTGGGCCGCCTTTGACTCCGCGCTCGGCCCCTTCTGCCTGGCCCCGTCGCTGCGCCACGAACCGAACCTGGAGCACGTCGTCGGCCTCTCCCCCACGTTCCAATGGCTCTCCGCCGATCCCGCCCTGCACCGCCCGCAGGACGAGGTCAGCCTCGAGTTGATCGATTGCACCGGCGGTGACAGCGTTGCCGTCTGGTCGGTCTGCGTGTCCGGCGGCGGGGGCGCCTTTTGCCCCGATTCTTTCGAACTCTCACCGGGCCACACCTGCGTCCTCCGCCTGCGGAGCCGCCACGGCGCCGCCTGGTCCCCATGGACCGCCCTTGAGTTCCGCACCAATGCCGCCCCCTCCCCGCCGGCGTGTCTCTATCCTCCCGATCAACCCGCGCTCCCTCTCTACGACCTGACCCCCGCTTTCTTCTGGTCGGAGGCGATCGATCCCGATCCCGGCGATCCTGTGCGCTACCGTTTCGCCCTCTGCATCGCCGACACCTGCGCCGACTCGACCGACATAGTGACCGACGGCATTTCGCTGACGCTCGCCGACTCCCTTTCGGTCGCCACGGCGTACCGCTGGACGGTCGCCTCCTGCGACACCTTCGGCGCCTGCTGCCCGGCGGGTCCGCCCGCGCAGTTCCGGACCTTTCTCCCCGGCGACATGACCGCCGATTTCAGGCTCGGCATCGCCGATCTCACCGGCCTGGTCGACATCCTCTTCCGGGGCGGCAGCCTGTCGGTTCCGATGATCGGGGCGGAGATGGATGGCCGCTGCGGGCTGACCGTGGCCGACCTGACCGTCCTCATGGCCCACCTCTTCCGAGGCGGTGCTCCCCCTCCCCCCGGCTGCCGCTGACCCGCCGGCAGTCGGCGGTCTCGGTTCGGCAGCCGAAAACCCGTTGCCCCGCGGACGGCGGCCCGCTATCATTCCCCTGGAATCAGATTGACCGCCGACCCCTAACGGCAGGAGGGATTATGCCCACCTTTATCATGGCCATGAGTATTGTGCCCTCGGCCAAGAAGACCCACCCGGAGCTCTCGCATGATATCAATCGCTCCCTCGAAGTCTTCCACGCCAACAAAGTGAAAGTGCACAGCCTCTACGCGACCCTCGGCCGCTACGACTACATCGCCGTTTTCGACTGCGATGACCAGACGTGCGCCTTCCGCGTCGCCACCGGCATCAACGATCTCGGCGTTCTCGATACCGAGACCTGGCCGGTCATCCCGTACGAGGAGTTCACGCAGTTGCTGCAGTAGACGCCGCCGGGGGCGGCGTCTCCGGGACACGCGGCCGGCGCGGGCCCGCCGCGGAAGACGTACGCGATGAGGAACGTGATGTCGGCAACCGCCAACTTCCCGTCTGCTGTTACATCCGCCTCCTCAAAGCAGTCAGGCTGAGGCCCGCCGCGGAAAACATGGTTGATCAGAAACGTGATATCCGCCACCGTTACCGCTCCCGCCGCATCGAAGTTGACATTCCCCCTGGTTCCATTGCAGCATTTGGTCCAGGAAGCCAAATACCCCGACACCTTGCCGCCCGCCGTGGTGAATGGTCCCCCCGCGATGAGGTTGCCGTCGTACACGGTCAGGGCACGGATCGTGCCATCTGTTCCAGATCCCAGCGGCCTCCAGGTGGAGCCGTTCCAAGAAGCGATGTTGGAGGCGATCACATCGCCTGCGACCCGAAAGGACCCTCCGACAACGAGATTGCCGTCGTAGACGATAGCCACGTACACGGGGCCGGCGACGCCGGGAACGGATGGGGAGATGCTGTCGTCCCAATAAACGTCGTCAGGATCATCCTGTGGTGATCCCTGCAGCTTGGCTGTAAGAACCGGCTCACCGGTCACGGGGTCACGATCGATGTCAAAACCGTCCAGATCAAGACTTCCCTCATAACCGGAGCGACGCACCTCCTCCAGATCGAAGCGGCCATCGGGTGTCAGGAAGCGCCCGACGCTCTCCCCTTTATTCGGAACCTCAGGAGGCGTAATCCCGTCGTCAAGCTTCGGCAGTTCGAGCGGCAATTTCCCGGCCGGCGCAGTCTCTACCGGTTCACCGGCCAGGGCATTTAACCGAACGGCATTCGAAGGCTGGCCTTGACATGCGATTGAAACAACGGGTATCGACGGCAGCAACTGCGAAGTCGATGCCGGCTGCCGCACATCACCCTCCGCAGACAACGTCGCGCTGCTCAGAAGCGCAGCGGCAACACACACCATAATGATAGCTCGCATGATACTCTCCCTAAGACTAATGGCGCCAATTACGCCGCCAATCCTCAGGCAACGAATTTGGGCCTGCTGCGTAGGCATAATATGCACCCGACTCCCCAATCGGACAGGAACATTCGGCCGGCGCGGCCGGGCGTCGGAACCGAAGGGATAGCCCTCCGGCCATGGGGCCTGATTTTCTGCGCAAGGCAGCGGCTCGTGATAGACTATCGCAGTATCTTCGAATCGACTCCGCGCCCCGGTTTCAGCGCTGACACCGTCCGCAATCAACCGCATTAGGAGAATTGACAGGTTGCGGACCAAGCGTACGATGGAGCCCCCGGCCGGGCCGGTTCAACACGCTGTTTGGGCAGAGCTTCTGGGCGCGGGGCACAGCCCTCATTCGGACAGGTGACCGGGAGGGGCACGGGTTCGACCGTAACTGGCTAGCGAGCACTTTCGAGGACCGAAGGCGGGGCAGGGCGACCGGCCGGCTGAGTTGACCGTAAGATTCGGTTTTCCGGGTTGGGGAATTCGGGCCCCGATGGCCCCCTAGCGGCACGCCCGGCCCCCGGTCCGAGAGCCGTCCCGGCGGACCTTCCCCTCGGCAAGGAAGGCGCTAGTCCGCCAGACCCGTCGGCCCCATCAGTTCCACGAACGCCTTCAGGAAATCGTCGCGGTACGCGGTCTGGAGAGAGAACATGATTTTCAGCGCCGGAAAAGTGTCCATTGCTTTCTGGTACACGCGCTCGGTCGTCATGGCGTCGAACGAGTCCGCAATGGCGACAATCTGCGAGTAGACGTGCATTTCATCGAGCCGCAGTCCGTTGGGATACCCCCGCCGGTCCCCGCGCTCGTGGTGCTGGAGCACCGGGTAGTAGCAGGCGGCGGCGATCTGGTCGGTCTCTTCGAGAATCTCCGCCCCCCACTGCGGATGGCGCTTCATGATCTCGAACTCGGTCGGGTTGAGGGGGGCCCGCTTGTTGAGAATCCGCTCCGACACCCGCGATTTCCCCACGTCGTGCAGCAGCGCCCCGACGCCGAGCTCGTTGAGAAACGTCTCATCTCCGTACCCCAGCTGCTGCGCCAGGGCCAGCGAGAACGTGCAGACATTGACCGAATGGGTGTAGGTGTAGTAGTCGAAGGAGGTGATCTTGAGCAGGGTGTGAAAGGCCTCTTTCCCCTGCAGGATGAACTCGACGGTGTTTGTCACCAGGTCCTTTGTCCGCTGGATGTTCTCGCCGTAGGTGGGGTTCGCCAGCACTTCTTTGACGAGGTTGGTCGAGGTGTCGTAGAGGATGTTCGCTTTCTTCTCCTCCCGGATCCCGGGATCGGTCATGATCTTGGGGAGGTTGCGCTCGATGTAGCGCTGGTAGCGGGACCGGTTGTCGTCGGTGATGAAGAGCCGGTCGACCCGGTTGTCCAGGAGGGTGCGGCGGGTGCGGTCGGTGAAGGGGAGGTCGGCCGACCGGTACAGCACCATGTTGCCGTTGACTGTCAGGTACAGGTCAAAGTCGAGGACGGAGTCGACCCGCAGCGAGTCCAGGAGGATCGGCAGGTACTGCGGCGTGACGGTAATTTTGGCGGTGCCGGAAGCCATAATCGGAGAGTTCTCCTTGTCGCCCGGGCGCGGCTGCCCGATTTCGGGCGGCCGCGCGTTCGGTTAGTTTATCGGCACCCGGCCGGAGAGGATTTAAAAAAACCCTCCGGCCGGGCGGCCGGAGGGCACCGTAGGAGGGATGCATGAGAAAACATGGTTCGCGGGTCACGAACCATAATTCTTGATTGTCCCGAGCACCGAATTCAGCGAGGTCGTGATGTCGCTCAGGATCTGGCTGTACCGCTTGAGCAGCTCCGAATACTGCCACCGCATCTGGAAGGCCTTCTCGGGGAAATCGAACAGCTCGAGCAGAGCCGCCTTGTGAATCTCGTCGAGATAGCGGATCGTGTAGTAGGGATAGTCCGGGATATTCGGATCCTCCACCTCGCCCCGGCTGAGCCGCTCCCGGTAGACCTCGAGCTTCTCCAGCACCACGGTCCCGAAGCACCAGGGGCTCATGACGACGCCGAAGTTGCCGCCGTCCGTATAGAACCGGATGATTGTCTGCATCAGGAGGTCGACAATCACGCCGCGCGCCCGGTAGTAGGCGATCAGCTCGCTCTGCTCCGGCGCCGTCGTGAACAGTCGCTCATCCAGCCGCGACCGCTCCGCCCTGGCCTTGGCGTATGTCCGTTCGAGGAACCGATAGAAATCCTCGAAATACACCTTGGTGTTCTCCGACAGCGACATCAGGAAATATCCCCGGCTGTCTTTGCGGACCCGGGGTTCCTGAATGGCGGCCAGGCGCTCCTGCGAGAATCCTCGGCGATATCGGTTGTCCAACATGCTGTCTCCTTCGGTAACCTCGTCTGGGAGTGGGTAGAGCGAAGTTTGTGCCGTCCCCGCGGCGAACCCTCAGGCCCCTGTCTCGGCATGTTATTTCGTTGTCAATCAGCAGATTAGTCGGCAATTGGCGCGGTGGCGGTGTCACCGGGGTGGTTGTGCAGTTGCTTACATCTGCTTGCACCCATGACGATTACGGTCATTCGTATGAAAATCGCTGCATAGTCATCCCCACCCGGATCCTGGTCACGGACGCGGGCGGGGATAAAAGTCCGGTCCCCCCTCGCCGATATCTAGGCTGAAGGTGCACATCTGCGATTCTCTTAGTTCTCTGGAGGCAGCATGCGCGACGAGGCGCAGCGCGGAAAACACACATCTTCCCGCATGAAACGTAAAGGTCGGCCGGGGCAGCGCCCCGCACGGCATTTCCGCGGCGGATCCGATGAAGCCGGCCGGCGCCCTGACCGGCGCCGCCAACTCGAACAACTGGCGGAAACCGAAGCGGAGGAAATGCTCCGGCAGGACGAGTCCGACGAGTTTTCCCCGTCGTGATTCACTCTCCTGACCACCGATCCGACAAACGCAGACGGTCTCGTCTGCGTTTTTTTGTAGCGCGCGGATCCGGCCGCTGCGGGGAGCGGCGGAAACGGCGAAATCGCTTGACAGCCAAGCAGGTCCGGCGTAAGTTCCGCAATCTGAAGGAACGTGTGATAACCTCGTAAGGGAGGACTAACGACATGAAGTGCCGCTGTTTGCCAGACCTGCATTGCGCCTCTGCGGCGGCGATTACTCTTGCGTTCTTGGCTCTGGTGATTGCCGGTTGCAGCGACGACGAGACCACTGGACCGGGCGGCGGCGGCGGCGGCGCCTGGACGCTCGTGTCGCCGACCACCGAAGGAAATCTGTATCGGGGCGCCTGCTTCGTCGATGCCACCACCGGCTGGCTGGTCGGGGTGGACGGCCGCATTGTGAAGACGACCGACGGCGGCACGACCTGGATTGAGCAGGCCAGTCAGACCAACCGGACGCTTCGCGCTGTGGACTTCGTCAGTCGCCAGGACGGCTGGGTGGTCGGTGATGACGGCCGCGTGCGCCGTACCGAAGACGGCGGGACCACCTGGAGCCTGCCGCTGCTGGCGGTAACCGATCGCTCTCTGTCCGCGGTCGAGGGCGTCACCGCGCGGCGGGTTTTCGCGGTCGGCGAGGAAGGCATTCTCTACTACTCGCTGGACGCCGGGCGGCGCTTTTCGGCGGTCCCGCTGGAAGACGCCGGGCCCCTTCGCGACATCGTGGTCTTCGATACGAGCGCGGTAGCGGTGGGCGACGACGGATTCATCGCCCGGTTCTTCAACTACGATTGGGAAATCGAACGCCTCACGGCCGACACGACGGTCGACACGCTCCCGGTGGATCCGGACACTCTGCCTGATGACTTTCCCGCCGACACCGTGATCGACACCACGTTCGTGCCGGGAGATACGATTGTTGACACGACTTACTGGTGGCCGGACACGCTCGTGGACACCACCTACTTTACGGTCGACACGATCTGGTCCGGATTCGAGACGGTCACGGCGGAGGTCGACGACAACCTTCTCGGGGTCGCCTATGCCGGCGGCAATTCTCTCTGGGCGGTCGGTGAGAACGGCGTCTTTCTGAGTTCCGACGACCGGGGCGCTAGCTGGGAGGTCGTAGACCTGGGCGTGACCGCGCACCTCACGTCGGTTGCCAGCGACGGCGCCGGCGGCGGAATCATCACCGGTCTCAACGGCACCGTCCTGGTCACGAGCGACAACGGCGCGACATGGGCGGCGGCGCAATCGGGGTATGCCCTCGATCTCTATGCTTCGTCGTCTCCGGCGGCCGACAACTTCTGGGCCTCCGGCGATGCCGCCGTCTTTCGGTCCGCTGATGCCGGGGAGACCTGGGAGCAGCGCGTGACCGGGACGAGCTTGCTGCCGACGCTGACGGATATTGTTTTTGTCAGCCCCGACTCCGGTTTTGCCGTGGGCTATACCGGCACCATTCTGCGGACGACCGATGCCGGACAGACGTGGGTAACGGTGCGGCAGGGGTCGGCCTTTGCCCCGGCCGAGTGGTTCTCAGCGGCGGCGTTCACCGACAATCTGCACGTGTGGGCGGTCGGGCGCACGGGGCTGCCCCCTTACTACTTGTTGGTGGTGCGGACGAGCGACGGCGGGGAATCGTGGGAGCGCTTTGAGTTCCCCGACAACCCGCCCGACCCGGACAACCCGGCGCCGGACACGGCCTGGGGCAAGAACGTCGTCTTCCTCGATGATCTGACCGGCTACATCTGCGCCGGCGACAGCATCCTCTACACGACCACGGGAGGCGCGAGCTGGGTCAAGCAGGCCAGCCCCGACACCGTGACCCCGCCGCGAACCATCCACGACCTGAGTTTCGCGGACGCGACCCACGCCTGGGCGGTCGGCAAGAACGGCCTGATTCTGCAGACGACCGACGGGCTGACCTGGGAGATTCCGACGGATACGGTCAAGACCACCCTGTGGGCCGTCGACTGCTTTGACGCCAACGGCGTGGTGGCGGTCGGCAACGGCGGCGAGATCTGGCGGACCACCGACGGCGGGACCACCTGGAGCAAGGTTTCATCGCCGACGAAAAGCACGTTGATCGACGTGAGTTTTGTCGACGCCCAGTCGGGCAAGGCGGTCGGGCAGAACGGAACCGTTCTGAGCACCGGCGACGGCGGCCGCACATGGACCGTCCAGGCTTCCCCCACCGCCGAGACGCTCATCGGGGTGGAGATGATCGATCGCAATGTCGGCTGGATTGTCGGCGGACACGCTCCCGATGCCTCCGGGGTGATGCTGCGCACGACGACCGGCGGCAACTGATTCCCGACCGTCCGGCCGCTTGCGGCGGCCGGCGCACGGAGTGAAATGACCAAGGCGGGCCCGATGGCCCGCCTTCTCTTTTGAATATGTGCGCCTCCGCCGGGCGCGTTCAATCCTTCCAGTCGGCGATGAAGACGTTGGTCTCGCCCGGGACCGCGTTGTCGCGGTTCGAACAGAACACCAGCGTCCGGCCGTCCCGCGAGAACATCGGAAAACCGTCGAATGTCTCGTTGTAGGTGATCCGTTCGACAGTCTTGGTGGCGACCTCGACCATGAACAGGTCGAAGTTGCGCCCGCCGGGGTCGGCCAGATTCGAGCAGAAGATGACGCGGCGGCCGTCGGGGTGGAAATACGGCGCGAAGTTGGCGGCGCCGTTGTCGGTCACCTGGATGGGTGTGCGGTCGGCCAGATTCATCACATAGATCTCAAGCTTGCCGGGCCGGATGAGTCCCTGGGCGAGGAGCCGCTGATAGTCGGCCAGGGCCTCGCCCTCCGGGCGCGAGGCCCGCCACACGATCCACTCCCCGTCGGCCGAGAAAAACCCGCCGCCGTCATACCCCGGCGCGTGCGTGAGCTGTTCGACACGGCCGCCGTCGGGATCCATCATGTACAGCTCGAGGTCGCCCGAGCGCACCGAGGTGAACAGGATCTTGTCCCCCTTCGGCGAATAGACGCACTCGGCGTCGTACCCCGGCGTGTCGGTCAGCCGCACCGGGTCGGAACCGTCGGCGTTAGCCCGGAAAATGTCGTAGGTCTCATGGAGCGCCCAGACGTACCCCTGCGACATGTCCGGTTTGGGCGGACAGGTGTCGCCCCCGAGGTGGGTCGAGGCGTAGATGATGTGGCGGCCGTCCGGCGAGAGGAAGGAGCAGGTCGTGGCCCCCTTCCCCGTCGACACCATCCGCACCTCGGAACCGTCAACATTCATCGTGAAAATCTGATCGCACGACATGGTGTCCCGCATCGACTGGAAGCAGAGCCTGGTGGCGTCGGCGTTGAAATAGGCTTCGGCGTTCTGGCCGCCGAAAGTGAGCTGGCGGATGCGGTCGAGATGCCGCTCGCCCCGGAAGTGGGTGGCGTAGGTGAGCGTGTCGGCCGCCGTTTTCGGAGCGGCGCTCCGGTCCACCTCTTTCACACACCCCGCCGCCAAAACGAGAGCCGCGAGCACTGCGAAGATTCCTTTCACCCGGTCCTCCATCAAATGCTGTTGCCAATGAAGAGGTTATGCTGCATATATGTCTAAGAAAAATCAACCGGGAGCCAAAGTACAATGAGAATTACGCTCTTTGTCATGGTCCTGTCACTGGCGATCGGAACCGCCGCGGGGGAGTCCGAAACCGACGTCCTCGGCCGAATCCTCGGCGAAGTGGGATTCACGCGCGCGGATCTCGGCTACCACCCCGCGGGCTACTGGAACCGCTTCCCGCTTGACGTTCCCTACCGGCTGACCTCGTTCGATGCGCTCTTTGCCGAACCGCTGAAGCTGTACGACTACGCCACAACCATGGGGAACGCCGTCGAGCTGTACCTTGATCCAACCTACGCCGACACGGCTTCCGACGGTCTCTACCAGTTGGTGTACAACCTGGGGGTCGACAGAAAACTGGGGGGCTTCCGCTCCTACTCGGCGAACCTGCGGCCGGCCCCGGCGGGGGAAGAGCCGCTGGTCGACGCGGTGGAGGGGCTCTACGCGCTGGCCGGCCGCGACACCGAGTTCTACACCTTCGGCAACCGCGCCGAATCGCCCGACATGACCGCGGAGATCCGACAGAAAACCGCGCGTCTCCCGGACTCGGTGCAGGTTGTCCTCGCGGGGCTGATTGTGAATCTCACGGATGCGATTCGCTGGCGCGCGACGGCGCTGCGCAACTGCGACGTTGCGGACCTCGAGGCTGCGCTGGCGATCCGCGACCTGGCGAGCACGCAGGGGGACGGGATGGTGTACTACCCGGAGCTGGACGATATCGCCGCCGCGATCGATCTTCCCTCGATGCACTACGCCGCCTTGAAGACGGCGGCCGCAGCCGAGAGCGCCGAGCGCGCCCTGCGCCGATTCGCCCGCGCGGTCCCCGACGATTTCACCGCGGAACTCCCCACGCCTTTCGGGACGATCGCCCTGTTCTCTTCGGTCGCCCGGTCCGAGCGGATGGCCCCGCCCCGCCTCTTCGGCGAACTGCGCGCCTCGCTCCCGCAGTGGACGGAGTATGATGCGACCAACACGCTCCTCGTCGTCGATTTCGGCCGCCGGATGATCTACCAGGGGACGCCGGGCGCGGCGGCGTCGCTGGGAAACCCCGTGTCGGTGGTGATCGATCTCGGCGGCGACGATTACTACGGCCGCGAGCGCGCCCAGTACCCGCCTGCGGCCGGTGTCGGGCTGTGCGGGGTCGGCCTGGTGATCGACAGCGAGGGGGACGACCGCTACGAAGGCTCCACCTATGCCCAGGGGGCCGGGCTGTTCGGAGTGGGCGTGCTGCTCGACCGCGCGGGGAATGACGAGTACCGCGCCGAACTGTCGAGCCAGGGAGCCGGGTATTTCGGGATCGGGCTCTGCCTCGACGGCGTCGGCGACGACACCTACTACCTGTGCGGCGACGGCCAGGGGATGGGCGGGGTTGGCGGAGGGGTGGGCGTGTGCGCCTCCTTCGGCGGCGACGACCGCTACACCGCCGAACCGCTGGCTGAGAAATACAACCGCGGCGACTACCACTCCCAGAACAAGATCAACGGCAACAACGCCCAGGGGGCCGGGTTCGGACGGCGCGGCGACGGTTCCGACGGCCATGCGTGGGCCGGCGGCCTCGGCGCGCTCATCGATATCAACGGCGACGACCGCTACTACTCCGGCAACTGGACGCTCGGGATCGGCTACTGGTTCGCCACCGGGATCGCGTACGACAAACGCGGCGACGACCTCTACGAATCCTGCTACTTCACCCAGGGTTCGGGAGCCCACTACTGCAACGGCATCCTCATCGATGAAGGCGGGAACGACCGGCACGAACTGTACGAGACGGCCGGGGCGGGGCTCGGATTCGGCTGGGATTTCACCAACGCCCTCCTCGTCAACAAGGGCGGCAACGACGTCTACCGGGCGAAGATGATCTCGATGGGGCTGGCCCAGATCCGCTCCAACGCCTTCCTCATCGACATTGGCGGCGACGATGCGTACTATCTAGGACAAGGGACGCCCGGTCTGGGCGAAGCCACGTTCCGCGAGGGGTACGACCGGCCCGGCCGGCTGACGACCTACTACGCCTACGCCTCGTCCTTCGGCGGTTTCATCGACATCGGCGGCCGCGACCGGTACGTGTCGTTTACGGACAGCGGGGAGACGACACATCCGTGGGCGGCCGACGATACGCTCTGGTTTCGGCCGGCCCGCACGGATTCGCTCTTCGGACACAACAACTACGGCGTTGGAGTGGACGCAGAAGCCGGGGCGGTTCCGGAACTGGAGAAGTGGAAGTGAATGACATCCGGCCTAATCACGGCGGGAGTGGACATCCAAATCAATAGACACCCCGGGCAGGCACCCGGCCAGGGTCGGTTTCCTGCCCCGCGAGTGTATTTTCGCGAGCGCGCCGGATTTCGCCTTCCGGCGAGAGGGAGGGATCGGGGAGGATCCCGATCGGGCCGTGTCGGTTTGCCCATACCTTGTGCTTCATGTCATCGGTGAACAGCTATCGGCAGCGGCTTTCCCGGCGCTCTCCCGTAGCTCGGTCCCGTCCCCGATGGCCGATCCGGACAGGCCGAACATGAATCTTTCTCGGTGGTGATCAGACCGAGGCCGAAGCTGGACCCGCCCATCTCAAGATTGGCAAATCGCAGCACACGTCCCTTAGAGGCGGGATTGGCCGCCGGCTCAACTCACCCGCCCGGCTCCACGCCGGAGAGTACCTTGCGCAGATAGGGCAGCCGGTCGCGCTCGCCGATGCGGCCGAGATCGAGCATGATCTGCACCCGTCCGATCATGGAAAACTCCATCGGGCAATCGGCCCCCTGGCGGAGCGCCTCAACCGTCCGGCGCGTCAGTTGTCGGCCCTCCTCGAGGAACAGGGAGACGCGGCCGGCGGCCATTTTCACTTTCTCGACCTTCATCGCGCCGGCGAGGATCTTCACGGCGGTGGCGTCGAACAGGTTCACCGCCGACTGGGGCTGGGCGCCGAACCGGTCGGTCACCTCGTCGCGGATCCGCTCCACATCGTCCAGCGTCCGGCCGTCGGCGAGGCGGCGATAGATATCGACCTTCTGCTGGCGGTCGTTGATGTACTCATCGGGGAGGTGGAGTTCGAGGTCGAGTTCGAGCTTGGTGTCGGGGGGACGGACGAGTTCTTCGCCTTTGAGCTCGGCGATGGCCTCTTCGAGCAGCTTATTGTACATGTCGAAGCCGATCTCCTCGATGTACCCGGATTGCCTCGGCCCGAGCAGGGTTCCGGCGCCGCGGATTTCGAGATCGCGCATGGCCAGGGCGAACCCGGCGCCGAGGTCGGAGTGGGCCTCGAGCGCGCGCAGGCGCTTGATCGCCTCCGGCTGGAGCTGCTTGACCGGCGGGGTCATCAGGTAGGCGTAGGCGCGGGTGGCGCTCCGCCCGACCCGCCCGCGCATCTGGTAGAGCTGGGCCAGCCCGAACCGGTCGGCGCGGTTGATGATGATCGTGTTGGCGTTCGGGATATCGAGGCCGGATTCGATGATCGAGGTGCACAGGAGCACGTTGTAGCGTCGGGCAAGGAAGGCGAGCATGATCCCCTCGAGCGACCGCTCGTGCATCTGGCCGTGGGCGATGGCGATTTCGGCCTGCGGGACAATCTTCTTGAGGTAGTGGTGCATCGCCTCGATTGTTTGCACCCGGTTGTGGACGAAGAACACCTGGCCGCCGCGGCCGATCTCCCGCAGGATGGCGGTGGCGATGATCGCCGGGTCGAATTCGACGATCTCGGTGATGATGGGGAGGCGGTCCTTGGGCGAGGTGTTGATAATGCTCATGTCGCGGACGCTCATGAGCGACATGTGGAGCGTGCGCGGAATCGGCGTCGCCGACATCGCCAGCGTGTCGACCGCCGCTTTCAGGTGCCGGAGTTTCTCCTTGTGGCGGACGCCGAAGCGGTGCTCTTCGTCGACAATGAGCAGACCGATGTTGGGGATGAAGATATCGCTGCTGAGCAGCCGATGGGTACCGATCACGAGATCGACCCGGCCCGCGGCGAGATCCTCCACCACCGCGCGCTGCTGCTTGGCCGTCCGGAACCGCGAGAGCATCTCCACGCGCATCGGGAATTCGGCGAGCCGTTCGGTGAACGTCTGGAAGTGCTGCTGGGCGAGAATGGTGGTCGGCACCAGCACCGCGACCTGCTTGCCGCGCTCGATCGCCTTGAACGCCGCCCGCACCGCCACCTCGGTCTTGCCGTAGCCGACATCGCCCACAATCAACCGGTCCATCGGCTGTTCGCGGGCCATGTCTCTCTTGACGTCTGCAATCGCCTTGAGCTGGTCGGGAGTCTCCTCATACCGGAACGAGGTCTCCAGCTGGCGCAGCCAGGTGGTATCCTCGCCGAAGGAGAAACCGGGCGCGCTCCGGCGCCGGGCGTACAGTTTCAGGAGATCGGCGGCCATGTCGGCGATCGCCTTCTTGGTCCGCACCTTGAGCTTGTCCCACTGGGGGCCGCCCAGGCGGGTCAGCTGCGGCGCGGTGTCTTTTCCGGCGTATTTGGAGACGCGATTGAACTCTTCGATCGGGACATAGAGCTTGTCGTTGTCTTCGTAAAGGAGGGCGAGGCAGTCGCGGTTGCGGCCGTCGACCACGAGCGTCTCCAGCCCGAGGTATTTCGCGATGCCGTGATCGGTGTGGACGACGAAATCTCCGCGGTTGAGCGCAGAGTAGTCGGAGATCGCGACGCCCTCGCGGAACTTCTTGCGCCGCACGCGGCGGTGGTGGCGGCCGAATATCTCGTGGTCGGTGAGCACGGCGAAACGCCCGGCGGGACAGACAAACCCTCCTTTGAGGTCGGCCGGCTCGATCACCGGCCGGCTCTCCGGGCCGAGCCGCTCGCCGATCAGCTCATCGAGCCGCTCGGCCTGGCTCTCGGTGTCGGTGGCGACGAAGTGGACCATCCCGAGCGCGTCAAACTCGCGCGCCGTCTCGGCCAGCAGGTCAAGGCGCGAGCCCAGCGAGGGGTGCGGCCTGCAACCGAAGTCGATGACGTCGCGGCGGCCGCCGCGGAAAGGGGCGTGGTCGATGCGGGGGTGGGCGGCCAGCCAGGCAAAGGCGCCCTCGACCGAGTGGTAGTAGGCCTCGGGCGCGGGAAGCTTCTCCAGCCGCCCCTTGAGCCGCTGGTAGAGACCCCGCCCCTCGGCGAGGATCCCCTCCGCCTCGTCGCGGAGCAAGTGCTCCCCTTCGAGCCAGACGACGGTGTCCGGCGGCAGGTACTCGCGGAGCGACCCGGGGCGGACACCGAACAGGATCGCCAGCCACTCGAGCCCCGGCAGCTCGGGGTCGTTGAGGTAGCGGTCGCGGATGTAGTCGGCATCGTGCTCCGGCAGCGCCGCGAGGTATTGCTCGACTGTCTCCATGGTGATCGGCACCTCCCGGCGCGGGAGGAGGTTGACCCGGTCGACGCGGCCGATGGTGCGCTGGGAGCCGACGTCGAAGAGACGGATGGTGTCGACGTCGTCGCCGAAGAATTCGACGCGCGAGGGAGCGGTCGAGCCGGGGGAGAAGAAGTCGACCAGCCCGCCGCGGAGGGCGAAGTCGCCGACTTCCTCGACCACCGGGACGCGCCGGAAACCGAGCGCGACCAGGCGGCGCACGAGGTCATCGAGGTCGGCCGCCCGTCCGACTTCGAGCCGGACCCGGCTTTTTTCGAGATGGTCGCGGGCGATCGTCGGTTCGAGCACGGCCCGCAGCGGGGCGACCACGGCCGCCAGCCGGTTGTCCATGAGGTCGGCCAGCGACGAAATCCGCCTCCCCATGACCTCCCCCTGCGGCGCCTTGAAGTCGTACGGGAGGACCTGGCGGGCGGGGTAGTGGCCGACGCGGTCCGGGCCGAGCAGCACCGCCAGATCGTCCGCCAGATCGGCCGCCTGCTCGGAGGTGACGGTCACCGCCAGCACCGGTCGGCCGAGCGTATCGGTCAGGGCGCGAAGGAGGAAAGCGGGCGCCGAGCCGGCCAGCCCGGCGATCGGAACCGGTTCGGCCGGGCCCTCTTCAAGGCGGGCGGCCAGTTCCCGCGCCGGGGCGTATTCGAGCCACCGGCCGATGACCTGCCGGAGGCGGCTGTGGGTGGTGTGCGAACGATCCGTGCCGGTGGTCATGCGCTGTAGCTGCTTTCGTTCCCGCGGGCGGTCAGGCCCGCGCCAAACACAAAAACCCCTGGCCGTCGCCGACCGGGGAGGGTGGTTCACTCGTCGCTGGTATTATACACCGCCGGCGGGGCGGATGCCAGTTTTTTGCGCGCTCACTCCTGCGCTTCGGCCAGCGCCATCAGGTCGGCGCCCACTTCCATCTGATCGTACGCCATTGAGGCGTGTTCATAGAGCACGACGATCGTCACGCGGCGGTTGCGGGCGTCGGCCGGGTTGTCGGCGATCATCGGGAACTGCTCGGCGAACCCGCGCACCTCGCGCACCTGGCCGTCCCACAGCCCGTGCGCTTCCAGCAGTTCGCGGGCGGCGTTGGCCCGGTCGGCCGACAGCTCCCAGTTGGTATAGAGGAGGTCGCCGGTGTAGGCGGCGTCGGTGTGCCCTTCGAGCACAATCCGGTTCTGAAGGTGCCCGAGCTCCCCGGCGATCGTCATGAGAATCACCGCGCTCTGGCGCAGGAGTTTGGCCGAGCCGGGTTCGAAGAACGCCGGAGACTCGGCCGACTCATTGAGGATGATCCGCAGCCCCTCGGAGGTCAACTGCATCTTGACGTTGTCGCGGAGGCGGTGGAAAGCCTCCTGCTGCTCAAGCTGGCTGATGATCTTGAGGGCGGCCTCTTTCATCTGCTTCTTCTCCATTTCGGAGGGGCCGCCGCCGGATTTGTCGCTTTCGTTCTTGAGCATCCCGGAGGGGGTATCTTTCTCGGTGATGGCGGAGCGCGAGCCTTTCAGGACGCCGGCGCCCCCCTGCTCGAGGTATTTGCCGGGATCGCGGAAGTAGCCGCCGACCGCTTCCCGCACCTCGGGTTTCTGCCCGACCAGCCACATGACCAGGAAGAAGGCCATCATGGCGGTCATGAAGTCGGCGAAGGCGACTTTCCAGGCCCCGCCGTGGTGCCCGCCGTGCACGTGCTTCTTGCGCCGTATGATGATCGGTTGTTCGTCGGCCATGGCTGCCGTCACCGCTTCTTGGTCTCGTTACAGGCTTTCTCGAGTTCGAGAAACGCGGGCCGGACCTCGGCGTAGAGGGAGCGGCGGGCGAACTCGACGGCGATGACGCCGGCAACGCCCTTGTGAAAGGACAGGAGCGCGTGCTTCATGCAACCGAGATACTGGCGCATGTCGTTGGTCCGGTGTTTGAGACTCGAAGAGAGAGGTCCGACGAAACCGTAAGCGCTCAGGATGCCGAGGAAGGTGCCGACGAGCGCGGCGGCGACCTTGTGCCCGATGACCTCCGGCGGACCGTCGATCGCGGCCATGGTGATCACCACGCCGAGCACGGCGGCGACAATACCGAGACCGGGGAGAGCGTCGGCAATCGCACCCAGGGCGGTCGACGGCCGCAGCTCCTCTTCGTGGAGGGTCTCGATGTCGGCGTCCATGAGGTCTTCGAGATCGTGCGGTTGGACGGCTCCGGAGATGATCACGCGCATGGTGTCGGTGAAGAACGCGACCGCATGGTGGTTCTTCAGAAACCCGGGATAGCGCTTGAATATCTCGCTCTCCTCCGGATGCTCGACGTGGCTCTCCAGGCCGATGAGGCCGTCTTTGCGCGCCACGTTGAAGATCTCGAACATCATGACCAGCAGGCTGAGGTAATCTTTCTTCTTGAGGCCGCCCCCGAGCGCCTGCTTGAGCTGCGCGAAGATGCCCCTGACCACGGGAAGCGGGGTGGAAATCAGCAGCGAGCCGAGGGCGGCGCCGCCGATGATGAGGAGTTCGGAGGGCTGGTTGAGGGCGAGGATTTTGCCCCCGTGGATGGTGTAACCGCCGAGGACACCGCCGAGGACGATCAGGGCACCAATGAATATGAACATAGCGCGTTGTCCCTGTGTAAGTTATGGGTCATTGGCCGACTGCCGGTTCTTGTACATTATCGTCACGTCGGCGGCAAAGCTGAAGGGCGGCGCGGAGCACGGGCGGGGCGGGGGCGATCGAGCAGCGGCCGGCCGGGGGCTGGACCGTCCGCCAGCCCGCAGCGCGCCGTTGGGCCGGACGCGGCAACTTTCCTGCATCAAAAATGGGACTCTGCCTGTATATTATGTGTATGCGGTTTTTTGGCGCAGTACTCCCCCCTCGACGGGGGTTGGCGGCCGGCCGGCTGGCCGGGTTTGTGGGCCTCGCGGCGCTGCTCGCGGGACTGCTTCTCCCCCGCGCCTCCCTGTCTCAGCCGACGATCGACCTCTCCCGGCAGCGGATGCCGCAGGCGATGCCTGGCCGGGGCGCCAACCCGAACCCTTCGGCGCTGAAGGTCGCCCGCCTCCACTACTCCGGCGGCGGCGACTGGTACTGGGGGAGCTCAGCGCTCCCCAATTTCCTAACATACCTGAACCGGCAGACCGATTTCCCGGTCGACACGATGGAGCGGGTGGTGACGATCATGGATGCCGACCTGTTCCGCTACCCCTTCCTGTTCGCGACCGGCCACGGGGTGATCCGGTTTGAGGCCGAGGAGCGGGAACGTCTGCGCCGGTATCTCGAGGGGGGCGGGTTTCTGTTCGTGAACGATTCCTACGGCATGGAGGAGACGTTCAAGAAGGAGATGGCGGAGCTGTTCCCGGAGCGGGAACCGGTGGCGGTGCCGTTCGACCATCCGATTTACCGCTGTTTCTACGATTTTCCCAACGGTCCGCCGAAGATCCACGAGCACGACGGCCAGCCCCCGCGGGCGTGGGCGATCATTCTCCACGGCCGGATCGTGCTGTATTTCCTGGTGGAATCGGACATCGGGGATGGCTGGGAGGATCCGCAGGTGCACAATGACCCGCCGGAACTGCGGGAACAGGCGTTCCGGATGGGCGTGAACCTGGTGACCTACGCCTTGTTGTACTAGTCGGGCTGCGCGAGATTACCTGCCGGGCCGGCGGCCTACCTGTCGATAGAAAGAATGCGCGGCTTCGCCGGCGAAGCCGCCGCCTGAGACCGAACACCGAGGGTATCGCTATGACCGAGTTGACCTCCCGCCGCGCGCTCCTTGCCAAGCTCACCGGGGTGCTGGTGCGCCAGCGCGCAGTGCTGTTTGTATCCGGCGTCATGTTGACGGCCGCCGCGGTGACGGCGGCGGCGATCGGGCTGTCGCTGTGGGCGAACGTGATGATTCTGCCGGTGGCGGTGAAGCTCCCGGTCCTGATCGCGGTCGGGGCGGGAACGCTCTATCTGTTCGGGCGGTACGCGGTCGCCCGGCTGTTTTCGGGGTCGATCGATGCGGTGGCGGTCGCGCTGGAGGAGCGGAACCCCGAGCTCAAGGGGCGGCTGATCGCGGCCATTCAGTTTGCGCGGATGAAAGACGCGGGGTGCTACTCGGCGGCCCTGATCGAGGCGACCGAGCGCCAGGCGCTCGCGCGGGCCCAGGGAGTGAATTTCAACCAGGCGCTCTCGTTCTACCCGGTGCTGCGCAGCGGGCGGTATTTCGCGACCGCGGCCGCCGCGGCCCTCCTGGTCGTGGCCCTCCTGCCGGGGATGTTCCGCTACTCGTTCCTCGTGTTCTCCAACCCGACGACCGAAATCGCCCCTCCCCTGGCCTACAAGGTGGTGCCGTTCCCCGGGACGACCGAGTGGGTGAAGTACCGGGACATCGAAATCGGGGCCTCCATTTTCGGTGAACGGCTCCCGGAAAGCGCGGTCATTCACCACCGGCTGGTCGACGGGAACTGGCAGGAGACGGAGATCGACTTGCGGAAGGTGCGGCGGGCGCCGATGGTCAACGGCGACTCGGTGCGGATTGCGACCACTCTCCGCCAGATCAACCGGTCGTTCGACTACTATGTCGAGGCGGGCCGGGTCGCCACCCCGGTCCAGCAGGTGAGCGTGGTCGACCGCCCGAGGGTCAACGGCCTCAAGCTGTCGATCTTCTACCCCGACTACACCGGGCTGGCCCCGACTGTGATCGACGAGAACAACGGCTCGTTCTCGGCCGTGGTCGGGTCGCGGGTGAACCTGGCGGTCGAGACCAACCTCCCGGTCGCGCGGGCCGAGCTGGTGTTTGACGATTCCAGCCGGACGCCGCTGGAGGTCGACGGGCGGCAGGCGGAAACGGCGCTCCGCGTGGACAAGTCGCTCGGCTACCATGTCCGCCTGATCGACGGCCTGGGCGAGGAAAACCCCGACCCGATCCAGTACCACATCACGGCCGTGCCCGACGAATACCCCTCGATCGACGTCCTCTTCCCCGGCGTCAACGTCAACCTGAGCGACGAAATGGTGCTGCCGCTGAAGGTGCGGATATTCGACGACTACGGGTTTACCTCGCTGGTGCTGAAATACACGGTGGTGGCGCACGGACAGGCGAGCGAGGAGAACGTGGCCGTGCTCCATTTCTCCGACCGGATCAAGACCGAAGGGGAGATCGCCTTCAACTGGGACATGGACAAGCTCAACATGTACCCGGGGGATTACACGATCTATCGCTTCGAGGTGGCCGACAACGACGTGAACTCGGGGCCGAAAGTGACGGCGTCGCGGCAGTACGTGGCGCGGATCCCCTCGCTGGAGGAAATCATCGCCGAGGCGGAGGGGGAAAGCTCGCGGCGCGTGGACAACACCCGGCAACTGCTCCAGCAGGGGGAGGACCTGTCGGAGCGGTTCAAGAACATGGCGCGCAAGCTCAAGGCGCAGAACCGCGACGAGATGAAGGCGGAGTGGCAGCACCAGAAGGAGATGGAGGCGCTCGCCGCCCAGAACCAGGAGCTCATCGAGAATATCGAGAAAATGGCCGAGGAGATGGACAAGTCGGTCGAGAAGCTCGCCGACAACGCCCAGATGAGCCGCGAGATTGTCGAAAAACTCCAGCAGATCCAGAAGCTGTTCGAGGAAGTCGCCACGCCGGAAATGAAGGAGGCCCAGAAGAAGCTGATGGAGGCGCTCCAGAAAATGGACCGCAACGAGATCCAGAAAGCCATGGAGCAGTTCCAGCTCTCCCAGGAGGAAATGCTCCAGCGGCTGGAGCGGACGCTGGCCCTCTTGAAACAGATGCAGGTCGAGCAGAAGATGCAGGCAATGATGCGGCAGGCGGAGCGGCTGCTCGAACAGCAGAACCAGGTCAACCAGGCGACCGACAGCAGCGCCCAGAGCGCGCTGCCGCCCTTGGCCGAACGCGAAACGGACCTGAAAAAAGATCTCGAGTCGCTCAAAAAGGAGACCGCCGACCTTCGCAAGCTGATGGACGAGGCGCAGATGAACCAGAGCGAGGAGGCGCGGAAATTCGCCGAGGCGGTCGAGCAGACCGACGCCGACCGGAACATGGAAAAGATGAGCGGCGCGCTCGCCCAACAGCAGCAGCAGCCGGCCGCCGCCGAGGGAAAACAGGCCTCGGCCAAGCTCGCCCAGATGCTCAGCTCCATGCAGCAGCAGCTCGCCGCCATGAACAGCGGCCAGAACGAAGCGCTCCGCAAGATGATGCGGCTGGCGATCGACGACGCCAACTACCTGTCGCAGTCGCAGGAAGAGCTGCTCAAGCGGGCGGCCGAGGTCACCACCCAGTCGGATATCCTGCGCGAGCTCGCCCAGTCCCAGCAGGATCTCATGACCGCGTGCAGCGGGCTGAAGGGCCGGATCGCGGAGCTGGCCAAGGAGTCGCCCTTTGTCGCCTCCGAACTGGGGCAGATCATGAACCAGGCGACGGCGCAGATGGACATGGCCATGCTGGGGCTGGGCGACCGGCAGGGACCGCAGGCGATCGCCCTCCAGCGCGACGCCATGACCAACCTCAACAAGGTGTCGCTGTACCTCATGGAGGCGATGAACCAGCAGAACCAGTGCGACAAGGGGGGCAGCTGCGACAAGAACATGGCCAAGCTGCAGTCGATGTGCAACAAGCAGAACCAGGTGAACCAGGAGACGCAGCAGACCTGCAACAACCCGTCGTTCAACCCGGCCAGCCAGGGCCAGCAGACGCGCGAGGCGCTCCAGCGGCTGGCGGGCGAGCAGGGTGCGATCCGCAAGTCGATGGAAGAGCTGGCGCAGGAGTTCGGCGACTCCCGCCAGGTGCTCGGGCGGCTCGAGGACATCGCCGACGAAATGAGGGAAATCGAGGAGGCGCTGGCGGAAGGCGAGGCCGGACCGGAAACGATCGAACGACAGCTCCGCGTTTACTCCCGCATGCTGCAGGCCTCGCGCTCGCTCCAGCGCAAGGATTTCACCGAGCAGCGCAAGGCGGTCACGGCGGAGGAGCAGATCTACCAGGTGCCGCCGGCGCTCCCGGCCGAGCTGCTCAACGACCGGACCAATCTCGAGGACCGGCTGCGGCAATATCTCGGCGAGCACTACCCTCGGCAGTACGAGGAACAGGTGAAAGCGTATTTCAAGGCGCTGCTGCAAACGGAGGCGGCGCCGCAGGAGGGCGGGCGGTGAAGCGCACCCTCGGGCGGCTGATCGCGGCGCTCGCGCTGGCCGCAGGACTTCTGGGCGCGGCCCTCGCGCAAGCGGCGGAGGAACCGAAAGAGGTCACCCGGCCGCCGGGCGGACTCCGCCTGTACACCCCGCAGGATCAGCAGGCGCAGGACCAGCAAATGCTGAACATGGTGCGGGAGATGATGCGCAGCAAGAACTACGAGGGAGCGGTCGGCCTCCTCGAAGCTATCGACCGCCGCGACCGCGGGAACATGGTGGTGATGAACCTCCTGCGCACATGCTACGACCAGCTCGGGCAGCCGGGGAGCTCGGAGGTGGTGATCCGGCGCATGCTCGAGATCACCCCGAACAGCCACGTCCTGCATGTCTACCTGGCGGAGGCGCTGGTGCGCCAGGAGGACACGGCCGCGGGGCGGCAGGAGTACGCGACCGCGCTTGAGCTGGTGCCGGAGAAGACCAACCCGGGCATGCTGTCGCAGGTGGTCGTGAGCATGCAGGAGGTGGGGCTGAGCCGCGACGTCCTCGCTCTCATCGAGCGCCTGCGGAGAGAGCTCGGCTCCCCGCGGCTGTTCGCCAAGGAAGCGGGCGAGATATTCGAGGCCCGCGAGGAGTACCGCCGCGCGGCCGAGGAGTTCTACGCGGCCACCGCCGATACCTCGCGGACAGGGATCGAGGCCGAGACCAAGCTGCAGATGATGCTCCAGTTCCCCAAGTCGGCGCCGGCCGCGCTTGGGGTTCTTCGGGAGCACACCGCGGACACCCTGGCGACGGCGAAAGCGGCGCAGATTCTCGCCGGCCACTACCTCCAAGCGGGCGACATGGACCAGGCGATGCACTACACGCTGCTGCGCGATTCGCTCGCGGGGACCAACGGGACGGTGCTGCTGTGGTTCATGCACATCTGCAGCGAGCGGGGTCTGTACGCGCAGACGACCGTGGTGGGGGCGGAAATCCTGCGGCGCTACGGCGCCAGCCCGCTGGTGGCCGAGGCCCGCTACCTCTACGCCGAGGCGCTCACGAGGCTGGGACGGTACGCCGAGGCGGTCGCCGTGTACGATTCGATCGTGGCGGCCTACCCGCGCGTCCAGGACAAGGCCGAGGCGGCCTGCCGGATCGGGCAGATATATCTCAACTACCTCAACGAGCCGCGGCGGGCGCTGCGGCTGTTCGATTCCGTGGCGGCCGCCTACCCCGGGGGGCTGGGGTATTTGCGGGCCCTCCTGGCGGCGCCCGACGCCTACCTTCGCCTCGGCGAACTGGACAGCGCCCGGACGGCACTCGGGCGGCTGGCGCAGCGGCCGCTCATAGAAGAAGCGGCCGAGGAAGCGGCCTTCAAGCTGGCCAAGATCGATTTCTACGAGAAGCGGTTCGACACGGCGCGGGCGGGCTTCAACAAACTCCTCGTGGCCTACCCCAAGGGGTTCTATGTCAACGACGCGCTGCAAATGATGCTGCTGATCGACGAGGCGGGGTCGGAACCGCTCCTGTCCGAGTTCTCCGACGCCCTCCTCTTCGAGGAGCGGCGCGAGTACGATTCCTGCCGGGCGGAGCTGGAGCGGATTGCCGGGGCGGACCACCCGGCGCTCAGCGACGACGCGCTCTACCGGCTGGCCGATTTGAGCATCGCCCGGTTCGATTCCGCGGCCGCGCTGGAGTATATCGAGCGGCTGGCCGGGCAGTATCCCGAGTCATACTTCGCCCCGTGGGGACTGAAGCTCAAGGGGGACATGCTCACGGCCGACCCCCGGCGGCGGGAGGAGGGCAAGGCGATCTACCGCCGGCTGCTCGAGGAGAACGCGAACTACCCGTTCACCTCGGACGTGCGCAAGCGGCTCCGCGAGCTCGAGGTCGATCCGCGGACGGGCTGACGGCGCGCGTTGCCGGCCTCAGTAGGTCTCCAGCTTCTTGCGCCCCTCTTCGAGCGTGCGGACGCGGCGCTCCAACTGGAACACCTTGTCCTGGTAGCTCTCCACCTTCTTCTCCTTCATCTTGGTCGTCGTGCGCACCAGGAGCGCGAGCGACACGAGCATGAAGAAGACGGAATTGACCTGGCGGAAGATCATGCCCATGTTGAACACGGAATCCAGAAAGGCCAGGATTCCCAGCACGAAGAGCAAACTGCACCATACAAACATACGTGCCTCCGAATGCGGCCCGGGTCCCGCGGCCGGTCCCGGGCGTAAAATTAGAGGTTGTGCCCGGCAGGGCCGCCGTTATATTTACCTTTTCAAGGGACGGTCCCTTGCCTCTAGTGTATCGGTAAGCCGAGAGGACTCGTTTAGGAGGAGACGGTGGCTGACTTATCTCTGACGGACCCGGACAAGTTCGACCGGACGAACGCCGTGGCGGCGGGGGCGGTGTTTCTGGTGTCGTTCATTACGTACGCGCTGACGGTGCAGCCGACGTTTTCATTCTGGGATTGCGGCGAATTCATTGCAACGTCGTACATTCTGGGGATCCCGCACCCGCCGGGGACCCCCCTGTTTATCCTCCTGGGACGGATCTTCTCGGTCATCCCCTTTGTGGAAGATATTTCCCACCGGATCAACTACATCTCCGTGATTACGTCGGCGTTCACGGCTATGTTCAGCTACCTGCTGACGGTCCGGCTGGTGCAGTACTTTTTCGGGGAGCAGCGGCGGGAGTTGCTCAACCGGGTGATTTCGTACGTGGGCGGCGTGGTCGGCGGGCTGTTCGTGGCCTTCTCGCGGACCAACTGGGGGAATTCGGTCGAGGCGGAGGTGTACGGAGCGGCCCTGGCCCTTTCGGTCATGATCATCTGGCTGGCCGTGCAGTACCACGACGCCCGCGGAACCTCGAAAGGGATCCGGCTGCTCATCTTGATCTTCTATCTGGCGATGCTGGGGATCGGGCTGCACATGACGGTGTTTCTGGTGGTGCCGGTGGCCGCCTTCTTCCTTCTGTTCAACCGGGACGCGGTGCCCCGCGACTACGCCTATCTGGCGGCCTTTGTGGGACTCGAGCTGCTGCTGATTGTGCTCTTTTCGGGCGACCGGGGCGGGCCGGTGGCGTTCTACCTGACCACGGTGCTGTTGGCGGCGCTGCTGGTGGTCCTGCTGTACCGCAAGATCAACTGGGCGATCCTGATTGCGCTGGCGGCGGTGTCGACGGTGATGATCAGTTTCTCGCTGTTCATGGAGGCGCTGCCGTTTTTCGTGGTGCTGATGATTGGGCTGGCGGTGGCGGCGCACCGGCGCGGCTGGCGGTTCCAGTGGTTGACCGGGCTGGGGCTGATCGTGGTGGCGGTGCTGGGGATTTCGGTCCACGCCTTCATCCCGATTCGCTCGGCCCACAACCCGCGGATTGACGAGAACAACCCCTCACGCAACTGGTCGACCTTCGTGAAGTTCCTCGACCGCAAGCAGTACGGATCGGAGTCGATGGTCGACCGGATGTTCCACCGCCGCGGCACCTGGGAGAACCAGTTCGGCCACCACCCCCACATGGGGTTCTTCTCCTACTTCGAGGAGCAGTACTCGCCGAAAGACTGGGGGTTCGTGCCGTTTCTCGGGCTGGGACTGCTCGGGGTGATTGTCGCCGTGCGCAAGCGCCAGGAAATCGGGCTGCCCTACCTCGTGCTGCTGGTGGTGACCTCGGCCGGGCTGATCCTGTACATGAATTTCGCCGACGGCACGCAGTACGATCCGCGGACCGGGGACGCCTACCTCGAGGTGCGCGACCGGGATTACTTTTTCACGCCCGCGTTCGTCTTTTTCGGCATCGCGATCGGCATGGGAGTGTCGGCGCTGATGATGCTCGTGCGGGAGGCGCTGGCGCGGCGCAATCCGGCGATCGAGCGGACGGCGGTGTACGCGATGACGGCGCTGGTGTTGCTGCCGGCGGTGCCGCTGGCCCACAACTACCACGCCAACGACCGCTCCGACAACTACCTCCCCTACAACTATGCGGCCAACCTGCTCGATTCCGTCGACAAGAACGCCATCCTCTTCACCTCGGGCGACAACGACACTTTCCCCCTCTGGGCGATCCAGGAGGTGTACAACTACCGCAAGGACGTCCGGGTGGTCAACCTCTCGCTGCTCAACACCGACTGGTACGTCTACCAGATGAAGCACTTCTACAATGTCCCGATCTCGCTGGAGGACGACCAGATCCTCTGGGAGGACGTGGAGGTGCGGCCGGGGCTGACGCTGCCGATGCCGGTGAAGGAATTCCGGGACCGTCCGCGCAACCGGACGACCTGGCTGGCGGCCGTGGAGCCGTACAACGGGCAGATGGTCAAAGTGCAGGACATGATGGTCGACGAGATCGTGGTCGAGAACAGGTGGAAGGATCCGATCTTTTTCTCCAGCCAACCCTATGATTCTCCGCTGGATCTGCAGAAGCGAACGGCGGCGGTGGGCGTGGTCTACCGCCTGGACCGCACCCCGCCCGAGCGGCTGATCGACGCCGGGCGCGGCTACGACCTCTTCATGCACACCTACCGCTTCCAGGGGTACGAGGACTCGAAAGTGTACCGGGACGAGAACGCGACCGGCGTGTTTATCGGCTACGGCATCAACGCCGTGCGGCTCTGGGATGAATTCGAGAAGCGCGGGCAGCTGGACTCGGCCATGGCCATTGCGGACAAGATCATGAAGGAGTACCCCGAGTACGCGCAGATGTACATGATCGTGTCGAACGAACTGCGCCAGCAGGGCGACACGGCGGCGGCCGATTCGCTTCTGCGCCAGGCGCACGACACGCTCACCGCGTTCTGCCGCTCCAACCCGGAAAACCTGTTCTACCTGAGCGACCTCGGGCTCATCAAAGTCAGCATCGGCTCGATCTCCGGGCGCCAGGATCTGCTCGACGACGGGCTCGCTCTCATGTGGGAGGCGTTCCGGGCCAACCCCGAAAGCGGCACGGCCTTCCGGAAACTCTTCTACGCCCTCAGCGACCAGCGGCGCTACGCGGAAATCCAGGAGGCGGCCCGCCTGCATGCCTCGTATCCGCGCAATCTCGAGGATCCGTTCCTGCAGCAGCTCCTCGGCCTGACCCAGTCCACCCCCCGCATCCCCCCGGGGGCGGGCCAGTAGCGGACCCGGCCGCCGGAAAACAAAAACCTCCCGCACGCCCGTGCGGGAGGTTGTTTCTTTCACGCAACCGGCCGGCCTATTCGGAGAGCTTGTAACCGGCGCTGCGGCGGAGCCTCCCCCCCACCTGCTCCATCATGTGTTCCTCGAGGAAATCGGTGCGCACGGCGACCGGGTCCTCGTTGAACCGGGAAATGACCCGGTTGACCTCGTGATCCTCGTAGAGCCGGTTCGGTTCAAACTGGGCGAGAATGTACTCGAGGAGGTATTTCCGTTTGGTGCGGCGGCTTGGCGGCACCGTCTCGGTTTCGGCCGAGCGCTTGAGACGGATATTCCGGCGGGGGGCCGGGGCGGCCGCAGCCCCGTTGCGGTTGGAGCGCTGCTGCAGCCACTCGTACACGGACTGCTCCGGGATGCGCCAGTCTTTCCCGATCTTGTAGGCGGTGATTTCGCCGGCCTGGACTTTGCGCGTGATGACCTGGACGTTCATCTTCAGCTTGTCGGCCAGCTCGGTGGTGGTGAAGAACTCGGTGTTCTTTATGACGCCCTCGTAGTAGTCCACTTGCGCTCTCCATCATCTTTAGGCGTTGCGGAACGTGTCATATCCTCGCACAGAGTAGTGTAGTTCGCACTACTTTTCGGTAATAACGGATCGGCGGAGGGCAATTCAACAAAAACTCTCGGAAAAACCGAGGCCCATCCGCGCGGATGCCGCGGTCGCGAAGAGCCGGCAGACCGCCCGATGGTCGGCATCGACCAAAATGGTCGATGTAACATGCTGAAAAACAACAGCTTGGCGCCTCCCTGACGGCCGCGGGGAGCTCGCGGGAAGGCGGGGCGGGGACGTTTTTTTTTGCCGATTACCGTTGCTCGGGATTCGAATCGATGCGTATATTTTTTGAGAAGCCAGGCCTTTTCGATTCGAGGTGATTCCGGCGGTATCCCGCCGGTTGCGGTTCACGCGCTGGACCCGACCAGATCGATTTCGAACCTTCCGATTGCGGCTGCACGCGGCACGGCCTGGCTGACATCCTCCGTCTGGAGGCAATCGTGAAAGGAGAGCCGACCATGGCAGCGATGCAAATGGGAGCACGGGCCCCGGGGCAGCAGGGGAAGCGCACACGGGTCAAGTACATCCTCTCCATCGACAAACTCACGCAATTATCCGAGGCCGAGCGCACCGCGCTCAAGGAAGTGGCGCGGCGTTACGCCTTCCGCACCAACGACTACTACCTCGGCCTGATCGACTGGTCGGATCCGCATGATCCCATCCGCCGGTTGGTCATTCCGGCCGTCGGGGAGTTGCGACAGTGGGGTCATCTGGACGCCTCCAGGGAGGGGAAGGTCACGGTGCGCAAGGGGGTTCAGCACAAGTACAGCAGCACGGTGCTTCTCCTCGTCAACGAGGTATGCGGCTCCTTCTGCCGGTACTGCTTTCGCAAACGGCTGTTCATGAACGGAAATGACGAGGCGGCGTACGACATCCGCCCGGGGATCGAGTACCTCCGCACCCGCCCGGAAGTCAACAACGTCCTGCTGAGCGGGGGTGACCCGATGATACTTTCGACGCCGCAGTTGGACGGGATTCTCACCGCGCTGCGGAGCATCGCGCACATCCGCATCATTCGGATCGGGTCAAAGATGCCGGCCTTCAATCCTTACCGGTTCCTCGACGACGATGAGTTGTTCGCGATGCTCCGGCGCCATTCGCAACCTGACCGCCGCATCTACCTCGTATGCCATTTCGACCATCCGCGCGAGCTGACGCCCGAGGCGCGCGAGGCGGTCCGGCGCGCTATCGAGGCCGGCCTCATCTGCGTCAACCAGAACCCCATCATTCGGGGGGTGTCGGATGATCCGGAGGTGATGGCGGAGTTGTGGAACGAGTTGTCCTACATGGGGATCCCCCAGTACTACGTATTCCAGGGCCGTCCGACCGCCGGCAATGAGCCGTACGAGGTCCCGCTGGTCGAGGCGTACTGCAGCATCGAGAGGGCGAAGAGGAAATGCTCGGGGCTCGCCAAGCGCATCAAATTCTGCATGTCGCACGAATCGGGCAAGGTCGAAATCATCGGGGTCGACCACCGGCATGTCTATCTGAAATATCACCGGGCCAAACATTACCGCGACGAACAGCGCCTGCTCGTGTGCCACCGCAACGACCAGGCGTACTGGCTCGATCAACTGAAGCCGGTCGAGGGATACCGGAACGAGTACTACTCCGATCAGGGATTGCGGCTGTACGGCTTTTCGTAGGGCCACCCATCCCCATCGCGGATCCCGTGAATGACGGCTGTCGCAGGGCAGCCGTTCTGCTTTGGCCGGAGAGCGTGCTTTCCCCTTGGTGTTCGCGCTAAAATAGGTATCTTTGTCTGGCATTACAGCCTGATGAACAACAGGTTCCCTGCCGAAGCTGAACATATGCAGCAGGATCAAGCTCTCAACATTGAGGTGTAGTATGCGCAGAGGTCTCGTCTCCTGGGCGGCGCTGCTGTGCGCGGGCATCATCGCCGGCCGCGCGGCGGCGGTTCCACCCACGATCAGCTACCAGGGCCGTCTCACCGACGGCGGTGCGCCGGTGCCGGACAATACGTATGAAATCGTCTTTCGCATCTACGCAGCCGACGCCGGCGGCAGCCCCCTGTGGCTTGAGACACAGGAAGTGGCGACCGCGGACGGGCTGTTCACCGTGCTCCTCGGTTCGGTCGCGCCGATCGGCGAGGGCGTGTTCGACGGATCGGTGCGGTATCTCACCATGCAGCAGGAGGGCGCGGCCGAATCGGCGCCGCGCATCCCGATAGTCAGCGTGCCGTACGCGATGACGGCCGGGAGCGTGGAGGGAGCGGCAGCCGACTGCAGCGACTGCGACACGATCTTCCTCAACGCGATCGGGCCGGACGAACTCCGGGCCGCGGTCGACACGGCGCTCAAGGTGACCGACACCGGCGCGGCGGCGCGGGTGGGCCTGCGGGCTCGCCTGGAGACGTCCACGACCGACACGGTGTCCGCCATTCGGGGGATCGCCTACAACGGCGGCTCCGGGCGAACGCAGGCGGCGTCGTTCGACGCCACGGGCGAAGGCGGGGGACCGGTGCACGGAATCAACGTGCAGGCGACGGGGAACGGCAGCAGCTACACGACCATGGGTGTGACGGCGCAGGCGACTAATGACGCCGCCGGGACGGCGCGCGGCGGGTACTTTGCGGCGACGAACGACGGCTTCGGCGATCATGTCGGAGCGATCGGGCAGAGTTACAGCCCCAACACGAGCGCTGCCAAGAGCATCGGACTATGGGGCAATGCCCGGCATTACGGGATAGGCCGGTGTGTCGGGGGAATGTTCGCCGCCGCCGACGGCGCCAACACGTTCGGGGTGGATGCCTCGGCCACGTCGGCCAATGCCGACTCGACGTGCGCTGTCCGCGGCTACGCCAAGAATTCGGCGACCGGAGGGACGTCCGATGCGATCGGGGGAGTCTTCATCGCCGACTCGGCCGGAACGGCATGGAAATGGGGGTCGATTGGCTTGGCCTACGGCGGCAGCAGAGAAGCCACCGGCGTGTACGGCTGGGCTGAGACAAACGCGACTGTATCCAGGGCCACAGGAGTCTTCGGGCAAGCTTCGAACACCGGTCCCGGGGACACACAGGGAGGTTACTTCTGGGGACACGGCGAGTCCGGCGACACCTATGGGGCGAAGACTTTTGGCTACTCTACGACGGGCAGTGTCTCTGGCCTCTACGCACACGGATCCGTCACCGACAACGTCTACCCTGTCTACGGCGTGTATGGCCGGGTCGACAATTACAGCTCCGGCAGCTTCAACTCCGAGGCCTACGCCGGGTATTTCGAGAACTGTGTCTACAACGCCTCCAACGCCTACGGGCTGTACGGCCATGTCTACGACGTCCAAGGCATCTACGCCTGTTACGGGGTCGTCGGCCGCACAGCCCACACTGGCTCCGGCTCCAGCATTGCCGGCAGTTTCGAGACCGACTCGACGGGAACAGGAACAGCTTACGGCGTGCGGGCCAGCGGCCTGTCCAAAGGTTCGGCGCCGGCCTACGGCGTGTATGGCTCGGTGGCCAGCCGGGGGAACGGCAATCTCTACGCCGGCTACTTCAAGGTCTCCGACTACGGCACCGGATTGCGCTACGGGGTGTACGCGAGTTCCAGCGTCTCCGGATACGCCGGCTACTTCAGCGGCGACGTCCGGGTGACCGGCGACCAGGTGGTGGTCGGGTCCAAGAGCGCGGCGGTGGAGGTGGAACCGGAGGATTATCGGCTGGTCTACTCGCAGGAGTCGCCCGAGTGCTGGTTCGAGGATTTCGGCGAGGGGCAACTGGTCAACGGCCGGACCCATGTGGAGCTGGATCCGGTATTTCTGCGGACAGTCACGGTCAGCGCGCAGCACCCGATGAAAGTGTTCATCCAGTTGAACGACCCGGACTGCAACGGCACGGCCGTGGTGCGGGGGATGACCGGGTTCGATGTAATCGAACTGCAAAACGGGCAGGGGAGTGCTTCGTTCACCTACCGCGTGGTAGCCAAGCGCAAAGGGTACGAAGACGTGCGGCTGGCGCAGATGCCCGGGCAGACGCCGGAGGAGGTGGAGGCGGAGGCGAAGCAGGCGGAAGCCCGGCTGCAGACCGAGGAGGAACAGGCGGCGCAGAGGGAAATTGCCGAAAGGGATCGGCTCGCCCAGATCCGGCAGGAAGAAAGGGAGCGGCAGGAAGCGCGGCCGTTCGGGGATCGCGATTAGCGTTCGGCGATTGACGGGCAGGACGGAGGCAAGACGCGGCCGGCGATAACGCCGGCCGCGTTGTCGTCAGGAGCGGCTCGCTAAGTCGAGCGGGCAAAGAAGACCGAGCTATTCGTCCCTTTTCGCTTGGCGGGGGGCTGAAATGGGGTATACCTTTAATTGTCATCAGTTCATCTATCCGGGACGTGTCCTCATGGCCGTTACAGAAGCTGTCGGTTTTCCGATGGCTGTTCGGAGGTGCACGATGAACCAACGCAGGTGTCGATTCGCGTATGCGGAGACGATCTCCGCGCTCTTGGCCGTGATTTTCGCGGTCGCCCCAGTATTCGCCCAGCAGAGCACAACCGGCCCCGAACCGCCGCCCGGCATCGATCGCGGGCTGGCGCCGCCCGTACGGGGGACGGTGGTGCTGGACGTAACGGCGTACCTCTGGCACCACGGGTGCGGCCCGACAGCCGCCGGCATGGTGATGGGGTACTGGTCGATGAACGGGTACGAACAGCTGGTCAAATATGGCGTGCCGGCTATGATTGCCGGCGATCACGGGGATTCGGTGTGCGGCGCTCCGATCGGCGACCACTACCACGATTACTCATGCCCGATCGACGGCGGGAGTCCGATTCCGGACATGTCGGAGCTCGGGGGGGCGCATACGAGCGACTGCATCGCGGACTTCATGAGAACATCCTGGAGCGCCGCCTACAACCTGTACGGGTGGAGCTGGTTTGTGGACGTGGGGCAGGCGCTGCTGGCTTACCCTCCGTACGCGGATCCGACCTACACGCATTTTCGGATGCGGGAGCTGGATTTCTCGAGCGTGTCGTTTACCGACTACAAGGCGGAGATCGACGCGGGGCGACCGACCGTATTCCTGGTGGACACCGACGGCAACGGGGTGACGGATCACTTCGTGACCGGAATTGGCTACTCGGAAGACCCGCCGAAGTATGGGGTGCACGACACGTGGGACCAGTCGATCCACTGGTACTTGTGGCGTGCCATTGCCCCCGGCGTGAGCTGGGGAATATACGGCATGCATTTTTTCGGCCCGGCTGTCAGTTTCTCCGCTGCCCCGCGCTTCGGGGATATCTCGCTCGAGGTCCAGTTCACGGGGCAATCGTTTGATCCGCCAGATTCATGGCAGTGGGATTTCGGCGATGGCCAGTCCTCCTCGGTGCGATCCCCCAGCCATCAGTTCACCGCCCCGGGGATTTACGATGTCTCGCTCACGGCAACCTTCGCCGGCGAGCCGATTTCCTCTCTGCGCGAGGATTTCATTATTGCCTTGGCCGACTCGCTTGCCGGTCAGGATCAATTGGTCGAGGGCGGCAGCGAAGTCGAAGTCGTGATTTCGGCCTCGAACACGGTCCCGCTCAAGGAGATACTGATTCCCCTGTCGTACGCGGGGACACTCGACCTGACCCTGGTGTCGTTCTCGACTGCGGGTTGTCGGACAGACTATTTCGAATCGACCGGCTATTTTGATTTCGCGCCGGGACGGGATCAGGCGACGATCTACCTCATCAGTTCAACCGCAGGTACTTCGCCGGAGCTTGCAGGCGGGAGTGGCCCCGTGGTCAGGCTCACGTTTTCCACCGGCTCGGCGGGGCCGGGGGATTCGGCGGTTATAAGTATGTCCGGGTATTCGACGTACTCTCCGCGATTCTCCGGTTCTCTGCTGGCCTACACGCCGAAGACCTTATCCCCGGTCCTCAGGTATGCGGAGTGCTGCGTAGGTGAACGTGGCGATGTGGACGGCGACGGGTCAGTCAAGATTTCCGATGTCACCGCCCTGGTCTCGTACTTCTTCCGGGATGGAGAACCGCCGGCGTGCAATGACGAGGCGGACAGTGACGGCAGCGGAGTTCTGAACATCGCCGACCTCACGTATCTGATCGGCTACCTGTTTCGGGGCGGACCCGTACCGGCGCTGTGTCCGAGATGATCGGAAACTCGCTGATCGTTGGCCGCGGACGCTCTGTCCGGATCGCCGCTCGCCGCGAGGCGGGGCCGGACGGTGCGACCTTGATCGGATATTTCAGTGTAGTGACCTCTGCAGTGAGAGTTTGCGGCGAAGTTATTCCCTGTGAATCAGGTTAGCTGATGCCTGGGCCGATGGCAGGATGAGCACGTCGGCAACGGTGACGTGGGGCGGGCGATCGGCGACCCAGACAACCGCCTCCGCAACATCATCGCCGCTCAGCGGCGTGAACCCCTGGTAGACCTTGGCGGCTCGCTCGGTGTCGCCGTGGAAGCGGACCTCGGAGAACTCGGTGCGGACGGCGCCGGGGTCGACGGTCGAGACCCGGATGGGGGTGTCGACCAGATCGAGGCGCAGTCCCTTGGTGAGGGCATCGACGGCGAATTTGGTGGCGCAGTAGACGTTGCCGTTCGGGTAGACCTCGCGGCCGGCGATTGACCCTATATTAATGAGGTGGCCGCGCCTGCGGGCGACCATACCGGGGATGACCGCCCGGCTGACCCACAGGAGGCCTTTCACGTTGGTGTCGATCATCTCCTCCCAGTCCCGGTAATCCCCCTCGTGCAGTTTGTCCAGGCCGCGGCTGAGGCCGGCGTTGTTGACCAGAATGTCAATTTCCGACCACGGATGAGGGAGGCCGGCGATCGCCGCGTTGACGGCTGTCCGGTCCCGAACGTCGAGTTCCAGCACATGCACATCGGTTCCGAGCCGGGAGACAAGTTGTCTGAGCCGGTCGACGCGCCGGGCGGCCAGCACGAGGCGGGCGTGGCGGGCGGCAAATTTACGGGCGCAAGCCTCGCCGATCCCGGACGAAGCGCCGGTAACCAGCACGATCTTGCCGGTGAGATCCTGAGACATAGAACTCCTCGCAAGCAGATGGTGTCAATCCTCCGCAATGTAGGTGTCCGGTCGGGGAACGTCAATGCCCCCACCGGCGGATTCGGGGGCGGATAGGGGGCGAAAAGCGATTCGGTATCGGGGGAAAGCCACAGCGGCCGAGGAGACCGTCTCGCCAAACGATTATTAAGTTATTATCTAATAATGTTTTAATTCTGACGAAGAGTTTGTGGCCGGAGGGAATCGTTGGCAAGGCTTATGCGCAGAAGGAACCGGAAAAGAGTGAATTCAAGTCCGTTTCAACCCGATACATGATATGTGGACCGGTCTCGGGTGGACGGATGCAACCGGGAGACTGGCGCCATGACACAGAACAGCACGAGCGCGAAGAAGCGGTCGGTACGGAACGGTTTGCCGAAGAAGACGTACTGGCACCTGTACAGCCTGCAGAGCCTGGAGTCGGACAAGCTGGCGAAGATTGTGAACAAAATCCTGAGTCGGGAATATGTGCTGATTAAGTGAGATTTTAGCTTGACGCGGTCGCAAGGCGGGAGTAGTTTCGAAACTTATCGAGGATCAGACGCCCCGCTGTCCTCAGATACCCGACAACAGGATGCAGGACTTTGCAGCATGAGTGGATTGCGACAGCATGTTTAAGAAGAAACTAACGTTCATGCTCATACCCCATTCGATGGGGATATCGCGGCAGGTACGGATACCGGTCGCGGCCATTTACCTGGCGGTCGGCGGCGTGATGCTGCTGGTGTTCGCCAGTTTCTTTTTGTCGGCGGAGTTTTTTGCCGACAAGGTGGACGCCCGGGAGCTGGCCCGGCTGCGGGCCGAAAACGCGGCCCTGCACCGGCAGTTCGAGCAGTTGAAATGGAACCTCACCGAGGTGGAGACACGGTTCAGCCAGCTGGTGGACCGCGAGGTGAAGATCCGGTCGCTCTTCAGCTTACCCGAAATCGACCCGGCCGAGCGGCAACTGGGTGTCGGCGGTCCGGCGCCGCCCTCGGCGGCGATGATGTCGAATGTCCAGCGTGAGGCGACGGTGACGGGCCAGCAGATCGACCGCCTCCTCACGCTCTCCAGTTTCGAGCTGGAGAAGTTCAACGAGGTCGAGGATGAGCTTCTGAAGCTCAGGGACCGCCTCGACCACACGCCTTCGATCTGGCCCACCAACGGCTGGCTCTCCCGAGGATTCGGCATGAAATTCGACCCGTTCACGGGCATGAAGCAGATGCACCGCGGGCTGGATATCGCCAACCGGACCGGCACCAAGGTGATCGCGCCGGCGGCCGGCCGCGTCAAGTTTGTCGGGCAGAACGGCGGGATGGGCAACACGGTGGTGATCGACCACGGGTACGGTTTCGAGACGCGCTACGCACACCTATCGGATTTCCGGGTTAAGCGGGGGCAGCGGGTGGAGCGGGGCGACGTGGTCGGGCTGATGGGTTCGACCGGGTATTCGACGGGTCCGCACCTGCACTACGAGGTCCTCCGCAACGGCAAACACCTTGATCCGCGCGTGTTTATCCTGAACGACAACAGTTGATCGGCGGTCCCCGGCAAGCGAGGAGGCGTCCGGAGCCGGGCGCCTTTTTTCGTGGCCGATTGAACCGGGAACCGTCCCCTCCCCGCTCCTTCGCCGGCACTCATGGAACTTTGGCCGGGGCATGCGGTTATACCTGACAAAGCGTACGGAGCAAGGCATGAAACGAAATCCGGCGATCCCGCACCATCTCCGCGAAGCGATCCCCCCGCCGGATGAACGCGATGAAGAGCGGGTCAAAGAACTAATCCGGGAAATCAAGCGCGGCAACCAACTGGCCTTTGCCGAACTGGTGCGCCGCTACCGGGTGCAGGTCGCGGCGCTCGCCTACAAGATGGTCGGCGACTACGACGAGGCGGCCGATATCGCGCAAAACGTGTTCGTCAAAATGTCCCGCAACATCTGGCGGTACGATGAGCGGCGGAAGTTCTACACCTGGCTGTACCGGATCACGGTCAACGCTTCAATCGACTATATCCGCAAGCACAGCCGCCACCGCCACGAGCCGCTGGAGAATTTCGAGAACGTGGTCGAGCAGGCGGACCGACGCCCGGATGCATCGTACCACCGGCGGCAGATCGATGATTACATCCGGGAGGCAACCGCGTCGCTCACCGACAAGCAGCGCTCGGCGTTCGTGCTGCGCGATGTGGAGGGGTGCCGAATCGACGACGTCGCCGACATCATGAACATGCCGGAAGCAACCGTGCGCTGGTACCTGCACCGGGCGCGGACGAAGATCCGGCGGGAGCTGCTTCGGAAGTGCCCGCACCTGCTCGCGCTGTTCGGGATCAGATGACGCGCCCGCGAGCCTTACCGTACCTTTTCTGTTGGCGAACAACGATCTTAAGGCCGGAGAGCGGGCTTTTGGCCCGAGGTTTGGAAGGACCGGTGGATGGCCCAGACCGAAGAACTTCAGGTAAACATCGACGGGATGCACTGCGCCGGGTGCGCCGCGAACATCGAGCGCGGTCTCGGAGCGCTGGCGGGGGTGGCGGAGTGCCGGGTGAATCTGGCGACCCGCTCGGCGGTCGTCGCGTACGACCGGGACGAGACGAGCGCGGGGGCGATTCTCCGGACGATCGAGAAACTCGGCTACGGAGCGCGGGTCGGCGCGCCGGACGTACTCACCGCCAACCGGAAAGAATTGAGCGCCGCGATCCGGCGGTTCTGGCCGGCCCTGGGGCTGAGTCTCCCCCTGATGGCGCTGGCGATGGGGCCGATGGTCGGTCTCGGCGGGATCCTGGCGCCGGCGGCCGACGGGATCGCGCAGGCGCTGCTGGCGGGGGGAATTCTGTTCGGCGCCGGTCGGGCGATACTCGGCGACGCTTTCGCACAGGCCCGGCGAAGGGCGGCCAACATGAACACGCTGATCGCGCTCGGCACACTCACCGCCTACGGATGGAGTCTGTATGCGCTGATTGCGAATCTCGCGAAAGGCGGGGCCGAGCCGCTCTTTTTCGATTCGGCCGGGATGATCATCACGCTGATTCTCCTGGGGCGGTTGCTGGAGGCGAAATCGAAGGGGCGGGCGGGCGAGGCGATCCGGTCCCTGGTTCAACTGCAGCCGGCCAAGACGACCGCGATCATCGGCGGCACGGAGGTCGAAATCGACGCCGCCGCCGCGCAGCCGGGAATGCTCCTGCGGGTGCGGCCGGGCGAGCGGATAGCGGCCGACGGCCGGGTGGTGGAGGGAACGCCCGCGGTCGATGAGTCGATGCTGACCGGGGAGTCGCTGCCGGTCGAGAAGCAGCCGGGGGATGCAGTGATCGGCGGGTCGCTCAACGGCCACAGCGTGTTCACGTTTCAGGTGACGGCGGCCGGCGCGGACTCGGTCCTGGCGAAGATTATCGCGCTCGTATCGGAGGCGCAGGGGAAAAAAGCGCCGGTGCAGAAGCTCGCCGACCGGGTGGCGGCGGTCTTTGTGCCGATCGTGCTCGGGCTGGCGGCGCTCACGCTCGCGCTCTGGCTTTTGTTCGCACCCGGAAACGACGTCATGATGCGGAGCGTCATCTCCGTCCTGATCATCGCCTGCCCCTGTGCGCTTGGGCTGGCGACCCCGACAGCCATCCTCGTCGGGACGGGGCGGGCGGCCCGCGAAGGAATCATCATCCGGGGCGGAGATGTGCTCGAACGGATCACGACAGTCGACACGGTCCTTTTCGACAAGACCGGCACGCTGACCCACGGGGAGCTTCAGGCGACCGGCGTGACCGCGCTTAACGGATACCGCGAGGAGGAGTTGATCGCGCTCGTGGGCGGGGCCGAAAGTATGTCGGAGCACCCGATCGGCCGGGCGCTTGCCCGGCTGCGCGAAGAGCGGGGGATCCCGCCGGCGGAGGTGCGCAAAGTTGAAGCCCGGCCCGGGTTCGGCCTGATCGGACAGAGCGAGGGGGGGCGACTCGTGATCGGCAACCAGGCACTGCTCGAGCAGGAAAATGTCGCTCTGGCCGGCCACCAGGAGGCTATCGAGCGGACGACCGCCGCCGGCCACACCGCCGTGCTCGCTGGATTGGACGGCAAGCTGATCGGCCTGTTCGGCATCGCCGACCGAGTCCGCCCGGAGGCGGCGGAAGTAGTCAGAGAACTTCAGAAGACCAAGCAGGTGGCGATGATCTCCGGGGACACCCGGCGTACGGCCGAGAAAGTTGCGCGGCTGGCGGGGGTCGAGCATTTCGAGGCGGAGATCAAGCCGGACCAGAAACGACTGCTGGTCGATTCCTACCGCCGGGCGGGGGGCACGGTGGCGATGGTGGGAGACGGGATCAACGATGCCCCTGCTCTGGCGGCGGCCGATGTGGGCGTGGCGGTCGGGTCGGGGACGGACGTGGCGGTCGAGACGGCCGACGTGGTGCTCGTACGGCCGGACCTGCGCGGGGTGCCGAAGATGTTTCTGGCGGCGGCGTGGACGATGCGGGTGATCCGCCAGAACCTGTTCTGGGCCTTTGCCTACAATGTGCTGGCGATTCCGATTGCGGCCGGGGCGCTCTATCCGGCATTCGGGCTGACGCTGACGCCAATGATCGCGGCGGCAGCGATGGCGTTCTCCTCGGTCTTTGTCGTTCTGAACTCGCTCCGTCTCAACCGCGTGCGGTTCCGCTAGCCTCCTCCTCTCAACCTCTCCCCCGTCCCGGCCGATACTAACGGTGTCCCGGCGCCCGCACGGCCGGGGTCAGGGTTGATTGCGAATGCCGGCGGCCGCCGGCATTTTTTTGTCTTCGCCCGGCCGCCGATTTCTCCTTTCTACTTTTGCCAATCCGACCGCGGGGTGTTAGATTGGTCCGACGAAGGAGCGAGGTTGCGTGGCTCGACTGCATCTGACACCCAAAGGGGCGCTCATCGCGTTTATCGTGCTCGCCGCGACGGCCGTGGCGCAGATGGTCTGGTGGATCATCCTCATGGCCCACCTGGTCGATGCGCAGGTGGAGGTGGCCCGCCGGGTCGGGGCCGACCCGGTGCTGATCGAACAACTGCACCGCGAGGAAGTCCGGCGACAGGTGATGGTCGGTCTGGAGGGAGTGTTTTTCCTGGTGCTCATTATCGGTGGAGCCTGGTTGATCTACCGGTCTCTGGTGCGGACGGAGCAGCTCAAGTTTCACCAGCAGAATTTCCTCATGGCGGTGACGCATGAGCTCAAGACGCCGCTGGCCTCGATCAAACTCTACATCGATACCCTGAAGTCGCCCAAAATACCGGAGGAAAAGAAGGCCGGGGTCCTGCCCCGGATGCGGGAGGATCTCGACCGGCTGGAGCGGCTGGTGGACAACATCCTCGAGGCGGGGCGGTTCGAGCGGAGCGGGTACAAACTGCACCGCCAGCCGACCGATCTCGGCCGATTGGTGGAACGCCGCCTGGGCGCCCTGGAGCGGACCCCGAAACACAAGCCGCTGCACGTAACCTTGGACCTGGCGGCGGGCGTGATAGTCAATGTCGACTGTTCGGCGCTGGAACGGGCAATTGACGCGGTGCTTGAAAACAGCCTGAAGTATAACGACAAGGCGGCCGTGGACCTGGCGGTCAGTCTGGCGCGGCGGGAGGGCGCGGTGCACCTGGTGTTCGCCGACAACGGGATCGGGTTGGAACGGGGGGACTTGAACGCGATCTTCGAGCGCTTCTATCGGGTTGGATCGGAGGTGAGCCGCCGACATCCGGGGTCAGGCCTGGGGTTGTATCTCGCGCGCGAGTTTGTCCGGGCCCACGGCGGGGAGATGGCGGCGGAGTCGGAGGGACCGGGGTTGGGGGCGCGGTTTGTCATAACCATGGAAACGGAGCCGGAGAATGAAGAAGATCCTGCTGGTGGAGGATGATCCGAATCTCGCCGACGGGTTGGTGATGAACCTTGAGGCGGAGGGTTACGAGGTTGTGTCGATTGCCAACGGCAGCGAGGCGCTCGACGAGTTCCGACGGGGGAGTTTCGATATCGTGCTGCTGGACATCATGTTGCCGGGAATGGACGGGCTGGCGATCTGCAAGCGGCTGCGGGCCGAGGGGTATCGGGTGCCGATTTTGTTCATCACCGCGCGCGGGCAAACGGAGGATCGGATCGAGGGGCTGGTGGCGGGCGGCGACGACTACATCACCAAACCGTTCGATGTGGCGGAGCTGCTGGCGCGGGTGCAGGGGATTTTCCGCCGCCAGGCATGGCTCGCCGCAGGCGATGACCAGCTAGGCGAGGTGTACGAGTTCGACGGGCGACGGATCAATTTCAAAACGTTCGAGGCGACCGGGCCCGGAGGCATGGCGCCGCTGACCCACAAAGAGTGCATGGTCATGAAGTACCTGATCGAGCGGGCCGGCGAGGTGGTCAGCCGGGATCAACTGCTCGACGCGGTCTGGGGATACCATACCTTCCCGACCAACCGAACAATCGACAACTTCATTCTCAAGCTGCGCAAGGTGCTCGAGGACGACCCGAAAAATCCCCGCTATATCGAGACGATCCGGGGAGTGGGATACCGGTTCTCGCGGCGGAATTAGCCGCCGGTCGGACGCGCGAACCGCCGGGAACCGCCGGCGGTTCTATCGGGAAAAGGAGGCGACCGATGGTAACAGTGCGCAGAGCGGAAGAGCGCGGCCATTTCGATCACGGCTGGCTGGACACCTACCACACTTTCTCCTTCGACCGCTACCATGACCCGAACCACATGGGGTTCAGATCGTTGCGGGTGATCAACGAAGACCGGATCGCGCCGGGGACCGAGTTCCCCATGCACCCGCACCGGGACATGGAGATTATCACCTATGTCCTGGAGGGGGCGCTGTCGCACGAGGACAGCATGGGCAACGGAACGGTGATCCGGCCGGGTGAGGTACAGAAAATGACCGCGGGGCGGGGCGTGTTCCACAGCGAACGCAATGACCTGCCAAACGGTCGGACCCACCTCCTCCAGATCTGGATCCGGCCGTCGGAGAACGGCCTGACACCCGGTTACGAGCAGATTAGGTTCGATGACGAGGCGCGCCGCAATCGGCTGCTGTTGATCGGGACATCGGACCGCTCCACCGACGGGAAGGCGGTGCACATCAACCAGGATGCGCGGCTGTACACCTGCCGGCTCGATGCGGGCAATGCGGTACGCGAACCGCTGGCGCAAGGGCGGTATGCCTGGGTGCAGGTCATTCGCGGGAAGCTGTTGGTTAACGGCCATGAACTCAGGACCGGGGACGGGGCGGCTCTCAGCGGGGAACGGGAGGTGGCGGTGGAGGCGGCCGAGGGGAGCGAGTTCCTCTTATTTGACCTGGCGTAGGATGGCGCCGACCCGGCGGACAGGATTCTAGATGCCGGATGGCGGCCGACTCCCCGAAGGGTGGGAACCGGCATCCCGCACATTGGCCGGATCAGCTCCTCTCTCTGTTCGTATCATGTTGCAGGGTCCTCTCTTGACCGATAAGGTGAAGGAGGAGACAGGAGTGGAATGGGTCACCTGAAACGCTACCGACAAATCGCCGGCGCACTGGTAAGGCACGGGCTGCACTACCTGGTGGGAGTGTTCGGCCTGGAGCGGTTTGTGCCGTTTCACAAGGGGATGCTGGCCCGGGGCCGCCCGAGCCCGGGGCACACGCCGGCCGAACATGTGCGGATGGCCCTGGAGGATCTGGGAGCCACTTTCGTCAAACTCGGGCAAATCCTGTCGACCCGGCCGGATCTGGTGCCGCCGGAGTATCTCAAAGAGCTGGCCCGGCTCCAAGATGACGCCGCGCCGATCCCCGGCGACGAGGCGGAGGGGATCGTGGCGGAGGAGCTCGGGGCGCCGGTGGCGGAGCTGTTTCTCTCGTTCGAGCGGGCGCCGCTGGCCGCCGCCTCGATCGGCCAGGCCCATGCGGCGGTGCTGCGCAGCGGCGAGGAAGTGGTGGTCAAGGTGCGCCGCCCGGGGGTGGTCGAGCAGGTGACCGAGGATATCGAGATTGTCCGCAATCTCGCGCTGGTGGCCAGCCGGAGACTCGGCCCGGCCGAGCACTACGATCTGATTGGGCTGGCCGAGGAATTCGCCGAGACGCTGCGCGGCGAATTGGACTACCTTCGCGAGGGACGCAACGCCGAGCGGTTCGCCGAGCATTTCCGGGGGGATCCGGAAGTGCGGATCCCGCGGGTGTACTGGGAGCAATCGACTGCCAGCGTGCTGACGCTCGAGCGAATTCGGGGAATCAAGGTCGACGACACGGCGGCGCTCGACGGGGCGGGGATCGACCGCAGGCAACTGGCGCGGCGGATCGCGCGCGTGCTCCTGAAAATGATCCTGGAGGACGGCTTCTTCCACGCCGACCCGCACCCGGGAAATTTCTTCGTGGAACCCGACGGGCGGCTCGGGGTGATGGATTTCGGCATGGTCGGGGTGATCGACGAGGCGGGGCGGGAGCGGCTGGCGATGCTCCTGGGGGCGCTGACCTCGGGGGACGCCGAGCGGCTGGTTGACACGGTGCTCGATATGAGCGCCGGCCGGGGGCGGGTCGACCGGGAGGAACTCAAGCGGGACATCCAGCGTCTGCTGACCCGCTACTATGAACTGCCGCTGGGGCAGATTCCCCTCGGGCGGATGCTCGAAGAGGCGCTGGCCGCAGTCCGTCGGCACCGCCTCCAATTGCCCTCGAGCCTGGCGCTGTTGTTCCGGGCGCTGATCGTGAGCGAGGGACTGGGGCTGCGCCTCGATCCCGATTTCAGCCTCGGTCCGGTGCTCAAACCATTCGCCGAGCGGCTGCTCCTGCAACGCTACTCGCCGCTGCGCTGGGCGCAGCGGATGGGGCGGGCCATGATCGACACCGACCACCTGCTCTCCGAACTGCCGCGGCGGCTCCACCGCGCGCTCAAGATGCTCGACCGGGGGGGATTCGAGTTCGGCCTGCGGCGGGAGAGTCTCGAACCGATGGCCGACCGGCTCGAGCGGCTGGCCAACCGGATCGTGCTCGGGATGATCACGGCCGCGTTTATCATCGCGCTGTCGGTGCTGATGCTCGTCTACCCGCCGGGGGGCGGGGAAGGGCACTGGGGCGGGACGGTGTTCGCCGTAGGGTTGGTGGCGGCAGCGGGCCTGGGGGTGTACCTGGCCTGGCGGATTATCCGCACCGGCCGGGGGTAAGGACTTGCCGGTCAATCCTCTCCCCCCGCGGTCCGATCGACGCGCCCGGAGCCGCGCGGCGGAGAAGCCTTCTTCCCGGCCGCCGGGATGCCGGAATGGGACCGGCCGGGCCGGAAAAAGGTCACACGCGCACAATCACATAATCTGTTGACTTTGGGGCGGGATAGGGTATAATTGTCTGCTTTGCCGGAAACGGCAGCCCTATGATTTCGCTTGTTGTCGGACTCGGGAATATCGGCCGGCGCTATGCGGGCACCCGGCACAACCTCGGATTCGAAGTGCTCGACCGGGCTGCCGCGGCGCTCGGAGCGCCGCGGGCGACGAGAACGGGTCTGGACGAGCGCACCGTGTGCCGGCGCGGCGACCGGACAATCGTGCTGGCCTGGCCGAGGACATACATGAACCGGTCGGGGGACGCGGTCGCGGCTCTTTTACAGGATTACGGTCTCCGTCCGGCCGAGGTGCTGGTGGTGGTCGATGATTTCAATCTGCCGCTCGGGCGGGTGCGCCTGCGGACGGGGGGCAGCGACGGCGGCCACAACGGCCTGGCCTCGATCATCGCGACCCTCGAGACCCAGCGGTTCCCCCGGCTGCGGTTGGGGATCGGACCGGCGCCCGAGGGGGTCGACCCGGCGGATTTCGTGCTCGCGAAGTTCGAGAAAAGCGAGCGCACGCCGGCGGCCGAGATGATCGACACCGCCGCCGAGGCGGTTCTGTACAGCATAGACCATCGCTTCGAAGAAGCGATGAACATATTTAACGCGAACCCTGCCCGGTAGGCCGCCCCCCGGCGGACCATACCGAGCCGTTTGTTGAACCTTAAACTAACGACCGAAGGGAGTTCAGTGAATGCGCGTTTACGAAACGACATTTATTGTCAATCCCCAGACCGATGATGCCACGATCGACCAACAGGTGGTGGCGATTTCCGATCTCATCACCCGCCACGGCGGGCGCATCCTGGAAGAAGAGCGGGTGGGCACACGGCGGCTGGCCTACCCGATCCGCAAGTTGACCCAGGGGTACTACCACTCGTTCGTCTACGAGGCGCCCCAGCAGTTGCTTCCGGATCTCGACCGCTATTTCCGTCTCAACGAGTCGTACCTGCGGTTCATGACGATCGCGTTCGAGGGCGACGTGGAGGCAGTGCGGCGGCGGGCGGCGGAACGCCCGGCCGATATGCGCGAGCCGGCCAAGACGACGGCCGAACCGGCGGCCGCCGCGGAACCGGCCGCGGCCGCCGAACCGGCGGCGATCGAGAATGGCGAAGGCGCCGGTACCGACGACCTGGACGACGACTTCGATGAAGATGCGGATGAGGAGTACCGCGGGCGGTAGGCCGCGGCAGTGAGAAGGTGTAATTATGCGTACGATGAGACGGAAGAAATTCTGCTTTTTCTGCGAGAACAAGCTGGCCGGGGCGGACTACCGGGATGAGCGGTCGCTGCGCCGCTTCGTAAACGAGCGCGGCAAGATCATCCCGCGCCGCATTTCCGGCAACTGCGCGCTGCACCAGCGCCGCCTGACGATTGCGATCAAGCGGGCGCGGATGCTGGCGATTCTGGCGTTCGAGAGCGAATCGTTCCGCTAGGCGGGACGGCTCGGGCACGAGGACGGCGACCATGGACGCGGCGCACACGCGCGGGACGACGGCGACGGTGGCGGCGGCTCTGCTGTTTTACGCGGCGCTGCTGTACGCCGGGATGGCGGACCACGGGCGCCCGCTGGCGGTGCTGGCGGCGGCGCCGGTCATGTATTTCACCGCCATGTACCTCTACTACGGCCTGACCCGGCTGGCGTTCGCCCGCCGGCAGTGGGCGCTGTGGGGGTCGGCGGTCGCCGCGGTCGCGGTCAGCTACCTGCTGCTGGGCGGATCGCACCTCTGGATGCTGGTGTTCGGCTGGGGCATGCTGCTGGTGACGGCGGTGCTCACGGGACGGCTGACCTCGGGCGGCTACCGCCCGCGGACGGTCTATATCGCGGCCGTCCTGTCGCTCGTCGCGTTCGGCAGCGCCCTCTACCTGCCCCTCTGGCTCGACCTTGTCCGGGCGATGCCCAAGAGCATCGAGACGGTGGTCGACGCGGCCCGCGAGCGGCTGGCGGCGGCGGGCGAGAGCGACGTGCAGGTGGAGCAGTTGACGGAGGCGTTCCGGCGGCTGGCGACGGTGGTGCTCCGGCTGGCGCCGGCGGCCATGCTCCTGTCGGCCGTGGTGCAGTTCAGCGTCGGCTACCTGCTCTTTGTCAAGTGGGTGGACCGCTGCCAGGCGGGGCGGCCGCAGTACGAGCCGTTCCATTTCTGGCGGATGCCGTACGGGTTTGTGCCGGTGACGGCGGCGGCGGCGGCGGTGCGCCTTCTGGGCGGCGCCGCGGTGCAGCTGGCGGCCGACAACGCGCTGGCGTTCCTGGCGGTCTTCTACTGCCTGACCGGGTTGTCGTTCGTGGAGTTCTACCTGCGGCGCGTGCAGTTTACACGCTTTATGAAAGTGCTGTTCTATGTGTTCCTCGCGCTGCTGCCGCTGGTGTATCCGGTGGTCGGGGTGATCGCGTTCGGCGCGATCGCCCTGGTCGGCTTTGCCGACAGCTTCGCCGACTGGCGGCGCCTCCGGCTGCGCGAATTTGAATGAGATCAATATCCGTTGCATAGGTGTGAGAAAGGGTGTACCATGAAAGTGATACTGCGTCAGGACGTGCCGGATGTGGGAGCGGCGGGGCAGACGGTGGAGGTGAAGACCGGGTTCGGCCGGAACTACCTCATCCCCCGCAACCTCGCGATTCCGGCGACCAAGGCCAGTCTTCGGGCGATCGATGAGATCCGCAAGCAGACGGAGATCCGGGAGAAGAAAGCCCGGCGCGAGGCCGAAGTGGTCAAAGACCGGATCGAGAAAGTATCCTTGACGCACGAGGTGCTGGTCGGCGAAGACGACCGGCTTTACGGCAGCGTCACCAACGCCGACATCGCCGAACGGCTGGCGGCCGAGGGGATCACGGTGGACAAGCGCGCCATTCAGCTGGACACGCCGATCAAGGTGCTCGGCATTTACACGGTGCCGGTCAAGATCGCCAAGGATGTGACGGCGAATTTGAAGCTGGTGGTGGTGAAGAAAAGCGAATGACGTTTCTCGAAGTGAAAGTGGACGGTCTGGCGCTGGACATGACCACCAATTCCCCGGTGGTCATCCTGTCCCCGGCCGGCCTCAACAAGGTGCTGCCGATCTGGATCGGCCACGCCGAGGCGTGGGGCATCGCGATGGAGCTGTCGGGCGTGAAACCGAAGCGGCCGATGACGTACGACCTGATGAAGGTGATGCTCGCGACGGTGGCGGTGACGATCGACCGGGTCGAGGTGACGGAGCTGCGGGAGCAGACGTTCTACGCGCGCATCCACCTGCGGCGCAACGGTCAGGTGTTCGAGGTGGACGCCCGGCCCTCGGATTCGATTGCGATGGCGCTGAAGACGGGTGCGAAGATTTTCGTCAACGAGCAGCTGTTCAATCTCGAGGCGACGGCGGAGTCGGGCGGCGGCGAGGAGTCGCCGGAGGCGCCGCCGATGTCGACCGACCCGGAGTCGCTGCGCGAGCGGCTGAGAAGAATCAACCCGGAAGATTTCGGGAACTACTCGCTCTGATGCCTGCGCGGATAGCGTGGTACGTGCTGCTGGCCGCGGCCCTGTGGTCGGCGACCGGCCGGGCGGCCGAGCCGCCGGTCGACCCGCCCGCGGCGGCCGGCGATTGGGAGCAGGGGCAGCGCCTGCTGCGGAGTGGCGACTACGCCGGGGCGGCCCGGCTCTTCGAGCAACTGGCCGCGCAGCACCCCGCCTCCCCCGCGCTGCCGCTGTTTGTCTTTTCGCGGGCCAAAGCCAACTACTACGGCGGCGAGTATGCCAAGGCGGCGGCCGGGTTCTCACAACTGCTGTCGCGCTTTCCCCGGGCGCCGGAGGTTCCCTACGCGCATTTCTTCCTCGGCAACACCGCCTGCCGGCGCGGCGATCTTGACCGCGCGCTGCACGACTACCTCGAGGCCTACCGTCTGTCGACCGACGACCGGCTGGACAAGCTGGCGCAGGAGTCGGTCCGGGCGCTGCTGAGCGGCGATGGCGCGGTGACGGTCACTGCGGCGGATTTCCTCAACATCCCGGAGACGCGGCGCTGCCGGCTGATCGACGATCTCGAGGAGCCGCTGCGGCGGCGCGGCGAGGCGGGCGTCGCGGCCGAACTCATGGCCTCGTGCGGGTGGACCCTCGACACCGCCGGGATCGACCGGTCGGACGCCGGCGCCGACGCCATCGAAGTGGCGGTCGTGCTGCCGCTCTCGGGCGAGCTGCAGGAATTCGGCAACGAGATCTACCGCGGGGCGCTCGTCGGGGCCTCGATGTACGCCGCCCAGAGCGGCCGGCAAGTAGTGCTGGCGCCCTATGATACAGAGGGGGACGCGATCGCCGCGGCCCGGCTGGTCGGCGAGCTGGCGGGCGGCACGGCGGACGGCGTGATCGGACCGCTCACGAGCGAGGAGGCGGCGGTGGCGGCGGCCCGGCTGCACGGCGCCGATCTGCCGCTGGTCATCCCGGCGGCCACCGACGCAGGGCTCACCCGCCTCTCGGAATCCTCGTTCCAGCTCTCCCCCAACATCGAGCTTCAGGCCGTGCGGATGGCCGACTACGCGATCGACGTGCTGCGGGCGGCGACGGCGGCGATCATCGCCCCGGCCGGCGGCGAACACCAGCGGATGGCGGAGCGGTTCGCCGAGCGCTTCCGGCAGCGGGGCGGCGCGGTGGCGGCGAGCGAGTACTACGGCCCGCGCGACAGGGACTACGGGCCCTGCCTCCGCGACCTCAAGGGGGCGCTCCTCGGCGAGGTCGCGGATTCATCGGTCTGGCTGGACAACCGCGGCGACACAATCGAAGCCGACGGGATTGCGGCGGAGGTGGACGTGCTCTACCTCCCGGGGCGGGCGGAACAGATCCGCATGCTGCTCCCGCAGCTCCGGTTCCACAACCTGCGGGGGAGGTATCTCGGGTCGGACGGATGGGGGGATGAAGAGATCTTCCGGCTCGGCGACGACGTAACACAGCACGCGGTGTTTCCCTCGCCGTTCTTGCCGGCGCCGCCGTCCGAGGAAGCGATGCGGTTTGCGGCGGCCTACGACGAGCGGTACGGAGCGGAACCGGAGCGCCTGGCCCGGCTGGGCTACGACGCGATGCAGCTGATTGTGCGGGCGGTCGAGCGGGGGCGCGACTCGCGCCGCGAGACGGCGCGCCTGCTGGCCGCGGTACGCGACTACGCGGGCGCGGCGGGGGCGGTGACGTTCGGCGAACAGCGCGAGAACGTGGCGATCCCGCTTTACCGCATCGCCGACGGCGCGGCGGTGCCGCTTGCTGAACCGGCGCCCGCGGAGTGACCCCCGCCCCTGCGCCGCAAACGAAACCTGTAACGGACGGACTGGAGTCGGAAGTGGAAGAACGGAAGTACGCGCTCAAGATGGTGGTCAACGGCAAGGAACGCGAGGTGTCGTTCGAGGAGCTGGCGCTGTCGAACAACCTCGCCCAGGAGGCGCTCGTCCGGCTGCTCATCGAAAAGAAAGTGTTTCAGCCGGAGGAGATGCTGCGGATGCTGGAGAAGGTGAAGGACGAGCGGTACCGTTCGCCCGATCAGCGGTAGTATGGACGGCGGAGCAAACACCCCGGCCGAACGCGCCGGCGGGACGCAAGCGGTCCCGGCGGACGGCCCGGCGATGGAGTGGCGGGTACACCCGGCGACGAGGCGGCCGTGGCTGACGGCGGCGGTGAGCCTGTTCATCCTCGCCGTGAGCTTCCTTGTCCTCGTGACCACCGATTCGCGCTGGTTCTCGTTCTTCGCCCTCGTGGTGCTGTTCGCCTCGCTGGCCAAGTTCTATTTCCCCACGAGCTACCGCATGGACGGGCGCGGGGTGACGATCAAGACGACGACGCAGACGCTGCTCAAGGAGTGGCGGCTTTTCCGGAGCTACTATCCCGACCGCAACGGCGTGCTCCTCTCCCCCTTCCCGCAGCCGTCGCGGCTGGAGAATTTCCGCGGGCTGTACGTGCTGTTCGGGGGGAACCGGGAGGACGTGGTGGCCTTCGTGAGCCGGCACGTAGGGGCGGCGGCGCCGGCCGGAGACAAGGAGGCGACGCCGTGAGTTTCTTCGGCGGATCAACGGAGTTTCCGAAAGGGGAAGCGGCGCTGGCCGAGGACGAAGCGGCGGTGCTGGACAAGCTCGCTCTGAAGGTGGTGGACTGGCAGATGACGGCGCCGGCGATCATTTTCCTGGAGTCGATCAAACCGCTCAATTTCATCGGGTCGCAGGCCATGGTGTTTTTCGAACCGATCATCCAGAGCGTGTTCGCCTTCAAAGATTACGATACCCTCCGCACGGCGCTCGAGAAGCGGTCGGCGATCGAAGTGCTCCTCCAGCGGATCGAGGCGCACGACGCGGTGGCCAAAGCGCGCGAGCAGCGGATCAAGAAGTACCGCCGGGAGCAGAAGAAGACCTGGAAGTGGTACCAGCGCTACCTGGGAGTTTTGCAGCCGCGCCTTACGTACCCCGATGACGTGCTCTACGGGGAGGAGGGGAAGAAACCGGGGGACGCGGGACGGGAAGCGGAGAAACCGTAGGGGGCCGTCATCCGGCGCGAGTTCAGGCGGCCACGTCCCGGCGCCGCCGGCGTCAGAACAACCCGTCAGTCCTTCTTGACCTTGGCCCAGGACCGGGCGAAGTCCTCCTCGTCGAGCGTGGCGAGCCACACAATCACGGCGAGGAGGACGAGGATGAGCACGCACCAACCGCTGATTTTCACCGTACACCTCCGAGTTGGGTTACAGGATTAATATACGGCGCCGCGCCGGGGAAGGGAGGATTCTTTCCGGGGCGGAGAGCGGGCGGGCCCACGGCCGGGCCGGCGCAGGCCGGCCCGCGAACCGGTGCTCGCGCGCGGCCGGGATCAGATGTCGAGATTGCGCACGTACCGCGCGTTCTCCTGAATGAACGTGCTGCGCGGCGCGATCTCCGTTCCCATGAGCACGCTGAAGAGGTGATCGGCCTCGGCGGCGTCGTCAATCGTCACCTGCAGGAGCGTGCGCGTCTCCGGGTTCATCGTCGTCCGCCAGAGCTGTTCGGGGTTCATCTCGCCGAGACCCTTGTAGCGCTGCACCGAGACACCCTGATCCGGGAGCGACTTGAGGATCATCACCTTCTCTTCGTCGCTGTAGGCGTACTGCTCGCTCTTGGCGTGTTTGAGCCGGTAGAGGGGCGGCTGGGCAATGTAGACGTGGCCGTGCTCGATGAGGTCGCGCATGTGGCGGAAGAAGAAGGTGAGGATGAGGGTGCGGATATGGGCGCCATCGATGTCGGCATCGGTCATGACGATGATCTTGTGGTAGCGCAGGCGGCCGAGGTCGAAATCCTCGCCGACGCCGCAGCCGAGGGCGGTGATGATCGAGCGGATCTCGTTGTTGGAGAGGATCCGGTCGATGCGGGCTTTTTCGACGTTGAGGATTTTGCCGCGCAGCGGGAGGATGGCCTGGAAGCGGCGGTCGCGCCCCTGTTTGGCCGAACCGCCGGCCGAGTCGCCCTCCACGATGTACAGCTCCGTCGATTCGGGGTCGCGGAGCGAGCAGTCGGCAAGTTTGCCGGGCATGGAGGCCGAGTCGAGGGCGCTCTTGCGGCGGGTGAGTTCCTTCGCTTTGCGGGCGGCCTCGCGGGCGGTGGCCGCCTGGACGATCTTTTCGACGATGCGCTTGGCCACGGCCGGGTTCTCGTCGAAGTACATCCCGAGGTACTCGTTGGTGATCTGCTCGACGATACCGCGGACCTCGCTGTTACCGAGCTTGGTCTTGGTCTGGCCCTCGAACTGGGGATCGCGCACGCGCACCGAGATGACCGCCACCAGCCCCTCGCGGCTGTCGTCGCCCACGAGCGACAGGCCGTTCGACTTGACGAGATTGTTCTTGGCGGCGTAGTTGTTAATGGTCCGGGTGAGGGCGGTGCGGAAACCGGTGAGGTGGGTGCCGCCTTCGATGGTGTTGATGTTGTTGACGAACGAGTAGACCGACTCGGCGTAGGTGTCGTTGTAGGAGACGGCCACCTCGACCTGGACGTCATCCTTGGCGGCGGCGAAACAGACGGGTTTCCGGAACAGCGGCGTCTTGCTCTCGTTGAGGTAGTCGACGAATTCGGAGAGCCCGCCCTTGGCGAAGAAGGTGACGGTTTTGCCCGTGCGGTGGTCGACGAGATCGATCTTGAGCCCCTGGTTGAGGAAGGCCAGTTCGCGCAGGCGGGAGGCGATGATATCGAATTTGAATTTCACCGCCTGGAAGATGTCCGGGTCCGCTTTGAACCAGGTGCGGGTGCCGCTCTTCTTGCGCTTGCCGACCGCCCTGACCGGCTGGACGGGTTTGCCGCGGCGGTAGTCCTGGCGGTACACCTCGCCGTCGCGGGTCACCTCGACCCAGCACTCTTCGGAGAGGGCGTTGACGACGGAGACGCCGACGCCGTGGAGGCCGCCCGAGACCTTGTAGCTATCGTGGTCGAATTTGCCGCCGGCGTGGAGGGTGGTCATGACCACCTGAAGGGCGGAGACTTTTTGCTCGGGGTGTATTTCGATGGGGATGCCGCGGCCGTTGTCGGTGACGGTGATCGATTCGTCCTGGCCGATTTCGACGATAATGTGGTCGCAGAAGCCGCCCATGGCCTCGTCGACCGAGTTGTCGACGACTTCGTAGACCATGTGGTGGAGGCCGCGCTGGCTGGTGTCGCCGATGTACATCGAGGGGCGGCGCCGCACGGCCTCGAGTCCCTCAAGGACCTTGATCGTCGTGGCGTTGTAAGAGTGGCCGTTGGCCTTGTTATCGTCTTTCACCTGCTGCACCTTGGTCGGCATATGTCCTAGCTTCCTTTCTCACGTCGTACGAACCGCACTTGCGAGACCACCCGGCCGTAGGGGAGGCGGCGAATGTTGGCCATGAGAGCGTCGATCTGCATGGCCAGTTCCTGCCGCCAGGCGTCGCCGGCGACCGCCACGTAGAGCACGCCGTCGTCAAAGCGCACCGCCCGGGCGACGCGGGCGATCGGTTCGCCGGCGATCTTGTCCCAGTTGGCGACGATGAGCCAGCCGTAGTAGCCCTTGCCGATGCCGAGCGAGGCGACGAGTTTGTCCATCACCCCGCCGATTGGTTTCGGGGTGTTGTGGGACCGATATTGTCCCGGTTCGTCGCGTTTTTCGGGCGGTGCGGCACACATATTTTGTAACCCCTTAAGATACAAAAGTTCAAATCCGAACGCAAGCAAAAAGAGGCTAATAACCTCTTATTGTACAGCAACTTGCGGCGACAAATGGGCCGCCCTTGCGGCCGCCGGTTTCCGGCCCGGCCGAGCGGGCAAAAAGTGGAAAAGCAGGCGGCGCCGAACCGGGAAGGCCGAACAGCGCACACACCAAAAGCAACGGCGGGAGGACTTGCCCTCCCGCCGAGCGTCGGCGGTTATGTGAAGGGAACGGCCCAACCGAGGGGAGGTCCACCATCGGCGGGGATGTCTTCAAACCGATCGTCCGTCCGCGACCGGTGCTCGGAAAGGGCTACTCCCCTTTCCTGATGTCGCCGCTGCCGGCCACGCTGCGATTCACTTTCTCGGGGTTTCCGTAGTAGGCGATGTCGCCGCTGCCGGCGATGACGCCTTCGAACAGCTCGCTCGCCCAGACAGCGACGTCGCCGGAGCCCGCGATATCGACATAGGCGCGCCGGGCCTTCAGGTCGCGGGCATCGACATCGCCGGAACCGGACACCTCGATCCGCACTTCGTCGACCGCGCCGCTGAGAGTCGCGTCGCCGGAGCCCGAGATGTCATAGGCGAATTCGGCGCCGCTGAGTCCCTGGACGACCAGGTCGCCGGAGCCCGAGACGATGGCTTCCTCAAGAGCGGGAACGGTGATTTCCACGCGGCAGGATTTGCGGGAGCTGAACGACCCGTCGGTGTATATCTGCAGCGTGCGGCCCCGGAGTTCCGTCTTGACGAGGTCGATGAGGTTATCATCGAAGCTGACGGTCACCTTTTGGACGGGGCCGATAGTCACGTCGACATCGAACGAGCCGGAACTGCGGATACGGTCGAAGGCGCCGAAATCGCGGATCTCGGTGACGATGGCGCCGGAGCCGTCGCGATGATTGCGGCTGGTGAACAGGCCGGCGACGGCGGGCAGGGCCAGGGCGAGGAGCACCAAGCCGCCGAGGGCCGAGTGGAGCAAAGTTCTGGTCATTGCCTCTCTCCAGGTAGTGGACGGTTGTATTCTTGCCTACCTGGAGTTACGGGGCCGGCGGGCGCAGGTTTCGCCGGCGGCGCACAAATCGCCGGGTCAGTGGGGCTCGTAGGTCACGTGTTCCATGGGGCGGAGCCGGGTGCGGCGCGGGTGGCGGACCGAGGGAATGAAGAAGTCGCGCCCCTCGGGGCGGCGCATGCGGATGGTGTAGTCCTGGCAGGCGCGACAGCGGCGGATTTTTCCCACCGCCTCCTTGCGGACGCGCCGACGGTGCTTGTGGTTGGGAGCATAGATCGGGCGGCCGACTATTTCAAACCCCTTGGTCGCGTCGTTCTCGTCGCGCCAGCGGACACCCTCGACCACCTCGCCGGTCGCCGGGTCATAGAGAGACACGCCGGGGCACTCGATCAGGAGGTAGTCCTCGCTTTCGACGGGATCGACGAAGATGTCGGCGGTATCGATGGCGGTGGGATTGCAGGCCAGGCAGATCCAGACGCCTTTCTGTTTGACCAGGGTGCGCCCGCAGTTGACGCAGGTTTGGGGAGTGGTTTCTTCTGCCATAGACGGTTGCCTCGCGGGTCGGCCGAGCGGAGCTCGGATCTTTGTTTCAGATGAAACGGGGGCAAACGGTTTGCCGGGCGGCGGGCAGAAGAAAACCGCCTGAACCTCAGGCGGTTAGCATGCCATGGGGAACCGCGGGCGGGGAATCGGCCGGCCAAGGGAGGGGCCGGCCTCCCACAGGTGTGGCGTCAGCCCTTAAACAGCAGCACGAGCGAGCAGGCGGACAGGGTAATCGGCAGGAGAAAGAAGAACGAGAACGGCAGCACCAGCGAGCCGAGCAGGGCGAGTCCGACGCCCGGGACGACCAGGTATTTGAGAGCGGCCAGGGTGATGCGGATCAGCTGCAGGATCAGGTAAAGGCCGAGGGCGGCACCGATAAAGGCCGCGGCGTAGAGGCCGTTCTGGCCAAAGTGCGCCACGATCCACTCCTGCGCCCCGGCCGCGGCCGCGGCGAGATCCTGGACGGCCTGGACAGCCCGTTCGAGCAGCGCGCGGGCCTGTGCCAGCCACTCACCACTGTGCATAATCGTCCTCTTCGAGCGGTTCAATGGTCAGGGAGGACTCACCAACCTGCACTAGTCCCAACATGCGCTGAGTGAGGAAGTTCCTCGAGGTTATCCACTGGTGGGACAACTGGAGGATTTCCGATTGGTCGACATTGGCCTCCCAATCGAGCACCACCTGGTCGATGCTCTTATCATCGACGACCAGGTTGTCCATCGTCAGCACGAACTTGACTCTCATACGTACTGTCCGCCGTAGTAGTTCGTTCCCAGTCTGTTCGCGCTGGGGTAGTGCAAGCGCGGTGCCGGAGGCGGCCGGGACACGCTTGGCGCCGGGCAAACCGATGGTTCTGAACGGATTAGCAGAGGGGCGGGAGTGTCGATGCGGGGCGCGCGGTTCGCCGGCCGGGGACGGAGTATGGGGGGATCCCCTTAGCCAGTAGGGGAATAAAGCACCGGCGGCCGGTTGTCCGGCCGCCGGGCTTCGTGTCACGGAGATCCGTTTCCATTGTGAAACGATCGCAACCGCTTCCCGCCGCCGCTCCCGCCGCACCGATCCGGGGATGATGGGCGGATGTTGGGTGGGCCGCCGTTTTTCCGGACCGGCACCGAGCCGGCATCTATCCCTGATGCCCGAGGAGACGCCGGGACATTGCGGTCAATCGTTTCGCTTTCGCGGTAGTAGGTCTCTCTGGTCTTGGCAGGATCTCTCCTGGGTCCGCGGCGCGGCGACCAGCCGCCGTCGCGGACACATTCATCTCATATGCACCTCCTCACTGACGTTGAGCATTACCCGTTCCGATGAAGAGGCATGCGAGGCGGGGAATTGGCTTTTCTCTCCAGTCCGAGACGCACCACAGGCGTCGCACGAGGTGAGGATATGGACTTCTCTTGGCGGTGAACGAAAAGACCCTGACGGTTTCACTTATAATTTAGGCAGCAGGGGATTGCCTGTCAAGCGATATTGCGGATCGGGGGTCTATTTTTTTCGGCGAGGCCGCGGCCGTGCCGCTTCCCCCGCGCGGGGGGAAGCGGCAGGCGTCGTCTTTCTCTCGGCTTGGCCGAGACAGCCCGGACTTACGGGCAGGCGGCGGGCGGCGGGCCGCTGCGGAACAGGTACGAGATCAGCAGGGTCAAATCGCTCACCTTGATCGTCCCGTCGCCGTCGATATCGCCGTGCTCAAAACAGCCCGGCGCGGGGCCGCCCCGGAAGAGGTAGGCGACGAGCTGGGTGAGGTCGGCGACTTTGATCGCGCCGTCGCTGTCGTAGTCGCCGCGCAGCGTGCAGCAGCCCGGCTCGACGTACCAGGAATCGAAGGCGTAGACCGTGCCGTCGCCGTCGAACGTCACGCAGGCGATGCTCGGTCGGCCGGGGCCGGCGATGTCGCCGACCATGAGGTGCATGACGTCGCCGCTGGTGGAGAACTGCCAGTACGGGACACCGGTGTTGCCGTGCAGCACGTACACGAGCTGGTCGTCGGAGCCGGCGATGACGTCGTTGACCCCGTCGCCGTCCATGTCCTGCACCCAGACGCAGTTGACCTCGTCGCCGGTCAGGAAGGGCGTCCAGAGGTCGCCGCCGGTGAGTCCCCAGAGGGCGTGGACCTTGCGGTCGGTCGAGTTGCCGGGGGCGACGAGATCGTCCAGTCCGTCGCCGCTCAGGTCGCCGTGGGCGAAGCTGTGGGTGTTGGAGGCCAGGCCGAGGCTCACGTTCCACATTTCGAGATGGGTGGCGCCGTTGATCATGATCACCCTGGCGGCGCTCGGGGCGACGCCGGCCGCGATGTCGTTGACCTTGTCGCCGTTGACGTCGAGCACCTCGACGTGCTCGCAGGTGCCGCCGGTGGTGTAATCCCAGAGGACGGCGCCGGTCTCGCCGTTGAGCACCCAGACTTTGCCGGTCGAGGAGGCGGCGACGACATCGAGCGGGCCGACGTCGTTCATCTGCGCCAGTTCCACTTCGTTGACCGCGCCGAGGCTCGGGGCGTCCCAGAGGGCGATCCCGGTGAGGCCGTTGATGGCGTAGACATGGCCGTCGTCGCAGCCGGCGATGACATCGTCGGCACCGTCGCCGTTGAGATCGCTCGACGCAAGGCACTTGCGGTAGATCTGGGCGGTGGGCGTCGTGAACTGCCACTGCACCGCTTTGTCGACGACCCCGAGGGCGGTCACCCGCTTGTCGGCGCCGGCCACGGCGACCTCGTCGACGCCGTCGCTGTTGAAGTCGCCGCTGGTGACGGCGTAAAGGTTCTCCGTCCCGACCCAGGTCCAGAGCTCCTGCCCGGTGAGGCCGTTGATCGCCAGCGCCGCATCGCCCAGCGACATGACCGCCACGACATCCAGGTAGGCGTCGTCGTTGAGATTGCAGATTGTCAGTTCGTTGCCGTACTGGTTGAACACGTACTCCCAGAGGAGCGGGGAGTAGACGGTGCGGAGCGCCCAGACGCCTTTGCCGGGATTGGTGCCGACATATTCGGCGCCGCCGCCGGCGGCCACGTCGAGCA